>NZ_JBJQJO010000009.1:0-211064 GCF_046487395.1 Escherichia sp. WS1450
TTGTCTTGTTCAGGTCTGTTTGTTGTCTGGTCAGTGTCCGTAATTATCTGTTTTTATTGTCGATGTCCGGTTGCAGTCCTGTCAAAAATGGTGGAGCTGGCGGGAGTTGAAACCGCAGGCACGTCGTATGTAAGAACGTGCTGCAGCTGGCTGGTTAACTTTCGATAGTGCGAGTATTGAATGATTTCCAGCCGTTACCGATTTTATATAACTGCAGTGGAATTATTCAACACAGGCAAAACGGAATAAGCTGAGAAAAAAGCGTGCTTTCCCAATCTGGGGCAAATCACGTCTGAATGACACCTGACAACAGATGGTGGCCTCAAGAAGGCTTGGAATATTCTTCTTTAATGTTATGTAAATTATTGATTTTTCGTGTACGATTTTAAGACATTTATTCCAAGAAAAATTTTTAACTCTTTGATTTTTCGACTCTGTATCATCGGTCTCGAAAACCGGAGTAGGGGCAACTCTACCGGGGGTTCAAATCCCCCTCTCTCCGCCACTTTATCAATGACTTATCTCCCGACTTCCCGCCTTGCTTTTCCTAAACAGAACAATCGTAGAATATTCTTGAAGGGTTAGATCGTCACTGTTTTCTGTTCGATACTGTGACATTCAGCACTTGATTCGCTATGGATCTGACAGGAAGCTTTCGAGCGAAAATCTGCAATTATTCAGTCGTTTTCTTATCGGTCACCATTATTCTTTTAGACATTGATCCTACAAAGCTGCCGCAAAGTTGGTGGTGGGAACTGAAGTTGCGTAGAGAAGGGGGCAATAATTGAGCAAAAAAAGGAACGCGGCCGTCAGATTAAAGCCGCGGGACAAAGTCCATAATTTCCAAGAGTTGTTGAATTTCCCAGCTTTTTTGAAAGCCTTTGTATCATACTAACAAGTAAAAAAGGTTTAAATACCAAAATTAACCTATATTTCTGGTTAGCTTTACCATGACAGATGACTTGCTCCTGGAGACATTGGTGCAGCCAGTCTGTATTGGTGAGTTGTGTATTTATTGTTCGCCGTTTTCTCAGTTTTTTTCTACAGACATAATAAAAAAGACACGTCTCAAGCATGAGCGTGTCTGAGTTTGTCTTATTTATTTGTCTTGGTAAATTATTGTCGTTACTACCAGGCACTGTTCTGTTAAATAATTGAAGTCAGCGCAAAAAAATCAATGAGACATCATTTCCTCGACCACTTCTTCGCTACTCAACTGATAGGGATAATACGTTGGCCAGTTTTCCATTTCATTTAATAAAGATTGCTGTGAATCATTACCCATAAAAATGTGAAAATGAGATGATTTTCGTGGTGCAATTATATGATCGCTAAATTGTATATATTTAGGGGCTTTGCTTTTAGGATCTTTACATTCGAATAAGTAACGAACGCCTTTCTTGCCTGATTTATAGGTGAGTATTTTGTATCCATCGTAATCATATTTACAGGATGTTGTTTCATTATTTCTATGGAATTCAACAATGCCGTCCTCAATGCCAATCATCTCGATATCTGTCGCATAACCTTTGTGATAATAATCTTTAATTTCAGCAAATGTTTTGGTTTTATCTGCATCCGCTTTCTTCTGAAAGACGGGGTCAAGTTTGCCACTTTGCAGTAAAGGATAAACGGATTGCCAGACTCCATCCCAGTCACTGAGCGTTCGGTTTTGTACATTGGCATCATCAAAAACACCATTAGCAGCTTTTTGTTCGACCTCTGTTAAGGGTTTGCCGTGTGAGTGATGACCATGCGAAAAGGCAGGAGCGCTAACAATAAAGACACCTAAAGCAACAGCCAGTTTATGAAGACGAATCGCCAAAACAGTTTCCTCCAGAGTTAATGTATATGATGTGTAATGTTATATTGTAACATATGACAAAATGCAACAACTCTTAGGAGACAAGAGAATAGTTCTCTCAGGTGTGCTTATCTATCTTATTGAAATAAAATAAATTATGTCGATGATTTGAGGTTGATGACAAACGAAACATAACCTAATGCGATCTGTGTATGCCGGATAGGGCGCTCGCGCCGCATCCGGCAGGGATAACGCGTACTTTGTCGGCAATATGAAGTTATACAGATAATTTGTTGTGAACCTGCTTGCGTAACCGGTTAAAAAGGGAACGCAACTTCTTATACCGTAAGGCTAAAAGCAGTACAGCCAGCCCAGCGTAGATGAGCGGCTGCGGTGAAATAATCTTCACTGACCACAGATAATGTATTGGGGCCAGGATCGCGACAAGATAGACGAAATTATGCAACTGTTGCCAGTGCTTGCCGAGTTTTCGCTGCATCGCCTGGGTTGAAGTAAACGCTAAAGCAAGCAAAATAACCCAGCTGATAATTCCTAACGTTAAATAAGGCCGGGTAATTAACTCCTTGCCTAATAACGCCAGATTATTCACGCCCAGCTCCAGTAATGCGTAACTGGTTAAATGCAGTGTCGCCCAGGCAAAGCACCATAAGCCTAACAGGCGGCGAGTGCGTATCAATAACGGCTGTTTTGCGTAGCGTGCCAGAGGTGTGATTAACAAGGTCGCCAGCAAAAATTTCAGTGCAGTGCGACCAGTAAAATGCTGAATATCTTTCACCGGATCGGCACCCAATCCACCGTGATTAATCGCCCAGACCAGCCAGAGAAACGGCAACAATCCGGCAAGATGCAGGCAAACTTTCAGCCATGTCACCTGTTTTGCTGTCAGACGCATTTAGAAATTCTCCCGCAAATCCAGGCCACGATACAGCGATGCCACCTGCTCGGCGTAACCATTAAACAGTAGCGTTGGCTGGCGCTGTACATCGAGGATGCCGCCTGAACCAATAAATCGTTCGGTAGCCTGTGACCAGCGCGGGTGATCAACATGCGGATTAACGTTGGCGTAAAAACCGTATTCGTCAGGCGCTGCCAGATTCCAGGTGGTTGGCGGACGCTCGCGGGTCAGCTTAATACTGACGATCGATTTAATCCCTTTAAAGCCATATTTCCACGGCACAATCAGTCGCACCGGCGCGCCATTTTGTGGCGGTAACGCCTTGCCATAAACACCTACGGTCATCAGTGTGAGCGGATGCATTGCTTCGTCGAGACGCAATCCTTCGACATAAGGATATTTCAGCCCGCCGCCGATAAAGCGGTCCTGCTGGCCTGGCATTTGTTCCGGTGCATAAATTGTTTCGAAAGCGACATACTTCGCATTGCTGGTGGGTTCGGCAAGCGCCAGCAATTTGTGCAGCGGAAAACCAATCCACGGCACCACCATCGACCATGCTTCTACGCAGCGCATACGATAAATACGCTCTTCCTGCGGGAAGCGACGGGTTAAATCATCGTGATCGAGGGTCAATGGTTTTGCCACTTCGCCGCTGATTTTCAGTGTCCATGGATCGGTTTTCAGGCTACCAGCATTAGCGGCGGGATCGGCTTTATCCAGCCCGAATTCATAGAAGTTGTTATAACCGGAGACTTTATCTGCTGGCGTCAGTGGCAGGTCATTTTGCCAGGCGGCAGGCTTGCTGAACTCCAACGGTTTTCCGGCGGGGGCAGGTGGGCGATCGTTCCCTTTAAACCAGCTAAGCAGATCGGCATGCGCAGCGTGAGGCAAAGAAAGTGCAGCCGCGCTGATGCCCAGTGCTTTTAACACCTGCCGACGCTTCATAAAGAATACTGACTCGGCCGTAACATCTGATTCTTTTAAAAATTGATTCTTTTTCATAAGCCATCACACTTTTTTGTCGTTAGCCAGCAAGAGCCGTTTACTGTTAATCTGTCAGGGAGTGTCCTCCCTAACAGTAGCAGAGATCTGCTTTTACATATTTATGCATTAACTGCCACGATAGGTTGAATACCCATATTGGCTAAGTAATAAAGGCACATGATAATGCTCGTTCACTTTATTAATATGAAATTCAACGGGGATCTCAGGGAAGAAACTTTCAAGATTTTGTTTCTTGAAATAGTCCCCGGTTTTAAATACGACACGGTAATCGCCCGTAGTTGCAGTTTGCTCGGGCCACAGTGCCTTAATTCGTCCATCCTTATCTGTTTTGGCGGTATTAAGTTGTAACCAGCCGTTGTCCGCTTTCTTTTCAAGAGTGACTGTCACGTCGGCAGCGGGTTTTCCTGTTTGCTGGTTCAAAATGTGCACGCTAAGAATGTTTTGTTGTGCAGCATAGACCAAAGAAGGTAATGAAAATGCAGCCGTTACTACGGAGAGTACTAAATAACGCTTTAACATGTTTATATCCTTGTCATGTGAATGAGTTTTGAGGATAGCGAAAAAGCGTCCAGGGTAACCTTACAGCAGCATTACAATTTTGTAATGAACCAGGCTGTTTCTATAACATATGATTTATGGCATATTATTTTCATGAAGATTCTACTTATTGAAGATAATCAAAGGACCCAGGAATGGGTAACGCAGGGGCTTTCCGAAGCGGGTTATGTCATTGATGCCGTTACTGATGGCAGAGATGGGCTTTATCTTGCGCTGAAGGATGATTATGCATTGATCATTCTGGATATTATGCTTCCGGGTATGGATGGCTGGCAGATCTTACAAACGTTAAGAACGGCAAAGCAAACTCCTGTTATTTGCCTTACTGCAAGAGATTCTGTCGATGACAGAGTCAGAGGGCTGGACAGTGGGGCAAATGATTATCTGGTAAAACCTTTTTCATTTTCTGAGTTGCTGGCAAGGGTTCGGGCACAATTAAGGCAACATCACGCTTTGAATTCAACATTAGAAATCAGCGGCTTAAGAATGGACTCTGTTAGTCAAAGTGTGAGCAGGGACAATATCAGTATTACACTGACGCGCAAGGAGTTTCAGTTACTTTGGCTACTGGCCTCCAGAGCTGGCGAAATTATACCCAGAACGGTTATTGCGAGTGAAATTTGGGGAATCAACTTTGATAGTGATACCAATACGGTGGATGTCGCCATTCGCAGGCTCCGCGCAAAACTTGATGATCCTTTTCCTGAAAAGCTAATCGCCACAATCCGGGGGATGGGCTATTCATTCGTAGCGGTAAAAAAATAATGAAAAGATTATCTATAACCGTCCGTTTAACCTTGCTTTTTATATTGCTGCTGTCTGTTGCTGGCGCTGGAATTGTATGGACTCTCTATAATGGCCTGGCAAGTGAGTTGAAATGGCGCGATGATACAACACTCATTAACCGGACAGCGCAGATCAAGCAGTTGTTAATTGATGGGGTAAATCCAGATACGTTACCTGTGTACTTTAACCGGATGATGGATGTTAGTCAGGATATCTTGATCATTCATGGTGATAGCATCAATAAAATTGTTAACCGGACGAATGTCAGTGATGACATGTTAAATAACATACCTGCTACTGAGACAATCAGCGCAGCTGGCATTTACAGAAGCATTATTAATGATACAGAGATAGATGCTTTACGAATTAATATTGATGAAGTTTCGCCATCATTAACGGTTACTGTGGCTAAATTGGCTTCAGCCAGACATAACATGCTTGAACAGTATAAAATTAATAGCATTATAATTTGCATTGTCGCCATTATACTTTGCTCAGTATTAAGTCCGTTGTTAATCAGAACGGGATTACGAGAGATCAAAAAGTTGAGTGGTGTAACGGAAGCGCTGAATTATAACGATAGCCGAGAGCCTGTTGAAGTTAGCGCATTACCGAGAGAACTAAAACCTCTTGGACAGGCGTTGAATAAAATGCACCAAGCCTTAGTCAAAGATTTTGAACGCCTAAGTCAATTTGCTGACGATCTCGCTCATGAACTTAGAACGCCCATTAATGCATTACTGGGTCAGAATCAGGTTACGCTCAGTCAAACCAGAAGTATCGCTGAATATCAAAAAACAATTGCCGGTAACATTGAAGAGCTGGAAAATATTTCGCGGTTAACAGAGAACATACTGTTTCTTGCCCGGGCAGATAAAAACAATGTTTTGGTGAAACTGGACTCGCTTTCTCTCAATAAGGAAGTCGAAAATTTGTTGGACTATCTTGAATACCTTTCAGACGAGAAAGAGATTTGCTTTAAGGTCGAGTGCAATCAGCAAATCTTTGCGGATAAAATTTTACTGCAACGAATGTTATCGAATCTTATTGTTAACGCTATTCGATATTCGCCAGAAAAATCGCGCATTCTTATAACCAGTTTTCTTGATACCAACGGCTCTCTTAATATTGATATCGCCAGCCCTGGTACGAAAATTAATGAGCCTGAAAAACTCTTCCGTAGATTTTGGCGGGGAGATAATTCGCGTCATTCCGTAGGTCAGGGACTTGGTCTTTCTTTAGTCAAAGCGATTGCCGAATTGCATGGGGGAAGTGCTACGTATCACTATCTCAATAAGCATAATGTGTTCCGGATTACGTTACCGCAAAGAAATTAACATAGGGCTTCAGTACGCCATAAATTAACCGTGAAAAACGCAGCCACGTCGTGAGTACTAACGCGGCTGCGATTGATTATGCGCTTACATTCAAACGTAACAGGGATTAACCCGCGTAAGCTGCCAGCATTTCCTGCGCCGCCAGTTTACCCAACGCATTCGCTGCGAAAGGACTGTCGCCGGTGAGAACTTTACGGTCCTTATGTACTCGCCCGGTGATGTCGTCATTAATAATGTTCATGCCCATTTTCTTCAGCTCTTCGCCGAAGTACCAGGTGAGATGACCCGGCATATAGCCTATCTCTGGCGTTTGTTTGTCTGCGGCGTCTGGGAATGCGCAAATGGAATCACCATTCAGTGGGTTATCGCCGTGGCGAAGCGCCAGAAAAGCCGCCGGGCCGTGGCAAAGGGAGATAACAAAACGGTCATTTTTGATTGCCCACTGTAAAGCGGCAGCTACGTCCTGGCTTTCAGGTAAACCAATAAGTGCGCCATGACCACCAGGAACAAAGATTGCTGCATATTCGCTGTCAGCGTTGAGGCTGGCGACAACATCCGCGAGTTTCTTCGGATTGCGGAACAACGATTTATGCTGCTCAAAGAATGGCATTACTTTTTCATCTTTGTGCGGCATAGCCCAGTATTCAAACTTGGTCATCAGACCGGAAATGGTCGCCACTTCGAATTCGAAACCTGCAGCGTGGAGATGATACAACGGCAGCAATGTTTCAATCGGATGGTTACCGGTCGAGAACAGTTTGCCGTTATCGGTCGGCAAATAACGTTCGTCCGCGGCGATCACCAGAATTTTATGTTTACCGCGATAAGGTTTTGGATAGTCCACGCCATCAAGATCAGAGACAGGACTGGTATATTGGCTAAGCGAATATTCTGAAGGGAAGAATGCATTATCTTCAGCAATATCGACCTGCGGATTTTTACTTGTTTGAACAGTCATAGTGTATTCCTTATTGTTGCTTAGTTAGGGTAGTCACTATATTTGCGACTGAGCTGGTCGCTATTTTTAACCAGGCTGGAAAATTGAGTCAATATATCGAAAGCGGTAGTCGGCGGGCGTAAGTATGTAATGATGATGCTGCACTGGTGTTGAATATTATTCACGCCAAATTTTCCTTATTGAGCAACGCCGTCGCAAGTGACCTCAATGATTTTAGACCATTATCAGAGGTCCGGGGCGGCGGGGAGAGATTTAGTGCTGTGGAATATTGTGGTGCTGATGAATATTTATATCCCGGATTGGTAGAGAAAAAGCTTTTTTTCATGCACTATTTTTGCAAATATTTCTATATGGACGGCGGTTTTGTTGCGGATTAATTCATAAAGAAATGCATTTGGGTGTTGGCTGGAAGAGACGCTGGTAGATTTTATTGAGCCAGGGGGGCGGGGTAAGGTGCTGTATCGATATGCTTTGGCAATTGCGTGTGCCGCAGATCGAGATGAAATGCCAATAAAAAAGCCTGAGTTCGATGAGGGACGAACTCAGGCTGGTGTTAAGTTTTACAGTAACACGCCGCGGCGCGTTGGCTGATTAGAACTGGTAGACGATACCAACTGCAAACTGGTCATCAGCTGCTGCGCCAGTAATGGCGGCGTCATCTTTATCCAGCATGTTGAATTTGTATGCAGTATAAACGTTCATGTTCTTATTGAAGTAGTACCAGGTACCAACTTCAATGTAGTTCACACGGTCAGCGTCAACATATCTATGTCCAGGTACACCTTTGATATCTTTACCTTTAGAGTACACATAACCTAAGGACGGACGCAGACCAAAGTCGAATTGATACTGAACAACCGCTTCAAAGTTCTGGGTTTCATTGATAAGTTGATCACGCATTATTGTATTGCCTTCTCGATCGGCAACACCTGTATCAATAGAACCCGGAGTCATATTACGAGTTTCACCGTACATTACAGCTGCGTAGACATTGTTCGCGTCATACTTTGCAGCCAATGACCACAGTTCAGCATTTGAACCGTTTCCATCGGCAACTTGATCGTTGGTGCGATCAGATTTGCTATATGCACCAACGATACCAAAACCATTGATGTTATAGTCTACAGACAACGCATAGCCGTCACCATTTTGTTTCTTAGTGCTACGGTTGCTGTTTTTGCCTTGGTACTGAATCGCAAAATCAAGACCATCAACCAGGCCAAAGAAATCATAGTTACGGTAGGTTGCAACACCGTTGGTACGACCATTCATGAAGTTGTCAGCGGAAGCCCAGGAATCGCCGCCCCATTCAACTAACATATCGGTATAAGCTGCGGCATCATAAGCAACACCGTAGTTACGGCCATAGTCAAATGATCCTAACTCGTTATATTTCAAACCGGCGAAGGTTAAACGGGTTTTTTCCTGGTTTTCACCTTCAGGTTTGCTGGCGTCGAGGTTGTATTCAAACTGACCGAAACCAGTCAGTTCGCTGGTGATTTGGGTTTCACCTTTAACACCGAAACGAGCATAGGAGGTATCTTCGTTTTCGCTGTTATTATCATCAGTATTTGACCAGATGCGTTCGCCAACCATCTTGCCGTAGAAATCAACTTTATTGCCATCTTTATTATAGATTTCAGCCGCATTTGCTGCGCCAGCAACTAATAACGCCGGGACCAGCATTGCCAGAACTTTTCTTTTCATTATGTATTCCCTTGTGATTATAATCTTCATGAATATATCAATAAGTGCCGTTATCCAAAAAAAAGCACATTTGGATACTATTCTATGAAGTTCATTTTATTTTAAAGATTACATGTAACAAATGTATTTAAAAGATTTCAAAATGTTTCTAATCTATTTAATATAATTCAGAATTATGAATTCTAAATATAAATATTCATGAAAATTATAAATGTATATCAATATGTTATGAGTTAAGTGGAAACATAGGGGGTATCAATGAGTGTTGCGCTAAACGGCTGGTGTGATCGCGCGCACATTAATGAAGACATAAAAAAAGCCGGCATCATGCCGGCCCAAAAAATATAAACAAGACGATAAAAGGCTAATAACGGGGTTATCATGACACAGAAATCAAAAAAGGTATAATTGAATTCGGTGCTAATATATTGTTTAGGTGAATTAATAAAACCATTACCATAGATAATAATAAATCTTTATTGCTGTTTTTCCGGTAATTATTGCCATTGCGCAAAAATTATCTATTTGTTCAAAAAATGATTGAGTCTTGACTGGCTCATCCAATGTGGAAAAATGTGACCTTTATCACATAATAGTACTAAGTCTGAATTTTCCGGGTTATCTCAAAATGGAATACGGTTCGACAAAGATGGAAGAGAGACTCTCTCGCAGTCCTGGTGGCAAACTGGCTTTGTGGGCTTTCTATACATGGTGTGGCTATTTTGTCTGGGCAATGGCGCGTTACATCTGGGTGATGAGCCGGATCCCCGATGCCCCTGTGTCGGGATTTGAAAGCGATTTAGGCTCTACCGCGGGAAAGTGGTTAGGGGCACTGGTCGGATTTTTATTTATGGCTCTGGTCGGGGCATTGTTAGGCAGCATTGCCTGGTACACCCGACCTCGTCCCGCACGTAGCAGACGCTATGAATAAAAACTGCTAAGGTTGCGACTCTTTGGCAACGGAGCGCGTATGGACTTACAACACTGGCAGGCACAGTTCGAAAACTGGTTGAAAAACCATCATCAGCACCAGGACGCGGCCCATGACGTATGTCATTTTCGCCGCGTCTGGGCTACGGCACAGAAGCTGGCGGCAGATGACGATGTCGATATGCTGGTGATTTTAACCGCCTGTTATTTTCACGATATTGTGAGCCTGGCGAAAAATCATCCGCAACGGCAGCGTTCTTCAATCCTGGCGGCAGAAGAGACGCGTCGCCTGCTCCGTGAAGAGTTCGTGCAATTTCCGGCGGAGAAAATCGAGGCCGTTTGTCATGCCATTGCCGCTCACAGTTTCAGCGCGCAAATCGCCCCCTTAACAACGGAAGCTAAAATCGTCCAGGATGCGGATCGGCTGGAAGCCCTGGGGGCGATTGGCCTGGCGCGCGTGTTTGCTGTTTCAGGGGCATTGGGCGTGGCGCTGTTTGATGGTGAAGATCCGTTCGCACAGCATCGCCCGCTTGATGATAAACGCTACGCGCTGGATCATTTCCAGACTAAGTTGCTGAAGCTACCGCAAACCATGCAAACCGCAAGAGGCAAGCAGCTGGCGCAGCACAACGCGCAATTTTTAGTCGAGTTTATGGCGAAGCTCAGTGCCGAACTGGCGGGGGAGAATGAAGGTGTCGATCACAAGGTGATAGATGCGTTTTCACCCGCGGGCTGAGCGCGTGGCCCTAAATGGCTGTAATTATGTTAACCTGTCGGCCATCTCAGATGGCCGGTTAAATCTATGCAGGAAAATATATCAGTAACCGATTCATACAGCACCGGGAATGCCGCACAGGCAATGCTGGAGAAACTGCTGCAAATTTATGATGTTAAAACGCTGGTGGCGCAGCTTAATGGTGTGGGTGAGAATCACTGGAGCGCGGCAATTTTAAAACGTGCACTGGCGAATGACTCGGCATGGCACCGTTTAAGTGAGAAAGAGTTCGCCCATCTGCAAACGTTGTTACCCAAACCACCGGCACATCATCCGCATTATGCGTTTCGCTTTATCGATCTATTCGCCGGAATTGGCGGCATTCGTCGCGGTTTTGAATCGATTGGCGGACAGTGCGTCTTTACCAGCGAATGGAACAAACATGCGGTTCGCACTTATAAAGCCAACCATTATTGCGATCCGGCGACGCATCATTTTAATGAAGATATCCGCGACATCACCCTCAGCCATAAAGAAGGCGTGAGTGATGAGGCGGCGGCGGAACATATTCGTCAACACATTCCTGAACACGATGTATTACTGGCGGGTTTTCCTTGTCAGCCATTTTCGCTGGCTGGCGTATCGAAAAAGAACTCGCTCGGGCGGGCGCACGGTTTTGCCTGCGATACCCAGGGCACGCTGTTCTTTGATGTGGTGCGCATTATCGACGCGCGTCGTCCGGCGATGTTTGTGCTCGAAAACGTCAAAAACCTGAAAAGTCACGATAAAGGAAAAACGTTCCGCATCATCATGCAGACGCTGGACGAACTGGGCTATGACGTGGCTGATGCAGAAGATAACGGGCCGGACGATCCAAAAATCATCGACGGCAAACATTTTCTGCCGCAGCACCGTGAACGCATCGTGCTGGTGGGTTTTCGTCGCGATCTGAATCTGAAAGCCGATTTTACCCTGCGTGATATCAGCGAATGTTTCCCTGCACAGCGAGTGACGCTGGCCCAGCTGCTGGACCCGATGGTCGAGGCGAAATATATCCTGACGCCGGTGTTGTGGAAGTACCTCTATCGTTATGCGAAAAAACATCAGGCACGCGGTAACGGCTTCGGTTATGGAATGGTTTATCCGAACAATCCGCAAAGCGTCACGCGTACCCTGTCTGCGCGTTATTACAAAGATGGCGCGGAAATTTTAATCGATCGCGGTTGGGATATGGCCACGGGTGAGAAAGACTTTGACGATCCGCTGAAT
Source organism: Escherichia sp. WS1450 (assembly GCF_046487395.1). Taxonomy (NCBI): domain Bacteria; kingdom Pseudomonadati; phylum Pseudomonadota; class Gammaproteobacteria; order Enterobacterales; family Enterobacteriaceae; genus Escherichia; species Escherichia sp. WS1450. The sequence continues at coordinate 11,986 of NZ_JBJQJO010000009.1, forward strand.
CAGCAACATCGTCCACGTCGGTTAACGCCTCGGGAATGCGCGCGCTTAATGGGTTTTGAAGCGCCGGGAGAAGCGAAATTCCGCATTCCAGTTTCGGACACTCAGGCCTATCGCCAGTTCGGTAACTCGGTGGTCGTACCGGTCTTTGCCGCGGTGGCAAAACTGCTTGAGCCAAAAATCAAACAGGCGGTGGCGTTGCGTCAGCAAGAGGCACAACATGGCCGACGTTCACGATAAGGCCACCCGCAGCAAAAATATGCGCGCGATTGCCACGCGTGATACGGCGATTGAGAAGCGCCTCGCCAGTTTGTTAACCGGGCAGGGCCTGGCGTTTCGCGTTCAGGACGCCAGTCTGCCCGGACGCCCGGATTTTGTCGTTGATGAATATCGCTGCGTGATATTTACCCACGGCTGCTTCTGGCACCATCACCACTGCTATCTGTTTAAAGTACCTGCGACACGAACCGAGTTCTGGCTGGAGAAGATAGGTAAAAATGTTGAGCGCGATCGCCGCGATATCAGTCGCTTGCAGGAGCTCGGCTGGCGCGTACTGATTGTCTGGGAGTGTGCGTTACGTGGGCGCGAGAAGCTGACGGATGAAGCGCTTACCGAGCGTCTGGAAGAGTGGATCTGCGGCGAAGGTGCCAGCGCGCAGATCGACACGCAGGGGATTCATTTACTCGCTTGATGCGTCCTGAATAACTGGCGCAACTACGGGTTTTGCCGGGAAGAGATATTTTCCCAACGTGACCAGTACCACCGCGAAGACAATCACGCCGAGCGCCAGCCATTCAATCTTCGACAGCGTCTCTCCGCCCAGTCCCGTACCCAGCAAGACCGCGACCACCGGGTTAACGTAGGCGTAGCTGGTGGCGAGAGCCGGACTGACGTTGCGGATTAAATACATATAAGCGTTAATGGCGATAATCGAACCAAACAGCGCCAGATAGCCGACCGCAAGGAAGCCTGAAAGGGAAGGGAGCGCCGTCAGTTTTTCACCCGCAATCATCGACGCAATCATTAACACCACGCCAGCCGCCAGCATCTCAATCGCACCCGCCATCATCCCTACAGGTAAGGTAATGCGCGAGCCATAAACCGAGCCAAACGCCCAGCTAATCGAGCCGATTAAAATCAGAATCGCGCCCCATGGATTGCCGCTTAAGTTTCCACCGCTATTGAGCATGATGATTCCGGCAAGCCCAATGGCGATACCCACCCATTCCAGTTTGCGCGTTTTAATGCCAAACAGGCGGCTGAAGCACAGGGTAAAGAGGGGCACGGTTGCAACCACTACGGCGGCGATGCCGGAAGGAACATTTTGATGTTCGGCAACCGTCACCATGCCATTACCGACAGCCAATAATAACAGGCCAATCAGTGCGGCATTGAGCAGCGGACGTAGCGGGGGGAGTTTGTGTCCGCGCAGTAGCAAAAATGCCAGCAATAAAATACCGGCTGCCAGGAATCGAACGCCCGCCATCATTAACGGCGGCCAGCTTTCCACGCCAATCCGAATGACAAAATAGGTAGAGCCCCAAATGATATACAACGCAAACAACGCGCCAAAAAGCGGTAACAACTGGCGGAAACGCATAATCCCTCACGGTGGAAATAAAAAGGTGGTTCATAGTAAACGTGAAAATCATTCTGCTGGCGAGAGATATAATTGCACTTGATTGTTAAAAAAATGTTGACCTGTGAAGCAAGTATCAGAGCTACCGTTTTTGCTTCATACTTACACCCTTCAACAATAAAAATGAGAGGGAATGCTTTTGGCCGGGAGTAGTTTACTGACGTTGCTCGATGATATCGCCACACTGCTGGACGATATCTCCGTGATGGGCAAACTGGCGGCGAAGAAAACCGCCGGTGTATTAGGGGATGACTTATCGCTCAATGCGCAACAAGTTTCAGGCGTGCGGGCCAACCGGGAACTTCCCGTGGTCTGGGGCGTGGCGAAAGGATCGCTGATCAATAAAGTGATTCTGGTGCCGCTGGCGCTGATCATCAGTGCGTTTATCCCGTGGGCGATTACGCCACTGTTGATGATTGGCGGCGCGTTTCTCTGCTTTGAAGGGGTAGAGAAAGTGCTGCATATGCTGGAGGCGCGTAAACATAAAGAAGATCCGGCGCAGAGTCAGCAGCGTCTGGAGAAGCTGGCGGCGCAGGATCCGCTGAAGTTTGAAAAGGACAAAATAAAAGGGGCGATTCGTACCGATTTTATATTGTCTGCGGAAATCGTCGCCATCACGCTGGGGATTGTGGCAGAAGCGCCGTTGCTTAATCAGGTGCTGGTGCTTTCAGGCATCGCGCTGGTAGTGACCGTGGGCGTCTACGGTCTGGTAGGGGTTATCGTTAAGATTGATGACCTGGGGTATTGGCTGGCGGAAAAATCCAGCGCGCTGATGCAGGCATTAGGTAAAGGGTTATTGATTATCGCGCCCTGGTTGATGAAAGCGTTATCGATTGTCGGCACGCTGGCGATGTTCCTCGTCGGCGGCGGGATTGTGGTACATGGTATTGCGCCGTTGCATCACGCCATTGAACATTTCGCCGGGCAGCAAAGTGCAGTGGTGGCGATGATATTACCGACTGTTTTAAATCTGATTCTTGGATTTATCATCGGCGGCATCGTGGTGCTGGGAGTGAAAGCAGTAGCGAAAATGCGCGGTCAGGCACATTAATACTCGCACAGGCTATTATGCAAAATTCGCCATCTTAAACTAAGGTGAACAAGTTTCACTCGAAAAAAGGAGGCGAGTATGAGCTTTATGGTTAGTGAGGAAGTTACGGTTAAAGAGGGCGGCCCGCGGATGATTGTCACCGGATACTCCAGCGGTATGGTTGAGTGTCGTTGGTATGACGGTTACGGGGTCAAGCGGGAAGCTTTTCATGAAACCGAGCTTGTTCCAGGGGAGGGGAGTCGTCCTGCGGAAGAAGTTTGAAAGGGTATCATTAACACCAGGCCGGATCACATCCGGCCTGGTGTGCCAATGCCTGCAATGAATGATAGTCGCGTCTTATCATGCCACCATTATAAAATTATCGCTGTTTTGCGGTACGTTATCGCCGGGTTATGCCAGAATCATAAAAAAGCAGGTTGGGAGTCGTCAGGGTGCAGCACGAGACAAAAATGGAAAACCAGAGCTGGTTGAAAAAACTCGCACGCCGCCTGGGGCCTGGTCATATCGTTAATCTCTGCTTTATCGTGGTATTGCTTTTTTCCACCTTGCTGACCTGGCGTGAAGTGGTAGTGCTGGAAGATGCCTATATCTCCAGCCAGCGTAATCATCTGGAAAACGTAGCCAACGCGCTCGATAAGCATTTGCAGTATAACGTCGACAAACTGATCTTTTTGCGTAATGGCATGCGCGAAGCTCTCGTAGCGCCACTGGATTTCACCTCTCTGCGTAATGCCGTAACCGAGTTCGAACAGCATCGCGACGAGCACGCCTGGCAAATCGAACTCAACCGACGACGCACCCTGCCAGTCAATGGTGTGTCGGATGCATTAGTCAGCGAGGGGAATCTCCTGTCTCGCGAAAATGAAAGCCTCGACAATGAAATTACCGCTGCACTGGAAGTTGGTTACTTGCTGCGACTGGCACACAACTCCTCGTCGATGGTTGAACAGGCGATGTATGTCTCGCGTGCCGGATTTTACGTTTCGACGCAGCCGACCTTGTTTACGCGCAATGTACCAACGCGTTATTACGGCTATGTCACCCAACCCTGGTTTATCGGCCATTCGCAACGAGAAAATCGTCACCGCGCGGTACGCTGGTTCACTTCGCAACCGGAACACGCCAGCAATACTGAACCGCAGGTTACCGTCAGTGTTCCGGTAGACAGTAATAACTACTGGTATGGCGTGCTGGGGATGAGTATTCCCGTGCGTACCATGCAGCAATTTTTAAGAAACGCCATCGATAAAAACCTCGATGGTGAGTATCAGCTCTATGACAGTAAGCTGAGATTTTTGACCTCTTCCAATCCTGACCATCCAACAGGGAATATTTTTGATCCTCGTGAACTGGCCTTGCTGGCGCAGGCAATGGAACATGACACGCGGGGCGGCATTCGTATGAACAGTCGATATGTTAGCTGGGAACGTCTGGACCATTTCGACGGTGTGCTGGTGCGCGTCCATACGCTAAGCGAAGGCGTGCGCGGCGATTTCGGCAGTATCAGCATTGCATTAACCCTGCTGTGGGCGCTCTTTACCACCATGTTACTCATCTCCTGGTATGTGATTCGCCGGATGGTCAGCAACATGTATGTTTTGCAAAGCTCGTTGCAGTGGCAGGCGTGGCACGACACCTTAACGCGTTTATATAACCGTGGCGCACTGTTCGAAAAAGCCCGTCCGCTCGCTAAATTGTGTCAGACGCACCAACATCCTTTTTCTGTCATTCAGGTCGACCTTGACCATTTTAAAGCGATTAATGACCGCTTTGGTCATCAGGCGGGCGACCGTGTTCTTTCTCATGCTGCCGGATTAATTAGCAGTTCCTTGCGTGCGCAGGACGTTGCCGGGCGGGTCGGTGGTGAGGAGTTTTGTGTGATTCTGCCAGGCGCGAGCCTGACGCAGGCTGCGGAGGTTGCAGAACGTATTCGCCTGAAGCTAAATGAAAAAGAGATGTTGATCGCCAAGAGTACGACGATACGCATCAGTGCCTCGCTGGGGGTAAGCAGCAGCGAGGAAACCGGTGATTATGATTTTGAACAACTCCAGTCACTGGCCGACCGTCGACTTTATCTCGCTAAACAGGCCGGGCGCAATCGGGTATTCGCGAGCGATAACGCTTAACGGGCGGAGAAAAAATGGTCCAGCCCTTCACGCCAGCCTTCCGGTCCTTCACGCTGCGTTCGCCAGACGCGGGCCGGATCCTCATCATGCAGATGCACCCCTTCACGGTTTAACCCTTTCACAATCACCGCGTAATCCATTACCTCCAGTAAGGGCGCATCGTTTGGTCCATCGCCCAGGCCAAGTGTGGTTGGGCGTTTGCCTGACAATTGTTGATAGGTCGCGATAATCCAGTTGGCAGCCTGATCTTTTCCGGCAGAGGCATCCAGGACGTGCCAGAAGCGCGCACCCTGCATAAACTGCAAGCCCAGTTCGTTAAGACGCGCGGTAAATTGTGCCATACGCTCGTCACTGTCGCGCCAGATTAGCGTTACCGACGCCTCATGTAGCTGCGTCAGCGCCGCCTGGCTACGGCTTAATCCCGTCCATTCGGCGATGGTTGCATCGTCGACATCATCAAAAGTTGTGAATTTAAAATGTTCTTTCTCGCGTAGCGTATTTAAAACCTGGCTGATTTCGCCATGGCTAATACCTGAGATGATGCGTGGAAAACCGTCTATATCCTGCCATTGCTCAGCAAGCTGGATCACTGCGCCATTTTCGGCAATCAGCGGTAAACCTTGTAGCCCCAACGTTTTTTGCAAGTACAGCATTTCCGCTGATGTCTTACTGCTACAGAGAATGACGGGAACATTCGCTTCGCGTAAACGGCTGAGCCAGGGGGCAGCTGGTTGCCAGTCATAACTATGACTGTCCAGCAGGGTGCCATCAAGATCGCTAAAAACCAGTAGTGGTTGTTGAATTGAAAGCATGGTTGCGCAGTACTCCCCTTACCAGGATGATTCTCAAAACAGCACAAATTATCAAAGATGATTTTTTCGGGAGCGATCCCGTTGACGCCAGAGCCACCAAGGGGTGACGCGCGTCACATTTCTATTCATAAGTAGCGTTAATCATTCATATCACGAATATTTTCTTGTCAGCGAAAAAAATTGCGGATAAGGTGATGAACACATCAGATTTCCTGGTGTAACGAATTTTTTAAGTGCTTCTTGCTTAAGCAAGTTTCATCCCGACCCCCTCAGGGTCGGGATTTTTTTATTGTGCATTCAACGATTCACTTCAGAGACGCTGAAGTCATGAATATCCAGTTCGAAGGCATCCGCCAATTCACGCCATGTATGATATTCACGTCCATCGACGCTAACGTGTTCAGAATCGTTCTGGCTGCGATGAACTTCGCTTTCGCTAATTTCATTGATCGCCGCCAGCAGGGCATCGACATCGACGCTGACCTCACGTTTTGCGGTATCGCTGTACTCTTTTGCGGTTTTCATCATCTTTCCTCGCAACCGTTACTCTGTTGTTGCCGCCAGTCGTTTAGTCTGCCTGGCATCTCTTAAGTATAGACCGTCGAGAAAATCAGCACTCACGCGCGCCTGGCGCTGCCAGAAAAACGAAATTGTTCTACACTGGCACAAAGCCACAGGAGGAAAACGATGAAGGTGAATGATCGGGTAACAGTCAAAACGGATGGCGGTCCGCGTCGTCCTGGCGTGGTACTGGCAGTTGAGGAGTTTAGTGAAGGCACAATGTACCTGGTTTCGCTGGAAGACTACCCGCTCGGCATCTGGTTCTTTAATGAAGCAGGGCATCAGGACGGTATCTTTGTGGAGAAAGCAGAGTAATCTAATTCAGCCTGACTGGTGGGAAACCACCAGTCAGAATGTGTTAGCGCATGTTGACAAAAATACCATTAGTCACATTATCCGTCAGTCGGACGACATGGTAGATAACCTGTTTATTATGCGTTTTGATCTTACGTTTAATATTACCTTTATGCGATGAAACGGTCTTGGCTTTGATATTCATTTGGTCGGAGATTTGAATGGTTCCCTGACCTGCCATCCACATTCGCAACATACTCGATTCGGTTCGGCTCAATGATAACGTCGGCATATTTAAAAACGAGGTTATCGTTGTCTCTTTTTTCAGAATATCGCCAAGGATATCGTCGAGAGATTCCGGTTTAATCGATTTAGAACTGATCAATAAATTTTTTCTGACCAATAGATATTCATCAAAATGAACATTGGCAATTGCCATAAAAACGATAAATAACGTATTGGGATGTTGATTAATGATGAGCTTGATACGCTGACTGTTAGAAGCATCGTGGATGAAACAGTCCTCATTAATAAACACCACTGAAGGGCGCTGTGAATCACAAGCTATGGCAAGGTCATCAACGGTTTCAATGTCGTTGATTTCTCTTTTTTTAACCCCTCTACTCAACAGATACCCGGTTAAACCTAGTCGGGTGTAACTACATAAATCCATAATAATCGTTGACATGGCATACCCTCACTCAATGCGTAACGATAATTCCCCTTACCTGAATATTTCATCATGACTAAACGGAACAACATGGGTCACCTAATGCGCCACTCTCGCGATTTTTCAGGCGGACTTACTATCCCGTAAAGTGTTGTATAATTTGCCTGGAATTGTCTTAAAGTAAAGTAAATGTTGCGATATGTGAGTGAGCTTAAAACAAATATTTCGCCGCAGGAGTATCCTGGAAGATGTTCGTAGGTATTATTTTTCGGATAATCCTTAGGATAACATGATAAACGTTACGGAATTATATTAATGGCAATTCACTAATAATATCAGCCAGCAAATTAAACATCTCACTGAATAAATGTTCGCAAAAAGGCGCAATTAACGGCATTAATGCCGCCATTAAAGAGATACCGACAGTCAGAGTTAATGGAAATCCAATAACAAAAATGGATAATTGCGGGGCCATACGATTCAGTAAACCTAATGCCAGATTCAGTGTCAGCAGCAGAGTAATGAGCGGTAACGCCAGCATCAGCCCGTTAAGGAAAATCAAACTCCCTGCTTTGGTGAGTGCCAGAAACGCATTGCTGTTCAACGGTTCGCCACCAATTGGCAGGGTGTGAAAGGTATCGACCAGCAGTGAAATCAACCATAAATGACCGTTAAATGTCAGGAACAGCAGTAACGCCAGCATATCCATGATACGCGCTAAAACGGGCATATTGAGATGGCTGGCCGGATCGACAAACGTCGCAAATGACAGCCCCATTTGCAGACCGATAATTTCACCAGCGGTTCGCACAGCGGCAAAGGCAAATTGCATGGTAAAACCAAGCGCAATGCCGATCAGGATCTGCTGCACGGCCAGCCACAGAGCAAAGAACGAAAAAACAGGAACATCGTTGGCAGGTAATGATGGGGCAATGGCGAACGTGATCATCATTGCCAGACCCAGTTTTACCCGTTTCGGTACGCTGCGTTCGCTCAGAATCGGCGCGGTGGAGATCAGCGCCAGCACGCGCAGTAACGGCCAGAAGTACAGGCTTAACCAGGATAGCCATTGTTCGCTTGTCACCTGCAACATAGTACGGCTACCCGATGATATACGGCAGGTTAGTGAACAAGGTGCGGACGTAATCCAGCAACAGATTGAGCATCCACGGTCCGGCAATAATAATGGCGATAAATACGGCGATGATTTTCGGAATAAACGACAGCGTCATTTCGTTAATCTGCGTGGCGGCCTGCAAAATACTGATGATAAGGCCCGTGACCAACGCTACCAGCAATAGCGGGGCAGCCAGTGCCAGCGCGACTTTCATCGCTTCAGTCCCCATCATCATGACCGATTCAGGTGTCATTTTGCCTCTCTAGCTGTAAAAGCTCTGCGCCAGCGAACCGACCAGCAATTGCCAGCCATCCACCAGTACAAACAGCATCAGTTTAAAGGGCAGAGCAATGGTAGCGGGGGGAACCATCATCATCCCCAATGCCATCAACACGCTGGCAATCACCAGGTCAATAATCAAAAACGGAATGAAGATCGTGAAGCCTATCTGAAATGCGGTTTTCAACTCGCTGGTCACGTAGGCCGGGAGCAAAATGCGCATCGGCACGGCTTCAGGTCCCTGCAACGGGCCAGTATTTGCCAGTCTGGCAAACAACCCTAAATCCGCCTCACGGGTCTGACGCAGCATAAACTCACGCAGCGGCTGCGCCCCTTTTTCCAGCGCCTCCTGCATTGATATTTTCTCTTCGCTGAATGGCTGGTACGCATCGACATAAATTTTATCGATCACCGGTGACATAATAAAAAAGGTCAAAAACAGTGCCAGCCCCAGCAATACCTGGTTAGGTGGCGCGGAGGGCGTTCCCAGCGCGTTACGCAATAAACCAAAAACAATGATGATGCGGGTGAAACTGGTCATCATCAGTAAAATTGCCGGAATAAACGTCAACGAGGTAATGAACACCAGCGTCTGCACCGGGAGCGACCAGCTTTGTCCACCGCCAGGCAGCGGCTGGCTGGTGATACCCGGCAGTTGCGCGAAGGCGAGGGGCGTAACCAGCCAGAGAAGGACAGGTGCGACAGACAACAAACGACGCATCAGGATCTCCCGCTACGCTTAAGCAAGTTTTTCATGACCGACTGAAAATCGGTCTGTGGTATCTCTTCCGTTGGTGCTGAAGGGGGAAGTTTATGCAGCAGATTGATTTGCCCAGCGGTTACGCCGAGCACCAGCCGTGCATCTTCCACATCGACCACCACGACCCGTTCACGCGCGCCCAGCGAAGCACTGGCACTAATTTTCAGACCGTTAACGCCAGTGCGTTTCGGGGCAAATCCCAGCCGTTTTACCAGCCAGGCAGCCGCGAGGATCAGGGCAATAATGGCGATGAGTGCGCCGCTCACCTGCAGCAGTGGCGCAGCAGAAACCGGCGCGGAAGATTGCACAGTAGCGTGGTTATTCATCACTAACGGCTCAGGCGACGCATTCGCTCAGACGGAGTAATGATATCGGTGATCCGCACGCCATATTTATCGGCAACCACCACCACCTCGCCTTGGGCGATTAAATAACCGTTGATCAGAATATCCAGTGGTTCGCCCGCCAGACCGTCCAGCGCCACGACTGATCCTTGCGTGAGACGCAATAACTCTTTGATGGTCATTCGTGTGCGGCCCAGCTCGACGGTCAGCTTGACCGGAATATCCATAATCAGGTCGATATCCTGCAACGTTCCGCTGACATCACCACCGCCAAATTGCTGGAACACCGCGTCGGCAGCACTTTTGCTGCTGGTTGATTTTTGTTCGCTCAACGCTTCAGCCCACAGATCGTCCATTGCGCCGTTGTTATCATCGGCCGGATTATTCATGTCACTCATTTGGGCTGTTCCTCGTTCAGAGAATTTAAAATCGGGTTGATCAAATGTTCTATTCGTAACGCATATTGACCGTTGAGAGTGCCGTACTGACTGGTCAGCACCGGGACGCCGTCAACATGGGCGATGATGCGATCGGGTTTTTCTATCGGCAGGACGTCGCCGGGTTTCAGTTTTAAAATCTGCGACAGACGTAGCGAGATATCGGCAAAGTTGGCGACCAGCTCCAGCTGTGAATGCTGCACCTGGCGCACCAGGTTATCGCGCCAGTTCTGATCTTCATTACGCGAGTTTTCCAGCGGCGGGTTAACCAACAATTCCCGTAGCGGCTCGATCATGCTGAATGGCAGGCAGATATTAAATTCGCCGGTCAGGTTGCCAATCTCCACATGGAACGGCGTGTTAACCACGATGTCATTTGGTGAGGTGGTGATATTGGTAAATTTCACCTGCATTTCCGAACGTACGTACTCAACTTCCAGCGGATTAATCGCCTTCCAGGCGTCGCTATAGCCTTCAAGCGCCAGCTTTAACATGCGGTTGATGACGCGCTGTTCGGTATGGGTAAACTCGCGACCTTCCACTTTGGTCGGGAAGCGTCCATCGCCGCCAAACAGGTTATCCACGGCGATAAACACCAGACTCGGTGAGAACACCACCAGCCCTGTGCCGCGCAGCGGTTTCAGATGGATAAGGTTCAGGTTGGTCGGCACCGGCAGGTTGCGGGCAAATTCATGGTACGGCTGAATGCGGATGGCCCCGACGGTAATGTCCGGGCTACGGCGCAGCAGGTTGAACAGCCCCATACGAAAATGGCGGGCAAAGCGCTCATTAATGATTTCCAGCGCCTGCAAACGTTCGCGCACAACCCGTCGTTGGGTATTCGGATCGTACGGACGAATGTCACTTTCGCCGCTTACACTGGCTGTCGGTTCGTCTTTGACTTCGCTGTCACCATTCAACAGCGCATCAATTTCAGCTTGAGAAAGAATACTATCGCCCATGTCGTTATCGCAGAATAAAAGCGGTATACAGCACGTCGGTGACATCCTGTTTCGGTTGCCCGGCAACAAGCGGGGTGGAAAGTGTGGTTTTAATCTCGGCAATCAGTTTTTTCTTGCCTTCTTCTGTCGCCAGTACGGCAGCATCCTGACGCGAAAACAGTAACAGCAAACGGCTACGGACTTCCGGCAAATACTCACTCAGCCGCGAGCGGGTAGCTTCATCTTTCAGTCGCAGGGTTATGCCGATATAAAGCACGCGATCCGCATCGCCCAGATTGACCGTAAAGGTATCCAGCGCATAGAAGACCGGGGAGGGCACGACGCGTTGCTGCGCTTTGTCTTCAGCGGCAACCTGATGCGAATGCCAGTAGCTGTAACCTGCGCTGGCACAGGCCGCGATGGTAATGAATACCAGAATCGGGATCCAAAGCGATCGCTTGCTTTTCTTGCTTATCGCGTAATCAGTCATGTGTTGCGGTCTTCCTGTGTCGCTACTGCTTATCGGCTAATTATCCTGCGTCTTGAGCGCAACAAAGCGGGGAAAAGACGCGGATTACGGTGCTACCTCTGACGTTAGGCGAAAATATCAACGCCGCTGTTGCCTGTTACACGCCCTTGTAAAGAGACGGGAACCGGAAGCGTATCGTCGTCTTCCCCCGCCAGAGGTTCATGGGTTGCTGTGCGTTGGCTTTGCTGTTGTTGGGAAGCGGCCTGCTGCTGACCACTAAAGTTTTCGCCACTGATGTTGCTTTGCCCTAACTGAATGCCACTCTCGGCCAGCTGCGTACGCAGTACCGGCAGCGCTGCTTCCAGGGCGGCGCGCACGTGCTGATGCGGTGAAACCATCTGGATTTGTGCCTGGTTATCATCCACTTTGAGGGAGATTTGCACTTCACCTAAATCCTGCGGGTGCAGACGCAACTCTGCACTTTGTTGCCCCTGGCGGGTGAACAGCGAAATATGCTGGCTTAATGATTGTTGCCATTCGTGAGAACCCAGCGGTGCACTCAAAACAGGCGCGGCGACGGTGGGCAGTGGCTGTGTCTGGTGTGGAGTGATTAGCGGGCTGGCGGCAGCGCTCACCGACGAAGGCGTGCTGATGACTTCCGCTTTACTCTGGGCTTCTGCTATCAGCGGTGTTAATGGCTGAGCTGGTGTGCCGGGGGCATCATCAGGCTGTGCTGTTGTGAGTTGCGCAGAAGTCAGTTTTGTGAAGAGCGTTGGTTTCTCTGCCGGTAACACGGTTGACGGCGCATCAGTCACTTTGGGCGTATTGTCAAAACCCGGCAACATCGCAAAAAGGGCACTCAGGCTGGCGGTGACGTCTTCATTCAGATCATCCGCTTTTTCGTCTTTTGCCGTATTGTTGTCAGCCGCCACAGCCAACGTTATCGTCTGAGCGGTGGTTAACGGTGTTGATGTGGATTGTTCGTCGTTGATGACAGGCAGTGTTTCATCCACAGGGATCAGTAAATCTGCTTGTTGCGCGTCTGAAACAATATCGCTGACCAGCGGCTCGCCTTTTGCCGTGGGCTTATCTGTTGCCACCAGCAACTGGGGAGTCGCTTTGTCGGTTGTTGCCTCGCCTGTTAATGCTTCGCTCAACAACGCGAGAAAATCTTGTGCAGCATCGCTGGCTTTGCCGCCAGGCAATGTGGCGTTATCAACGTCAGCGGTAATCAAGGGCGCTATGCGAATCATTCAGGTTTCCTCATGGCGGCGCGCTGGGCGAACTCATCCATCTTTTTCTGATCGAGGCGGTTTTCTGCAAGCAGTGCCGCCGTGGATTGCCGTTCCTGCAGTGTCTGCCAGGCCTGCAAACGTTGTTTCTTTTCTCGCCAGCTGTTCAGGGCAATGTCAACTTTCTGCGTCCACTGATTAAGTTGCTGGCGATGCTGAGTAATGGCTTTTTCCAGCGTCTGGATAAACTGCTGATAGTTGATCCAGCGGTTGCTGGTCATCCCGGCACTCATATCGCTATTGAGGTTATTGCGATATTCATTCTGATAATCGATCAGCATTTTGAGCTGTTCTTCCGCCTGCTGACATCCGCGACGCATTTCACCCAGCAGGCGCGCGGCATCCTCTACCTCTTTTTCTGCCAGATCTTTCAGGGTCGCCAGCGCGCCATGTTCTGCCATCTGCCGTTATCTCCTGGGTTATGACACTGTCGGGAAAATACGCTCCAGCCCCTGGAGAGACGCTTCCCAGTCCGCGCGTTCAAAAATGCCTTGTTGCAAATAGCCCTCCAGCTGCGGCCACAGGGCGATGGCTTTATCGAGCATCGGATCGCTGCCTTTGGCATACGCACCGACGCTAACCAGATCGCGGTTACGCTGAAAACTCGACAACAGCTGTTTGAAGGTGCGCACTCGCGCATAATGTTGCTCGCTGATCAACGCCGTCATTGCGCGGCTGATCGACGCTTCAATATCGATAGCCGGATAGTGCCCGGCTTCCGCCAGTCGGCGAGACAGCACAATGTGACCGTCGAGGATGGCCCGCGCGGAGTCGGCAATGGGGTCCTGCTGGTCATCGCCCTCGGTGAGCACGGTATAAAAAGCGGTAATCGAGCCGCCGCCGCTAATGCCATTTCCGGCACGCTCGACCAGTGCCGGTAATTTGGCAAACACCGACGGTGGATAACCTTTAGTGGCAGGTGGTTCGCCAATCGCCAGCGCAATCTCACGCTGGGCCATCGCATAGCGGGTGAGGGAGTCCATAATCAGCAACACATGCTGACCACGATCGCGAAAATCTTCGGCAATGCGCGTGGCATAGGCGGCACCCTGCATTCGCAGTAGCGGAGAAACATCCGCCGGAGCGGCAATCACCACGGAGCGTGCACGCCCTTCGGCACCGAGGATATTCTCAATAAAATCTTTTACTTCGCGTCCGCGTTCACCAATTAAACCCACGACAATGACATCGGCGCGGGTGTAACGCGCCATCATCCCCAGCAGCACACTTTTACCAACGCCGGACCCGGCAAACAGTCCCATACGCTGCCCGCGCCCGACGGTAAGCAGGGCATTGATTGGGCGCACGCCGGTGTCCAGCACATGTTCAATCGGTGTACGTTGCAACGGGTTAAATGGCGGGGTAATCAGCGCACCGGTTTCCGTCGTATCGGGGGAGGGGAGGCCATCGAGCGGTTTACCGCTGCCGTCCAGAACGCGACCTAATAACGCTGGACCGAGCGGCAACTGCTTGCCGCTTTGCAGCCCTTCAGCCGAAATGTTTTTGGCATAAACACGCGCGCCGGGCAGGACACCTTCCACTTCCTCCAGCGGCATTAAAAACAGCCGTTGACCGTTAAAGCCAACGACTTCGCTTTCTACTTCGTGCGTTTCGCTGCCGTTCTGGCGCTCAATCACACAGGTTGCGCCGAGCGGCAATTGTAATCCGGTGGCTTCCAGCACCAGCCCGGTAGCGCGGGTTAATCGCCCGTAGCGACGTACCGCAGGCAACTGCGCCATTTTGGCTTCAAAGTTATCCAGCGTGGTTAGCCAGCGAGTCAGACGCGTGGTCATTACACCACTCCTGGTGCTGCCAGACGGCAGAGTTCTTGCCAGCGAGTGGCGACACTGGCGTCGAGATCGCCTTCATCGGCGGAGACTTTACAGCCGCCAGGATGGAGTGTGGGATCGCCCCGCAAGCGCCAGCCATGCAAACTTAAGGTTGCGCCGAGCATATCATCCACACGTTGCAGATCATCCGGGTGCACGCGCAGCTGTGGTTTACCGCTGAATAACGGTTCTTGCTGCAACAACTGTTGGATCTGTTTGATCAGTGCCGAGTTATCCACTGTTGGCGTCTGACCGATCACCTGACGTGCCGCCTCCAGCGCCATCTGCATCAGGCGCGACGCTATCACACTATCAAGTGCATCAAGGGTAGTTTGAAATTCGCTGACCAGTTGCTGCATCCGGGCATGAATTGGCGCTTGTTGAGACTTCGCCTCTGCCAGACCTTGCTCCAGCCCCTGGGCCAGTCCTTCCTGATAGCCCTGCTTATGACCTTGCTGGCGACCTTCGGCAATACCCGCCTGATAACCTTGTTCATGGGCCTGCATTTGCAGTTGCGCCAGTTGCTGCTCAAGGCTGGGTTCGGCCTCTTCAATGATGGTTTCTTCCGGCTCGACCATGGGCACAAACTCTGCCTGTGGTGGCGCGAGATCGTCCGGCGTCCAGGTTTTCCACGGCAGATTATCAGACATAGGTATCCTCGCCGCTGCCAATTACCATCTCGCCAGTTTCGGCAAGGCGGCGCACAATCAGCAGAATCGCTTTCTGTTCGTTTTCCACCTGCGACAGACGCACCGGACCACGGTTGGCGAGATCGTCGCGCAGAATATCGGCGGCACGCTGCGACATATTGCGCAGGAATTTCTCGCGCAGTGGCTGCTCGGCCCCTTTCAGCGCGATCAACAGCGATTCGGAATCCACTTCCTGCAACAGTCGCTGAATGCTGCGATCGTCGACATCCACCAGATTCTCGAACAGGAACATCTCGTCGATGATTTTCTGCGCCAGCTCGCCGTCGAATTCACGCACGGCGGTAATAACGGCTTCTTCCTGCTGAGTTTTCATCAGGTTGATAATTTCGGCTGCTGTTCTCACGCCGCCCATTTTACTGCGCTTGAGATTCTGACCGTCGAGCAAGCCATTCAGAACTTCGGTCAGCTCCGCCAGCGCGGCAGGCTGCACGCCGCCAAAGGTGGCGATACGCAACATCACGTCGTGGCGCAGACGTTCATCGAACAACGCCAGAATATCGGCGGCCTGGGCGCGCTTCAGATGCACCAGAATGGTGGCGATAATTTGCGGATGCTCATCGCGAATCAGATCGGCGGCGCTCTGCGGCTCCATAAAGTTGAGCGTTTCAATACCGCTGGCGGTATCGCGGGTTTCGAGAATATCTTCCAGCAGGCTGGCGGCACGTTCTTCACCCAGAGCTTTGACCAATACCGAACGCAGATAATCGTTGGCGTTGATATTCAGTGCGGCAAACTGTTCAGCTTCTTGCTCAAACTCCGCCAGCACATCGGTTAGCTGCTTGTTGGAGATCTGCGTGACGTTCGCCATTGCAGCGCTCAGAGTTTGCACTTCGCGCTGGGAAAGGTGTTTGAACACCTCTGCCGCCCGGTCTTCGCCAATGGTCATCAGCAGGATGACGCTTTTATCGGTGCCTGTCAGGTTACTCATGATCGTTATTTATCCACTGGCGAATGACCAGCGCCACCACGCGCGGATCGTTATCAGACATTTCACGGATACGCTGGCTCATGACTTCTGCCCCCAGACGTTGGTTAGCGCGCCGTTGTTGGAGTTGTTCGTCTTTGCTCAGGCGGACTTCCACCGCATCTTCCACTTCCTCGTGGGCCTGTGCCTGTTGCTGTACAGCTTTCATTGCCTCAGCGCGACGTGTTAGCTGCGGGCGTACCGCTTTCCTCCACAGCAGCCACGCCACCAGCAGTACCAGCAACCAGCGACCGGCAGCAAGTAACTGATCGATAAACGCTTGCTGTTGCCAGAACGGCAGTTCTCCGCCGCTTTCGTCACTGCTATTGAACGGCGAGTTAACAACATTGAGCGAATCACCGCGTTTTTCAGAAAAGCCCATCGCCTCGCGGGTCAGATCTTCAATTTGCTTCATCTGTTCGTTGCTGAGAGGCAACGGTTTGCCATCTGGCAAGGTTTTGTAATTCACCACGACCGCGACGGACAGACGTTGCACATCGCCCACGTTCATTTTGGTATGACGAATGGTGCGATCGACTTCGTAGTTACTGGTTTCATTCCGCTGTGTGCTACGCGGCCCACTATTGCTGGTGGTGCTCGCCTGCTGCTGGCGGTTATTTTGATTTGCCGGAGGCGTGCTGATTGGCGCGTTATTCGCAGGAGCCGGTTGATTCGACAACGCTCCCGGTACGCCGCCCGGATAACCGGAACCGCTTTGCTCGCTCTCATTAAGCTGGCGTGAACGAAGCGCCGCCTGAGTTTCATCACCATTTGGGCGATACTGTTCTTCCGTTTGTTCTTTACTGGCGAAGTCCAGCTGCGCCGTAACCTGGGCGTGAATATTACCGTTGCCAACAATTGGCGACAGGATCGCTTCAATACGCCGCTGAATCCGGCCTTCGACATCGCTGGCATATTTCAACTGAGCGTCATTAAGATCGCGCCCGCTGGTATTGGACTGGGTTAACAGATGTCCACCCTGATCCACCAGCGTGACGTTCCCCGGCGGCAGACCAGCAACCGCGCTGGAAACCAGATGTACAATGGCGTTAATTTGCCCTTCATCGAGTGCGCGGCCGGGTAACAGATTTACCGTCACCGATGCAGAAGGGGATTTTTGTTCACGGACGAATAAAGACGGTTTCGGCATTGCCAGATGTACGCGCGCCCCTTTTACCGGGCCGATAGTTTCGATGGTACGAGAAAGCTCGCCTTCCAGCGCCCGCTGATAATTCACCTGTTCGCTGAACTGGCTGATACCAAACTTTTCCTGATCGAGCAGTTCGAAACCGACCGCGCCGCCTTTGGGCAAACCTTGTTGTGCCAGGCGCAGACGCAGTTCGTGAACTTTATCTGCCGGAACTTCAATAGCGCCGCTGGCTTCGCTGAAGCGGTAAGGAATATTCATTTGCGTCAGTTGGCTGACAATTGCGCCACCATCCTGATCGGAAAGATTGCTGAATAATGTGCGGTAGTCGGGGGCTTTCGCCCACAGGATCAGTGCGACCATGACCGCCACTGCTGCGGAACCGGCAACAATCAATGGAATTTTCGGATTCGCACGCAGGCGATTAAGCCACTCAAGAGATTTTGTCTGGGCTGCAGTCGCATTCATCGCGCACCTCGTGGCTGATTATGGACGGCGTTATTGGCAAAGTGGAACAAGACTCACTCCCGGGTCAGCAAACTCGAAAAATTGACGCTCCCATTATTTGTGCTTTCGTTTTTTTCTATCCGCCAATAAACCCGTTTTTTTGTTGCTATTTAGCGCCTTTGTCTTATTGACTTACTGGTAGGCTTTGCTACCAGAAATTATCCGGGAGATGAAAATGTCAGCGATACAGGGGATTGAAGGGGTTATCAGCCAGTTACAGACCACGGCGATGAGTGCACGTGCGCAGGAATCACTGCCGCAACCGACCATTAGTTTTGCCGGGCAGCTGCACGCCGCGCTCGATCGCATAAGCGATACACAAACAGCCGCCCGCACGCAGGCAGAAAAATTCACTCTCGGTGAACCCGGCGTGGCGTTAAACGATGTGATGACCGATATGCAAAAAGCCTCAGTTTCAATGCAAATGGGGATTCAGGTGCGTAATAAGCTGGTGGCGGCGTATCAGGAAGTGATGAGCATGCAGGTGTAGGTTGTGTAACCTGTTGTTAATTACATCCGATCTCACCGCGTGGGGCATGGATGGGGCAAACTCACTCTATTTCTGGTTTAAAATGGATACCTGATCCTGAACGTTTTCTGCCATCCACGATCCGTAAACGCAATAAACCCTTTGACCATCAGAGTGTCTCATTTGACACTCATCACCACGTCGGATGTTGTTACGACCACAGACGCAACAGTAACCTCTGGATAATTTAATCTTCGTTCTTATTTTTATTAATATACTGCGTTATAAAAATGAGCGATTTTTGATAGTGGTAATTTTATTGTGTTTTAGAATGCTCCCTGGGCAATATAATTTATTAAACAGGAGTGTAAATGTTTCCATTAAATGATCTGTCGTTAAAAGCTCAGTCGGTTCAATTAAATAAAATCACATCTAATACTGAGTCTACGATAAAACAACAAGATTTAGTATCTGATGATGCAATGATAAATGAATTATCAAGTGAGTTAGTCAGTTGTCTTGGAAATGGTAGGTTTACACCAATTAGTGAAGACAGCAAATTACTGAATATGCTGTCAGAATTTAAGTTGTTGCACTCAGAATATTTCGGATGGGGTGATTATAGTCTCTGGTTTCAAGGTTTCTCGATTTATGATAAGACAGGTTTTATCATGATAGAAAAAAGTCAGGGAGCTGGTAATCCACCCATTCGGCATACATTAGAGTTTATATCGACTAATATTGCAGAGTTTCTAGACAAGTTAACGAAAATTACAGATGCCAGACTTTGCAAAGGTTTCAGTGACTGGGCTAATTCAGTCAAAGAAGGCGCATCGAATGACTTCAAAGAAAATGTGGATATAGCATTGGTGAGATTGTTTAAATGTGTTGAACTCCACAATAGTAAACTTGACTTAACAGATCTTCACTTGGGGTCTTTGCCACCTCTTCCAGACTGGATTGAGGTGCTTTCTCTTCGTCATAATGGCCTTGCCACAATACAGATTCCCAAATTCTGCAAAGAATTAGAACTCGATTTTAATAATTATATGGTATTTCCAAAAGTATCCGATGGAATTACCCAGGTCTCCGTAGATAATAATCTGATATCGCGTGTTGACTCATCTCCGTCAAAGGCTATGAAAATTTTTATTTATCGCAATAAAATATGGTAAATACCAGCAATGCCTGAGACTACTAATCTGTTTAATTGTGGCGATAATAAGATAAAAAAATTCAATACTTCCCAAATCATCTGGAGACAGCACGTATGGAGTATAATATTGAGGTTGTCCCTGCGATACATAGCAATTTAAAATTACTTTTTATAGAATGTTATCCTATTAAAGAGGAGTTTTTAATGCCGTGGACTTTGACAGACATTACCTATGAAATATCGCAGCGAAAATATATTGTTACGAATTCCGCTGATTATGATAAATATTCTGACATAGTCAAAAGGGGCGTAATAGATGGTAAGAATTAAATAGTTAGGCGCAATTGTGTCACTGGAATAGAGGTTTCTTGTGGCGCATGTGGAAGGAGCGTCTAAGGACAAGACATATGCGGCTGGTGATGAATAAAGGCGCAGCACGTCGAATGCAAGAATGTGCTGCGTCTGGCTCATGGCAATTCATTATTTTCGCATAGCGTCAATGACAAAAATCGACTGTGTGGATCAAGTTGATAATCAGCAAACGGTTCGCAATCAACGAAACCATGATTCAAATAAAGTTGATGGCAGGCCGTAAATCCAGCCTGTGTACCCGTTTCTAAGCTCAGGCGATGAAGGCATCTGTCATGGGCGACCTGCAAAATGTGGCGTAAAATCAGACTGGCGACACCTCGACGTAAATAATTTGGCGCGGTACGCATTGATTTCAGTTCGCCATGTTTATCATCCAGCAACTTCAGCGCACCAATTCCTGCGAGTTGTTCGCCTTCCCATACTGACCAGAATGTCACTGTCGGGTTACGTAATTTTTGCACATCTAAAGCATGACTGCTTTCGGGGGGAGACTGCTGCAGCATGCCGGAAATATGGTAAGCCACTAATGCTTGCACTGCTGGATGGGTGAGATCATCTGTTTTAATCGTGAACATGACGATTCCGTATTGGTGTTATTTTTGCAATATGCCAACAGGTACTGAAATCTTTGTCTAATAGAGATTTCTTATGACGCAGTATTGTTGATCAATAATCTCCAGGCTTATCAGATAGGTTGAATTAACTCCGCGCCCTGGTTTTTAACATTACCCACCGCGCGCGATACCGGGTGCCAGGTGAACTGGTTTGCTGGCACACAGCCACTGGTAGCGATTTCTGAGGCTTCTTTACCGCCAATATCTTGCCGCATCCATTCCCGCGCAGCTTCTGGCGACAGTACCAGTGGGCGGCGGTCATGAATATCTACCAGACCCTGGTCTGCTGCTGCAGTGACAATCAAAAATCCTTCGGCTTCGTCACCGCGCTCGAACGGTGTGCTACCTATCGCGGCCATAAAAACAGGTTGTCCATCAGCACGATAGATAAAATAAGGCTGCTTTTTGTCGCCTTCTTTTTTCCACTCAAACCAGCCATCGGCAAAACAGATTGCCCGACCATGTTGCCAGAGCGGTTTAAACATGCGACTGGTTGCGGCAGTTTCTACACGGGCGTTAATCAGCGGCGGTTTATCCCACCATCCGGGAGCATATCCCCAGAAAACCGGATCCAAATGAAGGTGTTCATCACGTTCACTGAGCAGAAGGACTTTGGTTCCCGGCGCGACGTTGTATCTGCCAATGGGTTCTGTATCGTAGGGAATATCGCGTTCAATATCTTCCGCGAGAAGCGCAAGGTAATCTTCACGCGTTTGGGATTGGGCAAAGCGTCCACACATAGCAACCTCCTGAGATCATACTGAAAAGAATAGGAGAGGGGGCGGGTAAAATCTATGTGTCAGAGGCAACGATGTTCCCGCTGTGGGCCACAGCGGGAATGAGGGATTATTTCTGAATTAAATAACGAATGGTCGGCCCGTCTTGCTGAATATCCAGCACCGTATAGCCGTGATTACGCGCATCTAGTGGAATATTATTGATCGACTGCGGACAGTCGCTCACCACTTCCAGGATCTCACCTTTTTTTAATTGCGGCATCGCCTCAAGGGTTGCGACTGCCGGATAAGGGCAGGGTTCACCCACCATATCAAGGCGGTAATCAGGAACGATATTTTTCATGCGTTCTCCTTAGCAGTCTGCGGTGCCGCACGGCGGAAGAAGCGTTTTTCCCAGCCGATAATCAACATCAGCGCAGCAAACAGCAGCAAATATGTCACCAGCAGGCCACCCATCGGACCAAAGGTTTTCAGTAGGTTGATTTTGTCCCAGTCGGTGGCCAGCGCCGGAGCGAAATCATCCCAGTAATACGCCAGAATCGTTGAGCCGATCACATTGCCCAGACCGACCCACCAGTAGTGCACCTGGCCTTCTACCGCGCGGTACATCCAGCCGGTTTCGCAGCCGCCTGCCAGCACGATGCCAAATCCAAACAGTAAACCACCAATTACCGCGTTTGGTCCCGCCCACATGATTTTAGGTTCAACACCTAACTGTACGTAACTGAAGATCCCGATGGCACTCACCGCCATACCGATAATGATTGCTTTCGCCATATGGGTACGTCCGGTGATCCACATATCGCGGAACGCCGAAGTAAAGCAGATTTGCGCACGTTCAATCAGTAAACCAAAGCCGACGCCAAACAGCATTGCCAGCCCCAGTTTTGGTTGGTTCATCGCCGTGAGCAGCGCCCAGCCCAGCATGCCGAAAAAGACCAGCATCCCGAGACGAAAACGACGCCGCGCCTGATCCGGTTTTTGCGTCAGCGGTGAGGCGGCAGAAACTTTCTGCATTTTCACGGGAATACGGAAGATGGGCAGCAGGGTAAAGCGCGCGCCAAACCATGAACCAATGGCAGTGGCGATGGCAAAGAACCAGGCATGCAGCGAGAACTGAGGAATACCGGTAAAGAACGCCGCCAGGTTACAGCCCATTGCCAGACGCGCGCCAAAACCAGCGATAATACCGCCAATGATGGCCTGCATAATGCGGATACGGCTGCGTGGCATGCGCAGTTTGACATTGTTGGCCCACAGCGCTGCGGCAAAGCAGCCGCCAAACATACCGAGGATCATCATCCCGTCGATGCGGGTTAATGGCGATCCTTCCAGATGGATAATTTTAAAGTAACCCCACTCTTCAGCATGGACGCCAAACAGCTGCAGGAGCTGACCGCCCCAACGGGTAAATTCACCCGTGACAGCCCAAAAGGTGCCAGTAATGCCAAAATAGTAAGTGGAGAGAATACCCGCCGCGATGACCGCAGGGATGGGTGCCCAGAATTTAATCAACCAGGCGTGTTTGAATTGCTGCCATGACATGAATGTAGCCTCTGAACTCAGAAGGTTTGAAACAAGAGTCGCGAATCATACATCAAGCAAATTTATTTTCGGGGTAATAATTCACAAAAATAATAATTAGATCAAATTTCTCTCTGAACCTGGAAAGGCTGGCGACATCAGGGCTTTAATGCCACAATCCTCTTTTCTTCTCATGCAGGATGAATGATGAAAAAACTCGCAATTGCAGGCGCGCTCATGTTGCTGGCGGGCTGTGCCGAAGTCGAAAACTATAACAATGTCGTGAAAACCCCCGCGCCGGACTGGCTGGCGGGCTACTGGCAGACCAAAGGGCCGCAACGTGCGCTGGTCAGTCCGGAAGCGATAGGCAGCCTGATTGTCACTAAAGAGGGCGATACTCTGGATTGCCGTCAGTGGCAGCGGGTGATTGCCGTGCCGGGTAAATTGACATTGATGTCTGATGATCTCACTAACGTTACCGTAAAACGCGAGCTGTACGAGGTTGAGCGTGACGGTAACACCATTGAGTACGATGGTATGACGATGGAGCGTGTGGATCGCCCGACGGCAGAGTGTGCCGCTGCGCTGGATAAAGCGCCGTTACCGACGCCACTGCCGTAATGAAATCTCCCCGGCTTGCCGCCGGGGATGAATTTAAATCACCTCTTCGATAACCCACACGCTGACGCTGCCGCCGTTGCAAAAGAAGGTTGCTTCGCCGTTTTCGTCGGTCACTACGCTCTCTTGCCGGTTCCCCAGAAAATCACGCCAGGTTTTATTGCCGTAATTCTCTCCCAGATGAATGGTTTTTTCGCCATCATCCCCGTTCGACATGACCACCACGCAGCCGGGATATTCGTCAGTGCCACTGCGGCTAAAGGCAATGCAGTTCGGATGGTCGAAAAATAACGTCTGTACACCGTGGGCGTAACGCTGACGGGCGAGAATTAACTCATCAAGTTGTTCGATTATTGGCATATCTATCGGATAGGTTTGCCCGTCACCGCCGATATCTTCGTAATGTGCGCCATAGAGGTCAGGATAGAACACCGAAGGAACGCCATTTTCCCGCAACAAAATTAACGCATACGCCAGCGGTTTAAACCACGGTTCGACGGGGGCTTCGAGGGCTTGCAACGGTTGGGTGTCGTGGTTGGCAACGAGGGTTACGGCGTGGAAAGGATCGGCTTCCACTAATGTACCCGTGAAAATCTGCGTCATGTCGTAGTCGCGTCCCATGCGCGATGCTTCATGGAATTTCATCTGCAGCGGCGCATCGAACAGCATGGTTTTGCCTTCCACCTGATCAATATACGTTTGCAGCTTATCAACTTCATGCGACCAGTATTCCGCCACAATAAACAGCGGCTTTGGCGCAACTTCCTGTACGTGTTCGATCCACTCTTTATAAAACCAGGCTGGAATATGTTTGACCGCATCAAGACGAAAACCGTCGCATTGTGTTTGTTCCATTACCCAGCGCGCCCAGTATTTAATCTCTTCCGTCACGGCATGATTGCGAAAATCGATATTCTCGCCCATCAGATAATCGAAATTACCGAGTTCATCATCAACCTGATCGTTCCAGCCTTCGCCGGTGTAGTCGTTAACAATTTTAAAAATGCCATCTTCATCAGGGTTTTCGATATGGTCGATACCGCTAAAACATTTGAAATCCCAGATAAACTGCGAGTATTGCCCGGCACGGGCGGGGAAGGTGTAACGCGTCCAGCCTTCGCACTCAATGATTTCTTCGTCAATTTGCGTACGGTCATCAGCATTTACACGCTGCACGCGAATAGCTTCTTTTTCATCCGCGCCCATTTTGTGGTTGACTACCACGTCCAGCAGCACCGCAATGTCATTACGTTTCAGAGCGTCAATGGCGGCCAGCAGTTGTGCTTTATCGCCATATTTAGTAGGGATGCTGCCTTTCTGATCAAACTCGCCTAAATCAAATAAATCATAGGAGTCGTAGCCGACCGAATACCCGCCCGATGCGCCTTTATAGGCGGGCGGCAACCAGACCATATTGATACCAATATCATTAAAACCGTCGGCGCGCTCGGCCAGTTCAGGCCAGAGCTTACCGCCTTCCGGGTAATACCAGTGAAAACATTGTAACAGCGTGGGATTACGCATTCTTCGACTCCATTCAAGGGGAACATTAGAAGCGTAGCCGTAATCGGATTATTCGCGAGCCATCGGCTCGTTAAGATTCAAAAGAGGTTATCCTGCGGAGCCAGCACAAAGCCGCCCTGATCGCCATAGGCACTTAACACCGATTTTTGCATCGATGACTGACCGACCAGTTTCGCCAGTTCATCCATCCGAATCTGTAATAACTGCTTCACCTTGCTTTCGTTATCGAGAATCAGGCGCAGCATCGGGCGGAGTTGCTCCTGCATCGTGGTGGACGGGGCAACCTCTTCAGTCAGATGTGCAATCTCCTGCACCGCATTCACATACGCCATTTCGCTGGCGATGAGTTCGTCCCACTGTTCTTCTGTTGCCAGGCGTAACATGAGCTGGCTTTTTTCGACGAGTTGTTGCCAGGCGAAATACAAATGCGGTGCATGGTTCATCAGACTGGGTCCTGAATCAAAGAAGGGGAGAGTAAAGACTCTTTCCAGGCATCGGCAATATTACGCATTAATGCTTCCACTTCTTCGACTGCGGAGACATCGTTGCGTAAATTGGCTTGCAGCAAGCGCCTGACCATATAGCTATAAAGAGCAATCAAGTTTTGGGTTAGTTCGTCTTTGCTCTCTTCATCAAGACTCACCCGCAGCCCGTTCTCAATGATGTTGATCGCTTTTGACAAAGAGACGCCTTTGCCTTGCTGATTGTTGTCCTGCATAAACAGGCGCGCTCTAACCAGTGCGCTCAGCACTCCATCAAATAGCATGGTGACCAGCTGCTGTTGGCTGGCGCTCATTACGGCGCTTTCGACGCCAATTTGTGCATAGGCCTGGGTGCCTTTTGCCGCGTACATGACCTGTCTCCCGATAAATAATGATTACTTGGAATTACTGTTGTTTTCGAACTGCTGCGTTAAGTAGCTGCTGGTGCTATTTAACGAGGTCATTAAAACGTCCAGTTGGGTAAATTGTTCTTTGTAGCGAGCGACCTGCGCATCAATGCGATCGCTGGCGGCGTTGTAGTCTTTAGTTAACTTATTCAGGGTCTTACTAACGCCATCGGTAGCGGCTTTAATAATGCCTGTTGTCGAAAGCCAACTGGTCAGGTTGCTGCCGATGGTGGTTGTGATGCCGGTTTTTTTACCATCGCCAACAATCAATGCACCTACGCCGCTGGCATCTTTTTTCAGTGCAGCGGTGAGTTTGTCGGCATCCAGTTCCAGTTTGCCATCGCTGGGATCGGTCGTGATACCAATCTGCGCCAATGTTTTATAGTTGGAAGAACTAACGGTATTACTCAGCATCGACTTCAACTGCGTCTGAATCGTCCGCAACGTGGAGTCGCCGAGCAGTGCGCCATTGCTAGAACTCTGGCTATCAGCTCCCGCATCTACGGCGGTGTATTTGGTCAGGCTGCTGAAGGTATCTATTAGCGAGTTATAGGCATTCACCCAGTCTTTAATCGCCGTTTGCGCTTTGGAGGTGTCCTGAGTGATGGTTAGCGTCTGGTTGCCCGTAGTGACATCGTTCAGGTTCAGGGTGATGTTTTCCAGCGCGTCGCTGATGGTGTTGCTGCTGTTCTCAATGGCGACGTTGTTGACCGTCAGCTGCGCATTCTGGGCGGCGACCGAGACCTCCATGCCGTTGCTGCTGGCACTGGCGTCATAGCCCATAAAACTTTCTAGCGCATCATCACCGCTAACCGAGAGCGTCATCGCATTGTCAAGGCCGGTGTCATTTGATGTAACTGACAGACGATATTCACCGTTACCCACGTTAATGATGCTCGCGCTAACACCCGCTTTTGCGTTGTTGATGGCATCACGGATCCCGCTTAACGATGAGTTAGCCGCGCTGATATCAATGGTAATCGGATCTTTGTCGCCGCCTTGTTGAATGGTGAGTTTGCTGTCGCTGGTGGCGATCGCCGTTTTCGTATCATCTCTGGTGGTGCGCGTGGTCAGGGTTTGCGCCTGCGCCAGATGGGTGACGCTGATGGTGTATTTCCCGGCGATGGCGTTACCCGCGGTGGTGGCACTGAACGCGGTGGTGCTGCTGGTAGTGCTGGTGGCGGAAAAAAGATCGGCTTTAGACAATGCAGTATTGGCGGTCTGGAAAGTCGTCAGCGCGCTTTTCAGCGTACCGTAGGCGCTAAGTTTAGCGGTAAACGACGATTGCTGATTTGAAATAGGGGTTAGCGTCGCTTTTTGCGCGGCGGTGAGGCTATCAAGGATTGAACTTAAATCCAGGCCTGACCCGACTCCCAGCGATGAAATACTTGCCATGCGATTTCCTTTTATCTTTCGACACGTAAAACGAATACCGGGGTTATCGGCCTGAATTGCGCAAAGTTTACGTTTAATTGTTTTTTTTAATAGCGGGAATAAGGGGCAGAGAAAAGAGTATTTCGGCGACTAACAAAAAATGGCTGTTTGTGAAAAAAATTCTAAAGGTTGTTTTACGACAGACGATAACAGGGTTGACGGCGATTGAGCCGACGGGTGGAAACCCAATACGTAATCAACGACTTGCAATATAGGATAACGAATCATGGCACAAGTCATTAATACCAACAGCCTCTCGCTGATCACTCAAAATAATATCAACAAGAACCAGTCTGCGCTGTCGAGTTCTATCGAGCGTCTGTCTTCTGGCTTGCGTATTAACAGCGCGAAGGATGACGCCGCAGGTCAGGCGATTGCTAACCGTTTTACTTCTAACATTAAAGGCCTGACTCAGGCTGCACGTAACGCCAATGACGGTATTTCTGTTGCACAGACCACTGAAGGCGCGCTGTCCGAAATCAACAACAACTTACAGCGTATCCGTGAACTGACGGTTCAGGCTTCTACCGGGACTAACTCTGATTCGGATCTGGACTCCATTCAGGACGAAATCAAATCCCGTCTGGACGAAATTGACCGCGTATCCGGTCAAACCCAGTTCAACGGTGTGAACGTACTGGCGAAAGACGGTTCGATGAAAATTCAGGTTGGTGCGAACGACGGCCAGACTATCACGATTGATCTGAAGAAAATTGACTCAGATACGCTGGGGCTGAGTGGGTTTAACGTAAATGGTAGCGCAGATAAGGCAAGTGTCGCGGCGACAGCTGACGGAATGGTTAAAGACGGATATATCAAAGGGTTAACTTCATCTGACGGCAGCACTGCATATACTAAAACTACAGCAAATACTGCAGCAAAAGGATCTGATATTCTTGCGGCGCTTAAGACTGGCGATAAAATTACCGCAACAGGTGCAAATAGCCTTGCTGATAATGCGACATCGACAACTTATACTTATAATGCAACCAGCAATACCTTCTCCTACACGGCTGACGGTGTAAACCAAACGAATGCTGCAGCAAATCTCATACCTGCAGCAGGGAAAACGACAGCTGCATCAGTTACTATTGGTGGGACAGCACAGAATGTAAATATTGATGATTCGGGCAATATTACTTCAAGTGATGGAGATCAACTTTATCTGGATTCAACAGGTAACCTGACTAAAAACCAGGCCGGCAACCCGAGCAAAGCAACCGTTTCTGGGCTTCTCGGAAATATGGCTGCGGATGGTACTGCTGTTGAAACAACCATCAAGACAGAGGCTGGTGTAACAGTTACAGCTAAAGGTAATACAGGTACTGATACTAATACTGATGGCGTACCAGATAGCTTCACAGATGGTACTGTAAAAATTGAAGGTGCTACTGTTTCAGCATCTGCATTTACGGGCATTGCATATTCCGCCAACACCGGTGGGAATACTTATGCTGTTGCCGCAAATAATACTACAAATGGTTTCCTGGCGGGGGATGACTTAACCCAGGATGCTCAAACTGTTTCAACCTACTACTCGCAAGCAGATGGCACGGTCACGAATAGCGCAGGTAAAGAAATCTATAAAGACGCTGATGGTGTCTACAGCACAGAGAATAAAACATCGAAGACGTCCGATCCATTGGCTGCGCTTGACGACGCAATCAGCTCCATCGACAAATTCCGTTCATCCCTGGGTGCTATCCAGAACCGTCTGGATTCCGCGGTCACCAACCTGAACAACACCACTACCAACCTGTCTGAAGCGCAGTCCCGTATTCAGGACGCCGACTATGCGACCGAAGTGTCCAACATGTCGAAAGCGCAGATCATCCAGCAGGCCGGTAACTCCGTGTTGGCAAAAGCTAACCAGGTACCGCAGCAGGTTCTGTCTCTGCTGCAGGGTTAATCGTTGTAACCTGATTAACTGAGACTGACGGCAACGCCAAATTGCCTGATGCGCTGCGCTTATCAGGCCTACAAGTTGAATTGCAATTTATTGAATTTGCACATTTTTGTAGGCCAGATAAGGCGTTTACGCCGCATCCGGCAACATAAAGCGCAATTTGTCAGCAACGTGCTTCCCCGCCACCGGCGGGGTTTTTTCTGCATGGAATTTACCGGTAACCCCCAAATAACCCCTCATTTCACCCACTAATCGTCCGATTAAAAACCCTGCAGAAACGGATAATCATGCCGATAACTCATATAACGCAGGGCTGTTTATCGTGAATTCACTCTATACCGCTGAAGGTGTAATGGATAAACACTCGCTGTGGCAGCGTTATGTCCCGCTGGTGCGTCACGAAGCATTGCGCCTGCAGGTTCGACTGCCCGCGAGCGTGGAACTTGACGATCTGCTACAGGCGGGCGGCATTGGGTTACTTAATGCCGTCGAACGCTATGACGCCCTACAAGGAACGGCATTTACAACTTACGCAGTGCAGCGTATCCGTGGCGCTATGCTGGATGAACTTCGCAGCCGTGACTGGGTGCCGCGCAGCGTGCGACGCAACGCGCGTGAAGTGGCACAGGCAATAGGGCAACTGGAGCAGGAACTTGGCCGCAACGCCACGGAAACTGAGGTAGCGGAACGTTTAGGGATCGATATTGTCGATTATCGCCAAATGTTGCTCGACACCAATAACAGCCAGCTCTTCTCCTACGATGAGTGGCGCGAAGAGCACGGCGATAGCATCGAACTGGTTACTGATGATCATCAGCGAGAAAACCCGCTACAACAACTGCTGGACAGTAATCTGCGCCAGCGGGTGATGGAAGCCATCGAAACGTTGCCGGAGCGCGAAAAACTGGTATTAACCCTCTATTACCAGGAAGAGCTGAATCTCAAAGAGATTGGCGCGGTGCTGGAGGTCGGGGAATCGCGGGTCAGTCAGTTACACAGCCAGGCCATTAAACGGTTACGCACTAAACTGGGTAAGTTATAACGTCAGTAAATGCCGCACTTTAATTTTGACTACCAGGAGTTCTTAATGATGGTGCAGCACCTGAAAAGACGGCCATTAAGCCGCTATCTTAAAGACTTTAAGCACAGCCAGACCCATTGCGCGCATTGCCGTAAATTACTCGACCGCATTACCCTCGTTCGCGACGGCAAAATAGTGAATAAAATCGAGATTTCCCGCCTGGACATGCTGCTTGATGAAAATGGCTGGCAAGTGGAACAAAAATCATGGGCGGCATTGTGCCGATTCTGCGGTGATTTACATTGCAAAACGCAAAGTGATTTTTTCGATATTATCGGCTTTAAGCAATTTCTTTTTGAACAAACTGAAATGAGCCCAGGTACGGTGCGTGAATATGTCGTTCGTCTGCGCCGTTTGGGTAATCATCTACACGAGCAAAATATTTCCCTCGATCAGCTGCAGGACGGTTTCCTTGATGAAATCCTCGCCCCGTGGCTGCCCACCACCAGCACCAACAATTACCGCATTGCGTTACGGAAGTATCAACACTATCAGCGTCAAACGTGTACCGGACTTGTGCAGAAATCCTCCAGCCTGCCTGCTTCTGATATATATTAAATAAGAATAAGATGTAGCGGAGTTGTTTTTGTGTTTACAAACAATGGCTCTACACTGCAAACAGACATAACAACATTCGGGGTGAATATGAAATTAGCACATCTGGGACGTCAGGCATTGATGGGTGTGATGGCCGTGGCGCTGGTTGCGGGCATGAGCGTTAAAAGTTTTGCAGATGAAGGTCTGCTTAATAAAGTCAAAGAGCGCGGCACGCTGCTGGTAGGGCTGGAAGGAACTTATCCGCCGTTCAGTTTTCAGGGGGATGACGGCAAATTAACCGGTTTTGAAGTGGAATTTGCCCAACAGCTGGCAAAACATCTTGGCGTTGAGGCGTCACTAAAACCGACCAAATGGGACGGTATGCTGGCGTCGCTGGACTCTAAACGCATTGATGTGGTGATTAATCAGGTCACCATTTCTGACGAGCGCAAGAAAAAATACGATTTCTCTACCCCGTACACCATTTCCGGTATTCAGGCGCTGGTGAAAAAAGGTAACGAAGGCACCATTAAAACGGCTGATGATCTGAAAGGCAAAAAAGTGGGTGTCGGTCTGGGCACCAACTATGAAGAGTGGCTGCGTCAGAATGTTCAGGGCGTCGATGTGCGTACCTATGATGATGACCCGACCAAATATCAGGATTTGCGCGTAGGCCGTATTGATGCGATCCTCGTTGACCGTCTGGCAGCGCTGGATCTGGTAAAGAAAACCAACGATACGCTGGCAGTAACCGGTGAAGCATTCTCCCGTCAGGAGTCTGGCGTGGCGCTGCGTAAAGGAAATGAAGACCTGCTGAAAGCAGTGAATGATGCAATTGCGGAAATGCAAAAAGACGGCACTCTGCAAGCGCTTTCCAAAAAATGGTTTGGTGCTGATGTGACCAAATAATCAGCATAATGACAAAAAAGGGCGCTTTCACTAGCGCCTTTTTTATTTACGCGTTTTCAGCGTGCATAATAAGAAAATCACAACAACACACATCGGAGGCTGTTATGCCACTGCATAATTTAACCCGTTTTCCACGGCTGGAGTTTATCGGCGCGCCAACACCGCTCGAATATCTGCCGCGCTTTTCTGATTATCTTGGACGGGAAATTTTCATCAAACGGGATGACGTCACTCCCATGGCAATGGGCGGCAATAAATTACGTAAGCTGGAATTTCTCGCGGCAGATGCTCTGCGTGAAGGTGCCGATACGCTGATTACTGCTGGGGCGATCCAGTCTAACCATGTGCGCCAGACTGCCGCAGTCGCTGCGAAACTCGGTCTGCACTGCGTGGCGCTGCTGGAAAATCCTATTGGCACAACCGCAGAAAACTATTTAACCAACGGCAATCGTTTGTTGCTGGATCTGTTCAATACCCAGATTGAAATGTGCGACGCACTGACCGATCCCAATGCCCAACTGGAAGAGCTGGCGACGCGAGTC
The DNA here is from genome assembly GCF_046487395.1 of Escherichia sp. WS1450. Classification (NCBI taxonomy): domain Bacteria; kingdom Pseudomonadati; phylum Pseudomonadota; class Gammaproteobacteria; order Enterobacterales; family Enterobacteriaceae; genus Escherichia; species Escherichia sp. WS1450. Next base: position 44,244 of record NZ_JBJQJO010000009.1, read on the forward strand.
GAAGCACAAGGCTTTCGCCCGTATGTCATTCCGGTTGGCGGTTCTAATGCTCTGGGCGCGCTAGGTTATGTGGAGAGTGCGCTGGAAATCGCGCAACAGTGTGAAGGGGCGGTTAATATTTCGTCGGTGGTGGTCGCGTCGGGCAGTGCCGGAACTCACGCCGGACTGGCTGTTGGGCTGGAACACCTGATGCCTGAAAGCGAACTGATTGGCGTGACCGTGTCGCGTTCCGTTGCCGATCAATTGCCGAAAGTGGTTAACCTACAACAGGCGATTGCGAAAGAACTGGAGCTGACCGCATCAGCGGAAATTTTACTCTGGGATGACTATTTTGCACCTGGCTACGGCGTGCCGAACGACGAAGGCATGGAAGCAGTGAAATTGCTGGCGCGGCTGGAAGGCATTCTGCTTGATCCTGTGTATACCGGAAAAGCGATGGCGGGGCTGATTGACGGTATCAGTCAGAAACGCTTCAAAGATGAAGGGCCGATTCTGTTTATTCATACCGGCGGCGCGCCTGCGCTGTTCGCCTATCATCCCCACGTTTAGCTCCGGAAACGCTCATGCAAGAAAGTATACAACTGGTTATTGATTCCTTGCCGTTCCTGCTGAAAGGGGCTGGGTATACGCTGCAACTCAGTATCGGCGGCATGTTTTTTGGCTTACTGCTAGGGTTTATTCTCGCGCTGATGCGCCTTTCACCAATCTGGCCCGTGCGCTGGCTGGCGCGTTTTTATATCTCTATTTTTCGTGGTACGCCACTCATCGCACAACTGTTTATGATCTATTACGGCCTGCCGCAGTTTGGCATCGAACTAGATCCCATTCCGTCAGCAATGATTGGTCTGTCGCTAAACACTGCCGCCTATGCTGCCGAAACGCTGCGCGCCGCCATTTCTTCTATTGATAAAGGTCAGTGGGAAGCTGCTGCCAGTATTGGTATGACGCCATGGCAGACCATGCGTCGCGCGATTTTGCCACAGGCGGCGCGGGTGGCGTTGCCGCCGCTGTCGAACAGCTTTATCAGCCTGGTAAAAGATACGTCGCTGGCCGCGACAATCCAGGTGCCGGAGCTGTTCCGTCAGGCGCAGTTGATTACCTCGCGTACGCTGGAGGTGTTCACCATGTATCTGGCGGCTTCGCTCATCTACTGGATCATGGCGACAGTGTTATCGACGTTGCAGAACCATTTTGAGAATCAACTTAATCGCCAGGAGAGAGAACCAAAATGAGTGCCATTGAAGTTAAGAACCTGGTGAAAAAATTTCACGGTCAGACGGTGCTGCACGGTATCGACCTCGAGGTAAAGCCTGGCGAAGTAGTGGCAATTATCGGTCCGAGTGGTTCCGGCAAAACCACGTTGCTACGCAGCATAAATCTGCTGGAACAACCGGAAGCGGGAACCATCACCGTTGGCGATATCACTATTGATACTGCACGTTCATTAAGTCAGCAAAAATCGCTGATTCGCCAGTTGCGTCAGCACGTCGGGTTTGTCTTCCAGAACTTTAATTTGTTTCCGCATCGTACGGTGCTGGAGAACATTATTGAAGGGCCGGTGATCGTCAAAGGCGAACCGAAAGAAGAGGCCACGGTGCGCGCTCGCGAGCTGTTGGCGAAAGTTGGGCTGGCAGGTAAAGAAACCAGCTATCCACGTCGTTTGTCTGGCGGTCAACAGCAGCGTGTCGCGATTGCGCGAGCGCTGGCTATGCGTCCTGAAGTGATTTTGTTTGACGAGCCAACGTCGGCGCTGGATCCAGAGCTGGTGGGCGAAGTCCTGAACACCATCCGCCAGCTGGCGCAGGAAAAGCGCACGATGGTGATTGTGACGCACGAAATGAGCTTTGCCCGGGATGTTGCGGACCGGGCGATCTTTATGGACCAGGGGCGGATAGTCGAGCAGGGGGCCGCAAAAGCGTTATTTGCAGATCCCGAGCAGCCTCGCACCCGCCAGTTCCTCGAGAAGTTTCTGCTGCAATAATAAGAAAAAATCAGCCCCGACGATTCACCTGTCGGGGCGGGACGCCATTTCAAGCGTAATAAAAGTGCTTAACAAATCAGCATAACTCATTAATAACATAAGAGAATGCGATGGCTTGCAAAAGTAATTCATTGCCTGAATAATATAAATTATATATAAATCTTATTTATGTGATAGTTTGAATTATCATTATAAATGATACTCACTCTCAGGGGCGTTGCGGTTTACTATGCAGGATACGGATTTTTTCAGCTGGCGTCGCACGATGCTGTTGCGTTTTCAGAGGATGGAGGCCGCAGAAGAGGTCTACCATGAAATAGAGCTTCAGGCTCAGCAGCTGGAGTACGACTACTATTCGTTATGTGTTCGCCACCCGGTACCATTCACGCGACCTAAAGTGGCTTTCTACACCAATTACCCTGAGGCGTGGGTTAGTTATTATCAGGCAAAAAACTTTCTCGCAATTGATCCGGTGCTGAACCCTGAAAACTTTAGTCAGGGCCATTTAATGTGGAATGATGACTTATTCAGCGAAGCTCAGCCGTTATGGGAAGCCGCGCGCGCGCATGGTTTACGCCGCGGTGTCACTCAGTATTTAATGCTGCCAAATCGGGCGCTGGGCTTTTTGTCCTTTTCCCGTTGCAGCACGCGCGAAATACCCATTCTTAGTGATGAACTGCAATTAAAAATGCAGTTACTGGTGCGCGAAAGTCTGATGGCTCTGATGCGTTTAAATGATGAAATAGTGATGACGCCAGAGATGAATTTCAGCAAGCGCGAAAAAGAAATTTTGAAATGGACGGCGGAAGGGAAGACATCAGCAGAGATAGCGATGATTTTGTCAATCTCTGAGAATACGGTCAATTTCCATCAGAAAAACATGCAGAAAAAAATCAATGCACCAAATAAGACCCAGGTGGCCTGTTACGCGGCCGCTACTGGCTTAATTTGATCTCTTTTCTGTTCTGCGTGCCAGATGCAAAAACCGGCTGAAAGGCACGCTCTCAGCCGGTTTTATATTACTGACGGTAGGCTTGTTTAATTTGCTTAACCGTTTTGGAAAATACTGCAGCCTGGGTTTCGTCTTCGATCAGCGCAAGCTGTTTTTCCATCTTTAACATCACGCGGCCCGCGTCAGCTTGTCCCATCGCCTGCAGCATCAGCGTCAGCATCGCTTTCAGGCAGGAGACTTCATTTGCCAGTTCTTGATTATTCTCGGCAGTAGAAAAATCAGGCGTACTCATTTATTTTCCTCGTCATGTTGCAATGAAAATTTGCGGTGAAAAATGTTAAGGCGGCGGAGTATACCATAAGCTTTGCTAAAAATAGCAGTGGTTGTTTTTTGAGCGTGATATCGGCAGTGCTATAAAATACGTTAATATAATGACCAATAAATATTTTTATCATGAATGTTTTTTGCCCGTATTGTTCGGGTTAATTAATGTTACATATTCAGCGGGCTGATTTTCATTTTTGCTGAATAAAGTCAATTTTTGTCACATTTCATCGTAGGGCTTACTGTGAAACGATCCCGGAAGCCGTTGGTGACGGGCGTGACCATAACTGTGGACAATCGAATTTACAAAAACGAGAGAAAAATCGAATACCCACCATTTTTAACGTTTCAAAGTTGCAATAAAAACCGCTAATATACGAATGACTAACTATCAGTAGCGTTATCCCTATTTCTGGAGATATTCCTTTGATCAACGTTCTACTTGTTGATGACCACGAACTGGTGCGCGCAGGGATACGACGCATTCTGGAAGATATAAAGGGTATAAAAGTCGTCGGAGAGGCATCGTGCGGTGAAGACGCCGTTAAGTGGTGCCGGGCAAATGCCGTTGACGTGGTGCTAATGGACATGAGTATGCCGGGCATTGGCGGTCTTGAGGCGACGCGTAAAATCGCGCGTTCCACAGCTGATGTCAAAATCATCATGCTTACCGTCCATACAGAAAACCCTTTACCAGCGAAAGTCATGCAGGCCGGTGCTGCTGGCTACCTCAGCAAAGGCGCGGCTCCGCAGGAAGTCGTGAGTGCGATCCGTTCTGTCTATTCAGGGCAGCGTTACATTGCTTCTGACATCGCTCAACAAATGGCGTTAAGCCAGATCGAACCAGAAAAAACAGAAAGCCCATTTGCCAGTTTGTCTGAACGTGAATTGCAGATTATGCTGATGATCACCAAGGGCCAGAAGGTCAATGAGATCTCAGAACAGCTCAATCTCAGTCCGAAAACGGTGAACAGCTACCGCTATCGTATGTTCAGTAAACTAAACATTCATGGCGATGTTGAGCTGACTCACCTGGCAATTCGCCATGGTCTGTGTAATGCGGAGACATTATCAAGTCAGTGAGTGATCAGTTTGACGCAAAAGCGTTTTTAAAAACCGTAACCAGCCAGCCAGGCGTTTATCGCATGTACGATGCTGGTGGTACGGTTATCTATGTCGGCAAAGCGAAAGACCTGAAAAAACGGCTTTCCAGCTATTTCCGTAGCAACCTCGCTTCGCGCAAAACCGAAGCGCTGGTCGCCCAGATCCAGCAAATTGATGTAACGGTTACTCATACAGAAACCGAAGCGCTGTTGCTGGAACACAACTACATCAAACTCTATCAGCCGCGTTACAACGTTTTGCTACGCGATGATAAATCTTATCCCTTTATCTTCCTGAGTGGCGATACCCATCCGCGTCTGGCGATGCATCGTGGTGCGAAGCATGCTAAAGGTGAATATTTCGGCCCGTTCCCGAATGGCTATGCCGTACGTGAAACACTGGCGCTACTGCAAAAGATATTCCCCATTCGCCAGTGCGAAAATAGTGTTTATCGCAATCGCTCGCGTCCGTGTCTGCAATATCAGATAGGGCGCTGTCTGGGACCGTGCGTTGAAGGACTGGTGAGTGAAGAAGAATACGCTCAGCAGGTCGAGTATGTGCGCCTGTTTTTGTCTGGCAAAGATGATCAGGTGCTTACGCAACTCATTAGCCGTATGGAAACTGCCAGCCAGAATCTGGAGTTTGAAGAAGCGGCACGTATTCGCGACCAAATTCAGGCGGTGCGACGCGTCACCGAAAAACAGTTTGTGTCCAATACCGGCGACGACCTCGACGTTATTGGTGTGGCGTTCGATGCGGGAATGGCTTGTGTCCATGTATTGTTCATTCGTCAGGGCAAAGTGCTCGGCAGCCGCAGCTATTTCCCGAAAGTGCCTGGCGGTACGGAACTGAGCGAGGTGGTAGAAACCTTCGTAGGTCAGTTCTATTTACAAGGCAGCCAGATGCGCACCTTACCGGGTGAGATCCTGCTCGATTTTAATCTTAGCGATAAAACGCTGCTCGCCGATTCCCTTTCAGAACTGGCGGGACGCAAGATTAATGTTCAAACCAAACCTCGCGGCGATCGGGCGCGTTATCTGAAACTCGCGCGCACCAATGCGGCGACGGCCTTAACCAGCAAACTTTCGCAGCAATCTACCGTTCACCAGCGACTGACCGCGCTTGCCAGCGTGTTGAAATTGCCGGAAGTGAAGCGGATGGAGTGCTTTGACATCAGCCATACCATGGGTGAACAAACCGTCGCTTCCTGTGTGGTGTTTGATGCTAACGGCCCGCTGCGTGCGGAGTATCGGCGCTATAACATTACTGGCATCACGCCGGGCGATGATTATGCGGCGATGAATCAGGTGCTGCGTCGGCGTTATGGTAAAGCCATCGACGACAGTAAGATCCCGGATGTGATCCTTATTGACGGCGGCAAAGGCCAGCTTGCGCAGGCGAAAAATGTCTTCGCCGAACTGGATGTCTCATGGGATAAAAATCATCCGCTGCTTCTTGGCGTTGCCAAAGGAGCAGATCGTAAGGCTGGGCTGGAAACGCTGTTCTTTGAGCCGGAAGGTGAGGGATTTATTTTGCCGCCAGATTCTCCCGCGCTGCATGTTATCCAGCATATTCGCGATGAATCACACGATCACGCGATTGGCGGGCACCGTAAGAAACGGGCGAAGGTCAAAAATACCAGTTCCCTGGAAACCATTGAAGGCGTCGGGCCAAAACGTCGGCAAATGTTGTTGAAATATATGGGCGGTTTGCAAGGTTTACGTAACGCCAGCGTTGAGGAAATTGCAAAAGTGCCGGGTATTTCGCAAGGTCTGGCAGAAAAGATCTTCTGGTCGTTGAAACATTGATGTCTCTGTAGCAACATAGGGGTAATCTTACTGACAACAGATAGTTACCCGTCATTATGCAATTTAATATCCCTACGTTGCTTACACTGTTCCGTGTCATCCTTATCCCATTCTTTGTATTGGTCTTTTATCTGCCTGTCACCTGGTCGCCGTTTGCCGCCGCGCTCATTTTCTGCGTCGCGGCGGTGACTGACTGGTTCGATGGTTTTCTGGCACGCCGCTGGAACCAGAGTACCCGGTTTGGTGCTTTCCTTGACCCTGTGGCAGATAAAGTTCTCGTGGCTATCGCCATGGTGCTGGTAACCGAGCATTATCACAGCTGGTGGGTGACCTTACCGGCAGCAACGATGATCGCCCGTGAAATTATTATTTCTGCGCTACGTGAATGGATGGCGGAGTTGGGTAAACGCAGTAGCGTGGCTGTCTCCTGGATTGGGAAAGTGAAAACCACTGCCCAGATGGTGGCGTTGGCCTGGCTGCTGTGGCGTCCGAACATTTGGGTTGAGTACGCCGGTATTGCACTTTTCTTTGTGGCTGCGGTACTGACTCTGTGGTCAATGTTGCAATATTTGAGCGCTGCGCGTGCAGATTTGCTTGATCAGTGATCGTTTCGGCGCAATTTTCAGCAAACGATCAAAAGTGGTGAAAAATATCGTTGACTCATCGCGCCAGGTAAGTAGAATGCAACGCATCGAACGGCGGCACTGATTGCCAGACGATAATAAAATCAAGTGATTAACTGATTGCTTGATGAATGCGGGAATAGCTCAGTTGGTAGAGCACGACCTTGCCAAGGTCGGGGTCGCGAGTTCGAGTCTCGTTTCCCGCTCCAGTTTAAAAGACATCGGCGTCAAGCGGATGTCTGGCTGAAAGGCCTGAAGAATTTGGCGCGTTAACAAAGCGGTTATGTAGCGGATTGCAAATCCGTCTAGTCCGGTTCGACTCCGGAACGCGCCTCCACTTTCTTCCCGAGCCCGGATGGTGGAATCGGTAGACACAAGGGATTTAAAATCCCTCGGCGTTCGCGCTGTGCGGGTTCAAGTCCCGCTCCGGGTACCATGAGAAAGATAAGAATAAAATCAAAGCAATAAGCAGTGTCGTGAAACCACCTTCGGGTGGTTTTTTTGTGCCTGCAACTTGTCGTTACACCCTCCTTAATTTTTAATCACCGCCAAAGCCACTCAAAAAGTATCTCTGTTACGGACCGACATGTAAGATAGGTGCTGGCGAGTTGAGATCCACAAGGAAAAGCGTATGAAAACGGGACCGTTAAACGAAAGTGAGTTGGAATGGCTGGACGATATTCTGACCAAATACAACACTGACCACGCCATTCTTGATGTGGCGGAGCTGGACGGTTTATTGACGGCGGTGTTGAGTTCTCCGCAAGAGATTGAACCGGCACAGTGGCTGGTTGCCGTGTGGGGTGGGGCTGACTATGTGCCGCGCTGGGCATCAGAGAAAGAGATGACGCGCTTTATGAACCTGGCCTTTCAACATATGGCCGATACCGCAGAGCGTCTGAACGAATTCCCGGAGCAGTTTGAGCCGTTATTCGGTTTGCGAGAAGTCGATGGCAGCGAGCTGACGATTGTTGAGGAATGGTGCTTTGGCTATATGCGGGGCGTGGCACTTTCTGACTGGTCAACGTTGCCCGATTCGTTAAAACCGGCGCTGGAGGCGATTGCGCTGCACGGTACTGAGGAAAACTTCGAGCGGGTAGAGAAGATGTCGCCAGAAGCGTTTGAAGAGAGCGTAGATGCCATTCGACTGGCGGCGCTTGATTTACATGCATACTGGATGGCGCATCCGCAGGAAAAAGCTGTTCAGCAACCGATCAAAGCAGAAGAGAAACCGGGTCGTAACGATCCTTGTCCGTGCGGCAGTGGTAAGAAATTTAAGCAGTGCTGCCTGCATTAAGAGGTCAAATTGGGTGTCAGCGTTAATTCTGGCACCCAATAAGATCTAATCATCCCACTTCTGGTAACAAGCCTGCCGCAATCAAAAATTGCACGCCAATCACAGCAATACCACAGAGAAACACCACCACCAGCGCCGGACGACCACCTTTCACCCGGTAACCCGCCTGAGGATTGTGCTTTCTGCTTTGCCAGGTCAACAGCGAAGGGATAATCAATGCCAGTATCGCCAGCGCCACACCGGCGTAACCCAGCGCCATCACAAATCCTCGTGGATAAAACAGTGCAAACGCTAACGGCGGCAGAAAGGTAATTGCACCAGTTTGCAATCGTCCACCAACGGTATTTGAACGCTGAAACAAATCTGCCAGATAATCAAATAAACCTAACGCAACGCCGAGAAATGACGTGGCGAGGGCTAAATCAGCAAATAAATGCACCGCCAGCTCAACATGCGGAGAGGCCACCATTTCGCGTAACGCCTGTAACAGCCCGTTTAATCCGGCATGATTAGCCAGCAATCCCATAAAGGTTGTTGAATCAATGCTGCCAAGCGTCGCCAGCTGCCAGAAAATATATGCCACCAGAGGGATCGCACTACCGGTTATAAACACCCAGCGTAGCTTACGAATATTGCCATCCATATAACTGACAATGCTCGGCACGCTACCGTGAAAACCAAACGACGTAAAAATCACCGGGATTGCAGACAGTGCCAGCCCCTGTTGCAACGGCAGGGTTAAAAGATTCACCTTATGAATATGCGGAAGTAGCAGTACCAGCATCACCACCAGAAAAATAATTTTGGCGCTGAACAGAAAACGGTTAAATAAATCGACCAGCGAAGTTCCGACACAAACCACGCCACCGGCAACAAAAGTGAACAACAGCACGCCAGCGGTTGCCGACATTGAAATACCTGTCCAGTCGCTGATGCTGGAGGCCAACAATTCACCAGCACCGCTGATGTATGCCGCAGTCAGAGCATACATTAAGAACATCATACTGAAGCCCGTCAGCCACTGACCGTAGCGTCCCAGATAGCGTTTTGCCAGCGTGCCCAGACCGGTATCTGCCGGGACATGCTGGTACACCTCCAGTAGTAATAGCGCCGTGTAGCACATCAACCCCCAAAGCCCAATCAACAAGATTAACGTGACGCTAAAACCAACACCTGCCGCAGCCAGCGGCATTGCCAGCATGCCTGCGCCAATTGTGGTTCCCGCCACGATAAAAACACTTCCCAGAGTTCTGTTTTTCACGCTTTCTTCTGTCCTGACGATCTTTATGAGTGATATCTGCGGCGCAGGTTAAGGCATAACGGCTGCTTCGTCAAACCGGCGTTACATATGGTGTAAATATAAATGTACAATAAAATGCGTTCAGTCCTGCGCTGGCGCAAAGTCTTGGTAAGCGGCAATCGCTACGCTAGCTTTTTTTTGAGGAGGAACGATGGACTCTATTCACGGTCATGAAGTGTTAAATATGATGATTGAATCAGGTGAGCAATATACGCATGCCAGTCTGGAAGCTGCGATTAAAGCGCGTTTTGGTGAACAGGCACGTTTTCACACTTGCTCGGCAGAAGGGATGACAGCGGGAGAGCTGGTAGCGTTTCTGGCAGCAAAAGGCAAATTTATACCTTCGGAAGAAGGTTTTTCGACCGATCAGAGTAAGATTTGCCGTCACTGATTTGAAACGGCGGCAGCAAACCTGCCGCCGGAGAACATTAGTTTTGTGTGTCGAGGGTGGAGAGTTCTTTGTCGATAAAATACAAACCTTCGCCGCTTTTGCCTGCCAGACTTAATTTATCAATAATCGATTTGAACAGTTTCTCTTCTTCATGCTGCTCAGAAACATACCATTGCAGGAAATTAAATGTTGGGTAGTCCTGATTGGTCATTGCAGCATGAGCCAGTTCGTTAATTTTCTGCGTGATTAATTGTTCGTGTTTATAGGTTTCCTGGAATAATTCATCAAGTGAGGAATATTCAGCAAACGGAGATTCAACGGTATTAATACGCGGTAAATTGCCGGTATCAGTCAGATAATCAAACAGACGCTGCATATGCATCATCTCTTCCTGGGCGTGACGGCGCAGGAACGCGGCAGCACCTTCGAAGGTATGATAGCTGCACCAGGCGCTCATTTGCTGATAAAGCAGTGAAGAGTACAGTTCCAGGTTCATCTGCTCATTAAGTTTTTCAATCATTTCTGGTTTCAGCATGATAGTGCTCCACAAAGGTTATATTTGTTGCTGTGGCGTCACTATAATTTGTTATTTTATTATTTGCAAAAGGTAAAATATAAACTTCATTTATTAAAAATACGAATGGGAATAAAACGCATTACCGCTATTTATTTAATCAGCGAAGATCCCCCTCGCTGATTAAAATATTTAGAGAAAGACAGGGACGGCGGAATGATGGCACTGATATGACAAAGTGAATTCCGTATTCAAACATAAGGAACCCGCAAAGAGGCTACAGTTGCCTACTGGCTGACCAAAGGGGATCGCGTGGGTATAGCCTTCCTGCTGGCATGCGCGATCGGCGATCCCGCGACTGACATAACGATCGGTATGGGCATGCTGCAAAAAAGCCTGATCATAAACCAACCGAACAATACCTGTTGCCGCGTCAACTTCGCCCACATGAGCCTGGCGAGTAACTGTGCACCCCGCCAGCGTTATTAATGAAAGAGTCAGAATCAGAAGTCTCATGGTCCAGCCAGAAGAGTAAAAGAAAGCACTATTTTACGCGTTACAGCGCTGCGACAATGGCCGGAAAAGACGCCTGGCAGGCGCTATTTCTTGCCATCTGTAGGTGTCAGAAAGGGGGGGGCTGCTTTTTGATTATCATTTTTATAACATTAAAGAGGTATTTGTGTGATTTACATCACATAAAGATTGATTTTTGTGATGGTTGTCATATTATAAGCGCAAAGATAATAACACCTGCATAACAAATAGTCGGAGTGCCGCGATGAAACTGCGCAAGATCCTGAAAAGTATGTTCAATAACTATTGCAAGACGTTCAAAGACGTACCGCCAGGCAATATGTTCCGATAACAAAAAACCTGCTCCGGCAGGTTTTTTTGTGTCCTGATGACGGTGGATGTGACTATCGCTGAAGATGTGAAGCCGCTACTATAACGGCTTTCAAAATGCTATCAGGAGTTTACGATGTCCCAGCCGCTGAATGCCGATCAGGAACTGGTTTCTGATGTGGTTGCTTGCCAGTTGGTTATCAAACAAATTCTGGATGTTCTCGATGTAATCGCGCCCGTTGAAGTTCGTGAAAAAATGTCCAGCCAGCTGAAGAATATCGACTTTACTAACCATCCCGCCGCCGCAGACCCGGTCACCATGCGGGCAATCCAAAAAGCCATCGCGCTGATTGAACTCAAGTTTACCCCACAGGGCGAATCCCATTAAAAAAACCGCTGCTTCAAAAAGATGAGGCAGCGGTTTCTCAAAAACTTCATCGGCGCAATTGCATTAGCGCCGATGATGATCAATGCAGCTGATGCGACACGACATTCAGAACATGTTGGTCGGTCTGCACAGGGCACATACCAGCAAGTTTCGCACTGCGCACTTCATCAAGAATGGTTTGCAGCAACAGGCCATCATGCTGCTGTTCTTTTTCCAGATCGCGCAGGAAATTGACGGTTGAATCATCATTCAGTTCTTTAGCTTCATCGGCTAACTGCGCCAGCGTGCTTGAACGTTGCTCGTATTCTTCCATCGTTTTTTGGAACAGTTCTTCCAGAGAGTTCAGTTTTTCACCGGGAACATCAATGGCTTTAACGATGGGGGTAGCGCCGACACTCTTCATAAAGTTAAACATGCGCATCATTTGGGTCACATTACTCTGTGCCTGGGCGCGAAGGAAAGTGGCGGTGCCGTTCAGACTCTGTTCAGAACACCAGTTACTCAGGTGAAGGTAGAGATTGGATGCGTAAAACTCGCGGTTCATTTGAGAGTTGAGTTTGAGAAGCATTCCAGCGGTTGCCATACCTAATATCCTTATATCCAGAAGTGGAGAGGTGCAAGATAAATCAAAACACCATAATTACTGTTTGCAGAATAATTCCTTTCTGCCGGTCCGAAATGTGATCGTGGAGTCAATTCTGACGATGATCTGAAATAAGAATAACGTCTGAATGGGTATAAGAAAATGCTTAAATCATCAAGTTTATATATTTTTACATTTCATTGATGAAATCAATGTAACTGCAATGAATTTTAATGATAGTGCTTTTTGTATCTTGTTGATATTAATCGGTGAATTTGAATTCATGATGAAGCAATGATTTTTTAAAACGTTTTTTCATTTTTGCGGTATGGCTCTCAGTATACGTGTTCTGTTAATTAATGAGCACGGTGATAATTAATGGCGAAATGAATGACGCGCTTTTTCCACATCTTTGAGTTGCGGTTATTACACCCTTTAAAAACTCAACGCCAGGTAATGTGGCCTATTGACTGGTTAAAAAAAAGACATCCCGCTGGGTACCAAAGACAACAAGGATTTCCAGGCTAATCTTATGGATTAATCTGCTGTGCACTAGACAATTTGTCAGACAAATTGGCTTTTCCTTATGTCTTTTCCCGCTAAATTTATGCACGTTCTCACTGTAATTCTGCGATGTGATATTGCTCTCCTATGGAGAATTAATTTCTCGCTAAAACTATGTCAACACAGTCACTTATCTTTTAGTTAAAAGGTAATGCTTTGTTTTCCGATTAATTTAACGAATGTCATTCGTTTTTGCCCTACACAAAACGACACTAAAGCTGGAGAGAACCATGCACAAATTTACTAAAGCCCTGGCAGCCATTGGTCTGGCAGCCGTTATGTCACAATCCGCTATGGCGGAGAACCTGAAGCTCGGTTTCCTGGTGAAGCAACCGGAAGAGCCGTGGTTCCAGACCGAATGGAAGTTTGCCGATAAAGCTGGGAAGGATTTAGGGTTTGAAGTTATTAAGATTGCCGTGCCGGATGGCGAAAAAACATTGAACGCGATCGACAGCCTGGCTGCCAGTGGCGCAAAAGGTTTCGTTATTTGTACTCCGGACCCGAAACTCGGCTCTGCCATCGTGGCGAAAGCGCGTGGCTACGATATGAAAGTCATTGCCGTGGATGACCAGTTTGTTAACGCCAAAGGCAAGCCAATGGATACCGTTCCGCTGGTGATGATGGCAGCGACCAAAATTGGCGAACGTCAGGGCCAGGAACTGTATAAAGAGATGCAGAAACGTGGCTGGGATGTCAAAGAAAGCGCGGTGATGGCGATTACCGCCAACGAACTGGATACGGCTCGTCGCCGTACTACGGGGTCTATGGATGCGCTGAAAGCTGCAGGATTCCCGGAAAAACAAATTTATCAGGTACCTACCAAATCTAACGACATCCCGGGGGCATTTGACGCTGCCAACTCAATGCTGGTTCAACATCCGGAAGTTAAACATTGGCTGATCGTCGGTATGAACGACAGCACCGTGCTGGGCGGCGTACGCGCGACGGAAGGTCAGGGCTTTAAAGCGGCCGATATCATCGGTATCGGTATTAACGGTGTGGATGCGGTGAGCGAACTGTCTAAGGCACAGGCAACCGGCTTCTACGGTTCCCTGCTGCCAAGCCCGGACGTACATGGCTATAAATCCAGCGAAATGCTTTACAACTGGGTAGCAAAAGACGTTGAACCGCCAAAATTTACCGAAGTTACCGACGTGGTATTGATCACGCGTGACAACTTTAAAGAAGAACTGGAGAAAAAAGGTTTAGGCGGTAAGTAATTTGCCGGAAAAATTCCCCTCTGCATGATGCAGAGGGGGTGTGAACGACCAGTGATTCACGGAGACGTTATGCAACAGTCTACCCCGTATCTCTCATTTCGCGGCATCGGTAAAACGTTTCCCGGCGTTAAGGCGCTGACGGATATTAGTTTTGATTGCTATGCCGGTCAGGTTCATGCGTTGATGGGTGAAAATGGCGCAGGAAAATCAACTCTCTTAAAAATCCTCAGCGGCAACTATGCGCCAACCACGGGTTCTGTAGTGATTAATGGGCAGGAAATGTCCTTTTCTGACACGACCGCAGCACTTAACGCGGGTGTGGCGATTATTTACCAGGAACTGCATCTCGTGCCGGAAATGACCGTCGCGGAAAACATCTATCTCGGCCAGCTGCCGCATAAAGGCGGCATTGTGAATCGCTCATTGCTGAATTATGAGGCGGGTTTACAACTTAAACATCTTGGTATGGATATTGACCCGGACACGCCGCTGAAATATCTCTCCATTGGTCAGTGGCAGATGGTTGAAATCGCCAAGGCGCTGGCGCGTAACGCTAAAATTATCGCCTTTGATGAGCCAACCAGCTCCCTTTCTGCCCGCGAAATCGACAATCTTTTCCGCGTTATTCGTGAACTGCGAAAAGAGGGGCGGGTGATCTTATACGTTTCTCACCGTATGGAAGAAATATTTGCCCTCAGCGATGCCATCACTGTCTTTAAAGATGGACGTTATGTCAAAACCTTTACCGATATGCAGCAGGTTGATCACGACGCGCTGGTGCAGGCGATGGTCGGGCGCGACATTGGCGATATCTACGGCTGGCAACCGCGTAGTTATGGCGAGGAGCGCCTGCGTCTTGATGCTGTGAAAGCACCAGGCGTGCGTACGCCAATAAGTCTGGCGGTTCGCAGTGGAGAAATTGTCGGTCTGTTTGGTCTGGTCGGGGCAGGGCGTAGCGAATTAATGAAAGGCATGTTTGGCGGTACGCAAATCACCGCCGGTCAGGTTTATATCGACCAACAGCCGATCGATATTCGTAAACCGAGCCACGCCATTGCCGCAGGCATGATGCTCTGCCCGGAAGATCGCAAAGCCGAAGGCATTATTCCTGTGCACTCCGTTCGCGACAATATCAACATCAGTGCCAGACGCAAACATGTGCTCGGCGGTTGTGTAATCAACAACGGTTGGGAAGAAAACAATGCCGATCACCACATTCGTTCGCTCAATATCAAAACGCCGGGCGCTGAGCAACTGATCATGAATCTCTCAGGCGGAAATCAGCAAAAAGCCATTCTGGGCCGCTGGTTATCGGAAGAGATGAAGGTCATTTTGCTGGATGAACCTACGCGCGGCATTGATGTTGGCGCTAAGCACGAAATATATAACGTAATTTATGCGCTGGCGGCGCAGGGTGTGGCGGTGCTGTTTGCCTCCAGCGACTTACCTGAAGTCCTCGGCGTTGCCGACCGGATTGTGGTGATGCGCGAAGGTGAAATCGCCGGTGAATTGTTACACGAGCAGGCAGATGAGCGTCAGGCACTGAGCCTTGCGATGCCTAAAGTCAGCCAGGCAGTTGCCTGAGTAAGGAGAGTATGATGTCTTCTGTTTCTACATCGGGTTCTGGCGCACCTAAGTCGTCATTCAGCTTCGGGCGTATCTGGGATCAGTACGGCATGCTGGTGGTGTTTGCGGTGCTCTTTATCGCCTGTGCCATTTTTGTCCCGAACTTTGCCACCTTCATTAATATGAAAGGGTTGGGCCTGGCAATTTCCATGTCGGGGATGGTGGCTTGTGGCATGTTGTTCTGCCTTGCTTCCGGTGACTTTGACCTTTCTGTCGCCTCCGTAATTGCCTGTGCGGGTGTCACCACGGCGGTGGTTATCAACCTGACTGAAAGCCTGTGGATTGGCGTGGCAGCGGGTTTGTTGCTGGGCGTTCTCTGTGGCCTGGTCAATGGCTTTGTTATCGCCAAACTGAAAATAAATGCTCTGATCACGACACTGGCAACGATGCAGATTGTTCGAGGTCTGGCGTACATCATTTCAGACGGTAAAGCGGTCGGTATCGAAGATGAAAGCTTCTTTGCCCTTGGTTACGCCAACTGGTTCGGTCTGCCTGCGCCAATCTGGCTCACCGTCGCGTGTCTGGTTATCTTTGGTTTGCTGCTGAATAAAACCACCTTTGGTCGTAATACCCTGGCGATTGGCGGGAACGAAGAGGCTGCGCGTCTGGCGGGTGTACCGGTTGTTCGCACCAAAATTATTATCTTTGTTCTCTCTGGCCTGGTATCAGCGATAGCCGGAATTATTCTGGCTTCACGTATGACCAGTGGGCAGCCAATGACGTCGATTGGCTATGAGCTGATTGTGATCTCCGCCTGCGTTTTAGGTGGCGTTTCTCTGAAAGGCGGCATCGGAAAAATCTCATATGTGGTGGCGGGTATCTTAATTTTAGGCACCGTGGAAAACGCCATGAACCTGCTTAATATTTCTCCTTTCGCACAGTACGTAGTTCGCGGCTTAATCCTGCTGGCAGCGGTGATTTTCGACCGTTACAAGCAAAAAGCGAAACGCACTGTCTGATGCTTTTTTCCACAACAATTTAGCGTTTTTTCCCACCACAGCCAGCCGCCACAACGGTTGGCTGTTCTTCGTTGCAAATGGCGACCCCCGTCACACTGTCTATACTTACATGTCTGTAAAGCGCGTTCTGCGCAACACAATAAGAAAAGAGAAGGAGGAGAACCGGGTGACAGAACCGTTAACCGAAACCCCTGAACTATCCGCGAAATATGCCTGGTTTTTTGATCTCGATGGAACGCTGGCGGAAATCAAACCGCATCCCGATCAGGTCGTCGTGCCTGACACTATTCTGCAAGGACTTCAGCTACTGGCAACCGCAAGTGATGGTGCATTGGCATTGATTTCAGGGCGCTCAATGGTGGAGCTTGACGCACTGGCAAAACCTTATCGCTTCCCGTTAGCGGGCGTGCATGGGGCGGAGCGCCGTGACATCAATGGTAAAACGCATATCGTTCATCTGCCGGATGCGATTGCGCGTGATATTAGCGTGCAACTGCATACGGTCATCGCCCAGTATCCCGGCGCGGAGCTGGAGGCGAAAGGGATGGCTTTTGCGCTGCATTATCGCCAGGCTCCGCAGCATGAAGACGCATTAATGACATTAGCGCAACGTATTACTCAGATCTGGCCACAAATGGCGTTACAGCAGGGAAAGTGTGTTGTCGAGATCAAACCGAAAGGTACCAGTAAAGGTGAGGCGATTGCTGCTTTTATGCAGGAAGCTCCCTTTATCGGGCGAACGCCCGTATTTCTGGGCGATGATCTAACCGATGAATCTGGCTTCGCAGTCGTTAACCGGCTGGGCGGAATGTCAGTAAAAATTGGCACAGGTGCAACTCAGGCATCATGGCGACTGGCGGGCGTGCCGGATGTCTGGAGCTGGCTTGAAATGATAACCACCGCATTACAACAAAAAAGAGAAAATAACAGGAGTGATGACTATGAGTCGTTTAGTCGTAGTATCTAACCGGATTGCACCACCAGACGAGCACGCCGCCAGTGCCGGTGGCCTTGCCGTTGGCATACTGGGGGCACTGAAAGCCGCAGGTGGACTGTGGTTTGGCTGGAGCGGTGAAACAGGGAATGAGGATCAGCCGCTAAAAAAGGTGAAAAAGGGTAACATTACGTGGGCCTCTTTTAACCTCAGCGAACAGGACCTTGACGAATACTACAACAAATTCTCCAATGCCGTTCTCTGGCCCGCTTTTCATTATCGGCTCGATCTGGTGCAATTTCAGCGTCCTGCCTGGGATGGCTATCTACGCGTAAATGCGTTGCTGGCAGATAAATTACTGCCGCTGTTGCAAGACGATGACATTATCTGGATCCACGATTATCACCTGTTGCCCTTTGCGCATGAATTACGCAAACGGGGCGTGAATAATCGCATTGGTTTCTTTCTGCATATTCCTTTCCCGACACCGGAAATCTTCAACGCGCTGCCGACATATGACACCTTGCTTGAACAGCTTTGTGATTATGATTTGCTGGGTTTCCAGACGGAGAACGATCGTCTGGCGTTCCTGGATTGCCTTTCTAACCTGACCCGCGTCACGACACGTAGCGCAAAAAGCCATACAGCCTGCGGCAAAGCGTTTCGAACAGAAGTTTACCCGATTGGCATTGAACCGAAAGAAATAGCGAAACAGGCTGCCGGACCACTGCCGCCAAAACTGGCGCAACTTAAAGCGGAACTGAAAAACGTACAAAATATCTTTTCTGTCGAACGGCTGGATTATTCCAAAGGTTTGCCGGAGCGTTTTCTCGCCTATGAAGCGTTGCTGGAAAAATATCCGCAGCATCATGGTAAAATTCGTTATACCCAGATTGCACCAACGTCGCGTGGTGATGTGCAAGCCTATCAGGATATTCGTCATCAGCTCGAAAATGAAGCTGGACGAATTAATGGTAAATACGGGCAATTAGGCTGGACGCCGCTTTATTATTTGAATCAGCATTTTGACCGTAAATTACTGATGAAAATATTCCGCTACTCTGACGTGGGCTTAGTGACGCCACTGCGTGACGGGATGAACCTGGTAGCAAAAGAGTATGTTGCCGCTCAGGACCCAGCCAACCCGGGCGTTCTTGTTCTTTCGCAATTTGCGGGAGCGGCAAACGAGTTAACGTCGGCGTTAATTGTTAACCCCTACGATCGTGACGAAGTTGCAGCTGCGCTGGATCGTGCATTGACTATGTCGCTGGCGGAACGTATTTCCCGTCATGCAGAGATGCTGGACGTTATCGTGAAAAACGATATTAACCACTGGCAGGAGTGCTTCATTAGCGACCTAAAGCAGATAGTTCCGCGAAGCGCGGAAAGCCAGCAGCGCGATAAAGTTGCTACCTTTCCAAAGCTTGCGTAGGAGCGGTTAATCTCCCGTAAGTGGAACTAACAGCACATCGACCTCACTTGAGGCAATCACTCTTTTCGCCGAGCAGGATGCTCGCGAAAAGAAACTGTGATTATGATTACCGCAAATCACCAAATCGAAATGATGTTTGCGACAAACCTCCAGAATATGTTCGCTTAACTCACCGTAGGCAATAAACGTCTCGTCAACGGGATACCCCGCATCCTGAATTAACTTATCAAGAAAGCTTTGTGTTTCTTCCTGCATCACGCTGCGTAAATCTTCAAGCATCGGCGCGGCTAATTGATTGTACATTTCCGGGTCGGAAGCGAGAGTAATTAAACTGATGTGTCCCTTTACTGGCCTGGCGATAGATACCGCTTTTGCCAGCAGTTGCAGACTTTCCGGTGTAACCGCAACGGCGACAAGAATATTGCTATAGCTCATAACCTGTTCCTTATTCTGTGAACTTCAGGTGACATTAAAGCTTTACTCCTAATGGAGAAACGACGCAATCCCAACTCAGTCAAACAGGTAAATATTAGTCTGATTATTAGTAAAGACAATTAATCAATCACTCTCGGTGATCATATGATTTCAACTGTAATTATAAGAAAATAATGTACTGATTCTCCATATTAAACAAGTGGTTAATATGTGTAAAACATTTTATTAACATTAAGTTGATTGTTGCCTTTCTTTGTATTTAATTAGTTTGTTGTGCGGTAAGTGTCTGTTTAAAAATAGCTTATCTGGTATTGCATTAAAGCAATTATTTATAGCAGATGATTATTTACGGTGAGTTATTTTAACTGTGCGCAACATCCCATTTCGATTATTCCTGTTTCATTTTTGCTTGCTAGCGTCGCGAAAAACTTTTTAACAGATTGAAATACACCCAAAACAAAAGTATGACTTATACATTTATGTTAAGTAATTGAGCGTTTTGTGTGATCTGTATCACACATTATTGAAAATCGCAGCCCCCCTCCGTTGTATGTGAGTGTAGTGACGAGTAAAGTTGCGTCGATTTAGGAAAAATCTTAGATAAGTGTAAAGAACCCCTTCTATTTGTAAGGACTTATTAAATCCAAAAAAGGGGCTCTGCCTGTTGCAGCTTATCGCAACTATTCTAATGCTAATTATTTTTTACCGGGGCTTCCCGGCGACATCACGGGGTGCGGTGAGACCGCATAAAAATAAAGTTGGTTATTCTGGGTGGGAATAATGCATACCTCCGAGTTGCTGAAACACATTTATGACATCAACTTGTCATATTTACTACTTGCACAGCGTCTGATTGTTCAGGACAAAGCGTCCGCAATGTTTCGTCTCGGCATAAATGAAGAAATGGCGACAACGTTAGCGGCACTGACTCTTCCGCAAATGGTTAAGCTGGCAGAAACCAATCAACTGGTTTGTCACTTTCGTTTTGACAGCCACCAGACGATTACTCAGTTGACGCAAGATTCCCGCGTTGACGATCTCCAGCAAATTCATACCGGCATCATGCTCTCAACACGCTTGCTGAATGATGTTAATCAGCCTGAAGAAGCGCTGCGCAAGAAAAGGGCCTGATCATGAGTGAAAAAAGCATTGTTCAGGAAGCGCGGGATATTCAGCTGGCAATGGAATTGATCACCCTGGGCGCTCGTTTGCAGATGCTGGAAAGCGAAACACAGTTAAGTCGCGGACGCCTGATAAAACTCTATAAAGAACTGCGCGGAAGCCCACCGCCGAAAGGCATGCTGCCATTCTCAACCGACTGGTTTATGACCTGGGAACAAAACGTTCATGCTTCGATGTTCTGTAACGCATGGCAGTTTTTACTGAAAACCGGCTTGTGTAATGGCGTCGATGCGGTGATCAAAGCCTACCGTTTATACCTTGAACAGTGCCCGCAAGCAGAAGAAGGACCGCTGCTGGCATTAACCCGTGCCTGGACATTGGTGCGGTTTGTTGAAAGTGGATTACTGCAACTTTCCAGCTGCAACTGCTGCGGCGGCAATTTTATTACCCACGCTCACCAGCCTGTTGGCAGCTTTGCCTGCAGCTTATGTCAGCCGCCATCCCGGGCAGTAAAAAGACGTAAACTTTCCCAGAATCCTGCCGATATTATCCCACAACTGCTGGATGAACAGAGAGTACAGGCTGTTTAACTTATACGGTGTGGCGCAACATTCCAGCAGCGGTAACGACGTACCGCTGCTTTTTTTTGCCCCAATCGCGCGTTAACGCCTGACGACTGAACATCCTGTCATGGTCAACAGTGGAAGGATGATGTCGTGCTTATCTTATTAGGTTACCTGGTTGTTCTCGGTACAGTTTTCGGCGGTTATTTGATGACCGGTGGAAGCCTTGGAGCACTCTATCAACCCGCTGAACTGGTGATTATTGCCGGTGCAGGGATTGGGTCGTTTATCGTCGGCAATAATGGCAAAGCGATTAAAGGCACGCTGAAGGCGCTGCCGTTGCTGTTTCGTCGCTCCAAATACACCAAAGCAATGTATATGGATCTGCTGGCTCTGCTTTATCGGTTGATGGCGAAATCGCGGCAGATGGGGATGTTTTCGCTGGAACGTGATATTGAAAATCCCCGTGAGAGCGAGATCTTCGCCAGCTACCCACGCATCCTTGCGGATAGCGTCATGCTTGATTTTATCGTCGATTATCTACGTCTGATTATCAGCGGTCACATGAACACCTTCGAAATCGAAGCCCTGATGGATGAAGAGATTGAGACGCACGAAAGCGAAGCAGAAGTCCCGGCGAACAGTCTGGCGCTGGTCGGGGACTCACTTCCGGCGTTTGGTATTGTCGCGGCTGTGATGGGGGTCGTTCACGCGTTAGGTTCAGCCGATCGTCCTGCCGCCGAGCTGGGGGCGCTTATCGCACATGCGATGGTGGGGACTTTCCTCGGTATTTTATTGGCTTACGGATTTATTTCCCCATTAGCGAGTGTTTTACGTCAGAAAAGCGCCGAAACCAGCAAAATGATGCAGTGCGTCAAAGTCACACTGCTTTCTAATCTGAACGGTTACGCACCGCCTATCGCCGTTGAGTTTGGTCGCAAAACGCTCTATTCCAGCGAACGTCCGTCGTTTATTGAACTGGAAGAGCATGTGCGTGCGGTGAAAAATCCGCAACAACAGACGACAACCGAGGAAGCATGAAGAATCAAGCGCATCCGATTATTGTCGTCAAACGACGCAAAGCCAAAGGCCACGGGGCAGCACATGGATCGTGGAAGATTGCTTATGCCGACTTTATGACCGCGATGATGGCTTTTTTTCTGGTGATGTGGCTGATCTCCATCTCCAGCCCAAAAGAGTTGATTCAGATTGCGGAGTACTTCCGGACGCCACTGGCGACTGCGGTTACGGGCGGCGATCGCATTTCTAATAGTGAAAGCCCAATTCCCGGTGGGGGTGATGATTACACCCAAAGCCAGGGGGAAGTGAATAAGCAGCCGAACATCGAAGAGCTGAAAAAACGCATGGAGCAAAGTCGATTGCGGAAATTGCGTGGCGATCTCGACCAGTTGATTGAATCCGATCCGAAACTGCGGGCGTTACGTCCACATCTCAAAATCGATCTGGTCCAGGAAGGTCTACGTATTCAGATCATCGATAGCCAGAATCGCCCGATGTTCAGAACCGGCAGTGCCGATGTGGAACCCTATATGCGCGACATTCTGCGCGCCATCGCGCCCGTTCTGAATGGTATTCCCAACCGTATTAGCCTTTCGGGTCATACCGATGATTTCCCTTACGCCAGTGGTGAGAAAGGATATAGCAACTGGGAGCTTTCTGCCGATCGGGCCAATGCATCCCGCCGCGAACTGATGGTTGGCGGGTTGAATGGCGGCAAAGTGTTACGTGTCGTCGGCATGGCGGCAACGATGCGCTTAAGCGATCGCGGTCCTGATGATGCTGTCAACCGTCGCATCAGCCTGCTGGTACTGAACAAACAAGCCGAACAGGCCATTTTGCATGAAAACGCCGAAAGCCAGAATGAGCCAGTAAGCGCCCTGGAAGAACCTGAGGTTGCACCACAGGTCAGTGTTCCCACAATGCCATCAGCCGAACCGAGGTGACAGCGTGAGCATGGATATAAGCGATTTTTATCAGACATTTTTTGATGAAGCGGACGAACTGTTGGCTGACATGGAGCAGCATCTGCTGGTTTTGCAGCCGGAAGCGCCAGATGCCGAACAATTGAATGCCATCTTTCGGGCTGCCCACTCGATCAAAGGAGGGGCAGGAACCTTTGGCTTCAGCGTTTTGCAGGAAACCACACATCTGATGGAAAACCTGCTCGACGAAGCCAGACGAGGTGAGATGCAACTCAACACCGACATTATCAATCTGTTTTTGGAAACGAAGGACATCATGCAAGAACAGCTCGACGCTTATAAACAGTCGCAAGAGCCGGATGCTGCCAGCTTCGATTATATCTGCCAGGCCTTGCGTCAACTGGCATTAGAAGCGAAAGGCGAAACGCCATCCGCAGTGACCCGATTAAGTGTGGTTGCCAAAAGTGAACCGCAAGATGAGCAGAGCCGCAATCAGTCGCCGCGGCGAATTATCCTTTCGCGCCTGAAGGCCGGGGAAGTCGACCTGCTGGAAGAAGAGCTGGGGCATCTGACAACGTTAACTGACGTGGTGAAAGGGGCGGATTCTCTCTCGGCAATATTAACGGGCGACATCGCCGAAGATGACATCACAGCGGTACTCTGTTTTGTGATTGAAGCCGATCAGATTACCTTTGAAACAGTAGAAGTCTCGCCAAAAATAGCCACCCCACCAGTGCTTAAACTGGCAGCCGAACAAGCGCCAACCGGTCGCGTGGAGCGGGAAAAAACGACGCGCAGTAGTGAATCCACCAGCATCCGTGTAGCGGTAGAAAAGGTTGATCAATTAATTAACCTCGTCGGCGAGCTGGTCATCACCCAGTCCATGCTTGCCCAGCGTTCCAGCGAACTGGACCCGGTTAATCATGGTGATTTGATTACCAGCATGGGGCAGTTACAACGTAACGCCCGTGATTTGCAGGAATCAGTGATGTCGATTCGCATGATGCCGATGGAATATGTCTTTAGCCGTTATCCCCGGCTGGTGCGTGATCTTGCGGGAAAACTCGGCAAGCAGGTAGAACTGACGCTGGTGGGCAGTTCCACTGAACTCGACAAGAGCCTGATTGAACGCATTATCGACCCGCTGACCCACCTGGTACGCAATAGCCTCGATCACGGTATTGAACTGCCAGAAAAACGGCTCGCCGCAGGTAAAAACAGCGTCGGAAATTTAATTCTGTCTGCCGAACATCAGGGCGGCAACATTTGCATTGAAGTGACCGACGATGGTGCGGGGCTAAACCGTGAGCGAATTCTGGCAAAAGCGGCCTCGCAAGGTCTGACCGTCAGCGAAAACATGAGCGACGACGAAGTCGCGATGCTGATATTTGCCCCTGGCTTCTCCACGGCGGAGCAGGTCACCGATGTCTCCGGGCGCGGCGTCGGCATGGACGTCGTTAAACGTAATATCCAGGAGATGGGCGGTCATGTCGAAATCCAGTCGAAGCAGGGTACTGGCACTACGATCCGCATTTTACTGCCGCTGACGCTGGCCATCCTCGACGGCATGTCCGTACGCGTTGCGGATGAAGTTTTCATTCTGCCGCTGAATGCTGTCATGGAATCACTGCAACCCCGTGAAGCCGATCTGCATCCACTGGCCGGCGGCGAGCGGGTGCTGGAAGTGCGGGGTGAATATCTGCCCATCGTCGAACTGTGGAAAGTGTTCAACGTCGCGGGCGCGAAAACCGAAGCTACCCAGGGAATTGTGGTGATCTTACAAAGTGGCGGTCGCCGCTACGCCTTGCTGGTGGATCAATTAATTGGTCAACACCAGGTTGTGGTTAAAAACCTTGAAAGTAACTATCGCAAAGTCCCCGGCATTTCTGCTGCGACCATTCTTGGCGACGGCAGCGTGGCACTGATTGTTGATGTCTCCGCCTTGCAGGCGATAAACCGCGAACAACGTATGGCGAACACCGCCGCCTGAATGAGTAAAAAGGTAACAATATGACCGGTATGACGAATGTAACAAAGCTGGCCAGCGAGCCGTCAGGCCAGGAATTTCTGGTATTTACCCTTGGTGATGAAGAGTACGGTATTGATATTCTGAAAGTGCAGGAGATCCGTGGCTATGATCAGGTAACACGGATTGCGAACACGCCAGCGTTTATCAAAGGCGTCACGAATCTGCGCGGTGTTATTGTGCCGATTGTGGACTTACGAATTAAGTTCAGCCAGGTGGATGTGGACTATAACGACAACACGGTAGTTATCGTCCTGAATCTCGGACAGCGGGTGGTCGGCATCGTGGTTGACGGCGTTTCAGACGTGCTTTCATTGACGGCGGAGCAAATTCGTCCGGCACCGGAATTTGCCGTGACGCTTTCAACAGAATATCTCACTGGACTGGGCGCACTGGGCGACCGGATGTTGATTCTGGTGAACATCGAAAAACTGCTGAACAGCGAAGAGATGGCGCTGTTGGATAGCGCGGCGTCAGAAGTGGCGTAATTCTCCTGATTTCCTCAATTGCAATGAACCCGATGATCTGCGCATCGGGTTTTTTATTTCAATTTAGCGGTAGGTGGCATCTGCAATAAAGTTTCCCCCCTCCTTGCCGATAACGAGATCAACTTGTTTTCAGGAAGGTGCCTTATGATTAACCGTATCCGCGTAGTCACGCTGTTGGTAATGGTGCTGGGGGTATTCGCACTGTTACAGCTTATTTCCGGCAGTCTGTTTTTTTCTTCCCTTCACCATAGCCAGAAGAGCTTTGTGGTTTCCAATCAATTACGGGAACAGCAGGGCGAGCTGACGTCAACCTGGGATTTAATGCTGCAAACGCGCATTAACCTGAGTCGTTCAGCGGTGCGGATGATGATGGATTCCTCCAATCAACAAAGTAACGCCAAAGTTGAATTGCTCGATAGCGCCAGGAAAACATTGGCCCAGGCCGCGACTCATTATAAAAAATTCAAAAGCATGGCACCGTTACCTGAAATGGTCGCTACCAGTCGAAATATTGATGAAAAATATAAAAACTATCACACAGCGTTAACTGAACTGATTGATTATCTTGATTATGGCAATACTGGAGCTTATTTCGCTCAGCCAACCCAGGGAATGCAAAATGCAATGGGCGAAGCGTTTGCTCAGTACGCCCTCAGCAGTGAAAAACTGTATCGCGATATCGTCACTGACAACGCAGATGATTACCGATTTGCCCAGTGGCAACTGGCGGTTATCGCGCTGGTGGTGATATTGATTCTGCTGGTGGCGTGGTACGGCATTCGCCGTATGTTGCTTACACCGCTGGCAAAAATTATTGCGCATATTCGCGAAATTGCCGGTGGTAACCTGGCGAATACCCTGACCATTGACGGGCGCAGTGAAATGGGCGACCTGGCGCAGAGCGTTTCACATATGCAACGCTCTTTGACTGACACCGTCACTCATGTGCGCGAAGGTTCAGATGCCATCTATGCCGGTACCCGTGAAATTGCGGCGGGCAACACCGATCTTTCCTCCCGTACTGAACAGCAGGCATCTGCGCTGGAAGAAACTGCCGCCAGCATGGAGCAGCTCACCGCGACAGTGAAGCAAAACGCCGATAACGCCCGCCAGGCCTCGCAACTGGCGCAAAGTGCCTCCGATACCGCCCAGCATGGCGGCAAAGTAGTGGATGGCGTAGTGAAAACGATGCATGAGATCGCCGATAGTTCGAAGAAAATTGCCGAAATTATTAGCGTTATCGACGGTATTGCCTTCCAGACTAATATCCTCGCGTTGAATGCCGCTGTTGAAGCCGCGCGTGCGGGTGAACAGGGCCGTGGTTTTGCCGTGGTGGCGGGCGAAGTGCGTAATCTTGCCAGTCGCAGCGCCCAGGCGGCAAAAGAGATCAAAGCCCTCATTGAAGACTCCGTCTCGCGCGTTGATACCGGTTCGGTGCTGGTCGAAAGCGCCGGGGAAACAATGAACAATATCGTCAATGCTGTCACTCGCGTGACTGACATTATGGGCGAGATTGCATCGGCATCGGATGAACAGAGCCGTGGCATCGATCAAGTCGCATTGGCGGTTTCGGAAATGGATCGCGTCACGCAACAGAACGCATCGCTGGTGCAGGAATCAGCTGCCGCCGCAGCTGCGCTGGAAGAACAGGCCAGTCGTTTAACGCAAGCGGTTTCCGCGTTTCGTCTGGCAGCCAGCCCACTCACCAATAAACCGCAAACACCATCCCGTCCTGCCAGTGAGCAACCACCGGCACAGCCACGACTGCGAATTGCTGAACAAGATCCAAACTGGGAAACATTTTGACGAGTATTTACTAACGCGGTCATTGCCGCCTGATGGGGAGCGTTGATGTTTAATCGTATTCGAATTTCGACCACGCTGTTTTTAATTTTGATTCTCTGCGGGATCTTGCAGATTGGCAGTAACGGCATGTCTTTTTGGGCATTTCGCGACGATTTGCAACGACTGAATCAGGTCGAGCAGAGCAATCAGCAACGTGCGGCATTAGCGCAAACTCGGGCGGTAATGTTACAGGCCAGTACCGCGCTGAACAAAGCGGGCACTCTGACGGCGCTTAGCTATCCGGCGGATGACATTAAAACGTTGATGACGACGGCGCGCGCCAGTCTGACGCAATCCACCACGCTGTTTAAAAGTTTTATGGCGATGACTGCGGGCAATGAGCACGTCAGGGCGTTGCAAAAAGAGACGGAGAAAAGTTTTGCCCGCTGGCACAACGATCTCGAACATCAGGCGACCTGGCTTGAAAGTAATCAACTTTCGGATTTCCTCACTGCGCCGGTGCAGGAATCACAGAATGCGTTTGACGTTAACTTTGAGGCCTGGCAGCAGGAGATCAACCATGTGCTGGAAGCTGCCAGTGCGCAAAGCCAGCGTAACTATCAGATTTCGGCGCTGGTGTTTATCAGCATGATTATTGTTGCGGCGATCTACATCAGCAGTGCGCTGTGGTGGACGCGCAAGATGATTGTTCAACCACTGGCCATTATCGGTAGCCATTTTGACAGCATTGCTGCGGGTAATCTGGCGCGTCCGATTGCGGTATATGGTCGCAATGAGATCACCGCCATTTTTGCCAGTCTGAAGACCATGCAGCAGGCTTTGCGTGGGACGGTAAGTGATGTGCGTAAGGGAAGCCAGGAGATGCACATTGGTATCGCGGAGATTGTCGCAGGCAATAACGATCTCTCAAGTCGTACCGAACAGCAGGCGGCATCGCTGGCACAAACGGCCGCCAGTATGGAGCAATTAACCGCCACGGTAGGGCAAAACGCCGATAACGCGCGCCAGGCGTCGGAACTGGCAAAAAATGCCGCGACAACGGCGCAGGCGGGCGGTGTTCAGGTCAGTACCATGACTCACACCATGCAGGAGATCGCCACCAGCTCGCAAAAAATTGGCGACATTATCAGCGTTATCGACGGCATTGCTTTCCAGACCAATATTCTGGCCCTGAATGCGGCAGTGGAAGCGGCTCGCGCCGGAGAGCAGGGGCGTGGTTTTGCGGTAGTGGCAGGTGAAGTGCGCAATCTTGCCAGCCGTAGCGCGCAGGCAGCAAAAGAGATCAAAGGGCTGATCGAAGAGTCAGTCAATCGTGTCCAGCAGGGGGCGAAACTGGTGAATAACGCCGCCGCGACCATGACTGATATTGTCAGTTCGGTGACCCGCGTGAACGACATTATGGGAGAAATTGCTTCGGCCTCGGAAGAACAACGGCGGGGGATTGAGCAGGTTGCACAGGCTGTCAGCCAGATGGATCAGGTGACTCAGCAGAACGCCTCCCTGGTAGAAGAAGCGGCGACGGCAACGGAACAACTGGCGAACCAGGCTGACCATCTTTCGTCGCGTGTGGCGGTATTTACCCTTGAAGAACATGAAGTAGCACGACATGAGTCGGCGCAATTACAAATTGCGCCAGTGGTATCCTGAAGTGATTGAGAAGGCGCTATGACTTCATCTCTGCCCTGTGGGCAAACGTCTTTATTGTTACAGATGACCGAGCGCCTGGCGCTTTCCGACGCGCATTTTCGGCGGATAAGTCAATTGATCTATCAACGAGCCGGGATCGTCCTGGCCGACCATAAACGCGACATGGTTTACAACCGACTGGTTCGTCGTTTGCGTTCGCTGGGACTGACGGATTTCGGCCATTACTTGAACTTGCTGGAATCTAACCAGCACAGCGGTGAGTGGCAGGCGTTTATCAATTCGCTGACCACGAATCTGACGGCATTTTTCCGTGAGGCGCATCATTTTCCTCTGCTCGCGGATCACGCCCGGCGTCGTTCTGGCGAGTATCGCGTATGGAGCGCGGCGGCTTCGACCGGCGAAGAGCCGTACAGCATTGCGATGACACTGGCTGACACATTGGGCACCGCGCCCGGACGCTGGAAAGTGTTTGCCAGCGACATTGACACCGAAGTGCTGGAAAAAGCCAGAAGCGGTATTTATCGCCATGAAGAGTTGAAAAATCTGACGCCGCAGCAACTGCAGCGGTACTTCATGCGAGGGACGGGACCGCATCAAGGGCTGGTACGCGTGCGTCAGGAACTGGCGAATTATGTTGATTTTGCCCCGCTGAATTTACTGGCGAAACAGTACACCGTGCCGGGGCCGTTTGATGCGATCTTCTGTCGTAACGTCATGATCTACTTCGATCAAACTACCCAGCAGGAGATTTTGCGCCGCTTTGTTCCGCTCCTTAAACCCGACGGATTGCTGTTTGCGGGTCACTCTGAAAACTTTAGCCACCTTGAGCGCCGCTTCACGCTGCGTGGTCAGACGGTGTATGCGCTAAGTAAGGATTAACGATGAGCAAAATCAGGGTGTTATCTGTCGATGATTCGGCACTGATGCGCCAGATCATGACAGAAATCATCAACAGCCATAGCGACATGGAAATGGTGGCGACCGCCCCTGATCCGCTGGTCGCGCGTGATTTGATTAAGAAATTCAATCCGGATGTGCTAACGCTGGATGTTGAAATGCCGCGGATGGACGGACTGGATTTTCTCGAAAAATTAATGCGTTTGCGTCCAATGCCCGTTGTGATGGTTTCTTCCCTGACCGGCAAAGGATCAGAAGTCACGCTGCGCGCATTGGAGCTGGGGGCGATAGATTTTGTCACCAAACCGCAACTGGGTATTCGCGAAGGAATGCTGGCGTATAGCGAAATGATTGCTGAAAAGGTGCGTACGGCAGCAAAAGCGAGCCTTGCGGCACATAAACCATTGTCGGCACCGACAACGCTGAAAGCGGGGCCGCTGTTGAGTTCTGAAAAACTGATTGCGATTGGTGCTTCAACGGGGGGAACTGAGGCAATTCGTCACGTACTGCAACCGTTGCCGCTTTCCAGCCCGGCACTGTTAATTACCCAGCATATGCCGCCCGGTTTCACCCGCTCTTTTGCCGACAGACTTAATAAGCTTTGCCAGATCGGGGTTAAAGAAGCCGAAGACGGAGAACGTGTCTTGCCGGGGCATGCCTATATTGCGCCGGGCGATCGGCATATGGAGCTGGCGCGTAGTGGCGCAAATTACCAAATCAAAATTCACGATGGCCCGGCGGTTAACCGTCATCGGCCTTCGGTAGATGTGTTGTTCCATTCTGTCGCGAAACAGGCGGGGCGTAATGCGGTTGGGGTGATCCTGACCGGTATGGGCAACGACGGTGCGGCGGGAATGTTGGCGATGCGTCAGGCGGGGGCATGGACCCTTGCGCAAAACGAAGCAAGTTGCGTGGTGTTCGGCATGCCGCGCGAGGCCATCAATATGGGTGGTGTCTGCGAAGTGGTCGATCTTAGCCAGGTAAGCCAACAAATGTTGGCAAAAATTAGTGCCGGACAGGCGATACGTATTTAAATCAGGAGTGTGAAATGGCGGATAAAGAACTTAAATTTTTGGTTGTGGATGACTTTTCCACCATGCGACGCATAGTGCGTAACCTGCTGAAAGAGCTAGGATTCAATAATGTTGAGGAA
This sequence comes from Escherichia sp. WS1450, assembly GCF_046487395.1. Lineage (NCBI taxonomy): Bacteria > Pseudomonadati > Pseudomonadota > Gammaproteobacteria > Enterobacterales > Enterobacteriaceae > Escherichia > Escherichia sp. WS1450. The sequence goes on from NZ_JBJQJO010000009.1 coordinate 75,167, forward strand.
GCGGAAGATGGTGTCGACGCTCTCAATAAGTTGCAGGCAGGCGGTTATGGATTTGTTATCTCCGACTGGAACATGCCCAACATGGATGGCCTGGAATTGCTGAAAACAATTCGTGCGGATGGCGCGATGTCAGCATTGCCAGTGTTAATGGTGACTGCAGAAGCGAAGAAAGAGAACATCATTGCTGCGGCGCAAGCGGGGGCCAGTGGCTATGTGGTGAAGCCATTTACCGCCGCGACGCTGGAGGAAAAACTCAACAAAATCTTTGAGAAACTGGGCATGTGAGGATGCGACTATGATGCAACCATCAATCAAACCTGCTGACGAGCATTCAGCTGGCGATATCATTGCGCGCATCGCCAGCCTGACGCGTATGCTGCGCGACAGTTTGCGGGAGCTGGGGCTGGATCAGGCCATTGCCGAAGCGGCGGAAGCCATCCCCGATGCGCGCGATCGTTTGTACTATGTTGTGCAGATGACCGCCCAGGCTGCGGAGCGGGCGCTGAACAGTGTTGAGGCGTCACAACCGCATCAGGATCAAATGGAGAAATCAGCAAAAGCGTTAACCCAACGTTGGGATGACTGGTTTGCCGATCCGATTGACCTTGCCGACGCCCGAGAACTGGTAACAGATACGCGGCAATTTCTGGCAGATGTCCCCGCGCATACCAGCTTTACTAACGCGCAACTGCTGGAAATCATGATGGCGCAGGATTTTCAGGATCTCACCGGACAGGTCATTAAGCGGATGATGGATGTCATTCAGGAGATCGAACGCCAGTTGTTGATGGTGCTGTTGGAAAACATCCCGGAACAGGAGTCGCGTCCAAAACGTGAAAACCAGAGTTTGCTTAATGGACCTCAGGTCGATACCAGCAAAGCCGGTGTGGTAGCCAGTCAGGATCAGGTGGACGATTTGTTGGATAGTCTTGGATTTTGATTTGTATTGCCTGATGTGGCGTGACTACGTCATATCAGGCGGTCGGATAACGCGATGACGCCGCATCCGACAAACGCATACTATGCTTGATGTGTGGCAGCAAAAGCCCTAAATCCCGCCTGTTTTGCCCCTTACTCAAACCATTGAACGCTTTGCGCACTGGCATCATTTACGCTTAATACTCTTTCCAGGATTGGCGACGTGTCTGACGAGAGCGACGACAAAACAGAAGCCCCCACACCTCACCGACTAGAAAAAGCGCGGGAAGAGGGGCAAATCCCGCGTTCACGTGAATTAACGTCACTGCTGATTTTGTTAGTGGGCGTGTGTGTTATCTGGTTTGGCGGTGTGTCGCTGGCCCGTCGATTGTCGGGCATGCTCTCCGCGGGATTGCATTTTGATCACAGCATCATCAATGACCCGAATCTGATCCTCGGGCAGATTATTCTGCTGATCAGAGAAGCCATGCTGGTGCTGCTGCCACTGATTAGCGGCGTGGTGCTGGTGGCGCTCATTTCTCCGGTCATGCTGGGAGGGCTGGTATTTAGCGGCAAATCCTTGCAGCCGAAGTTTTCCAAACTCAACCCGCTACCGGGGATTAAACGGATGTTCTCGGCACAGACTGGCGCGGAGTTGCTTAAAGCAATTTTGAAAACCATCCTGGTCGGCAGTGTGACGGGGTTTTATCTCTGGCACCACTGGCCGCAAATGATGCGCTTAATGGCAGAGTCTCCGATTACCGCCATGGGTAATGCGATGGATCTGGTAGGGCTATGCGCACTGCTGGTGGTGCTTGGTGTCATTCCAATGGTGGGATTTGACGTCTTTTTTCAAATCTTCAGCCACCTGAAAAAGCTGCGTATGTCGCGGCAGGATATTCGTGATGAGTTCAAACAAAGCGAAGGCGACCCCCATGTTAAAGGGCGGATACGTCAGATGCAGCGAGCGGCTGCACGGCGTCGGATGATGGCCGATGTGCCGAAAGCGGATGTCATTGTCAATAACCCGACCCACTATTCGGTAGCGTTGCAGTATGACGAAAACAAAATGAGCGCACCGAAAGTGGTCGCTAAAGGTGCAGGGCTGGTCGCGCTGCGCATTCGTGAAATTGGCGCTGAAAATAACGTCCCGACGCTTGAAGCGCCGCCGCTGGCGCGTGCGCTGTATCGACATGCGGAGATCGGTCAACAAATCCCGGGTCAACTGTACGCCGCGGTGGCGGAAGTGCTGGCCTGGGTCTGGCAACTGAAACGCTGGCGTCTGGCTGGTGGACAGCGCCCTGTACAACCTACTCATCTTCCGGTGCCGGAAGCCCTGGATTTTATTAACGAGAAACCGACCCATGAGTAATCTGGCCGCGATGCTGCGCCTGCCCGCAAACCTGAAATCGACACAATGGCAGATCCTTGCCGGACCGATTTTGATCCTGTTGATCTTGTCGATGATGGTGCTGCCACTGCCCGCATTCATACTCGACCTGTTGTTTACCTTCAATATTGCCTTGTCGATCATGGTGTTGCTGGTGGCGATGTTTACCCAGCGCACGCTTGAGTTTGCTGCGTTTCCGACCATCCTGTTGTTTACCACGCTGTTGCGTCTGGCACTTAACGTGGCTTCAACCCGTATCATTTTGATGGAAGGGCATACCGGCGCGGCGGCGGCTGGAAAGGTGGTCGAAGCGTTCGGTCACTTCCTCGTTGGTGGCAATTTCGCTATCGGTATCGTGGTGTTTGTCATTCTCGTGATCATCAACTTTATGGTTATCACCAAAGGTGCCGGGCGTATCGCAGAAGTGGGTGCGCGCTTTGTTCTCGATGGTATGCCGGGTAAGCAGATGGCGATTGACGCCGACCTTAACGCCGGATTGATTGGTGAAGATGAGGCGAAAAAACGCCGCTCCGAAGTGACTCAGGAAGCCGATTTTTACGGCTCAATGGACGGGGCAAGTAAGTTTGTCCGCGGCGATGCCATCGCCGGGATCCTCATCATGGTCATTAACGTTGTCGGCGGGTTGCTGGTCGGCGTGCTGCAACATGGCATGAGCATGGGACACGCGGCGGAAAGTTATACGCTATTGACCATTGGCGACGGTCTGGTGGCACAAATTCCGGCGTTGGTGATTTCTACCGCCGCGGGGGTCATCGTTACGCGTGTCAGCACCGATCAGGATGTTGGCGAGCAGATGGTGAATCAGCTTTTCAGTAACCCGAGCGTTATGTTGTTAAGCGCCGCCGTGCTCGGTTTACTCGGCCTGGTGCCTGGAATGCCGAACCTGGTATTTTTGCTGTTCACTGCCGGATTGCTGGGGCTGGCCTGGTGGATCCGTGGACGCGAACAAAAAGCGCCTGCCGAACCAAAACCGGTAAAAATGGCAGAGAATAATACCGTTGTCGAAGCGACGTGGAACGATGTACAACTGGAAGATTCTCTGGGAATGGAAGTGGGTTATCGACTGATCCCGATGGTCGATTTCCAGCAGGATGGTGAGTTGTTGGGCCGTATACGCAGTATCCGCAAGAAATTTGCCCAGGAGATGGGGTTTCTGCCGCCGGTGGTGCACATTCGTGACAATATGGATCTGCAACCTGCCCGCTATCGCATTTTGATGAAAGGCGTGGAGATAGGCAGTGGTGATGCTTATCCGGGGCGTTGGTTGGCGATTAACCCTGGTACCGCTGCCGGGACGTTACCTGGTGAGGCGACCGTCGATCCGGCATTTGGCCTGAATGCTATCTGGATTGAAAGTGCGCTTAAAGAACAGGCGCAGATTCAGGGGTACACCGTGGTTGAGGCCAGCACGGTGGTGGCAACGCATCTTAACCACCTCATTAGCCAGCATGCCGCAGAGCTGTTTGGTCGTCAGGAGGCGCAACAGTTGCTGGATCGCGTCGCCCAGGAGATGCCAAAGCTGACGGAAGATCTCGTTCCTGGCGTCGTCACGCTCACCACACTGCATAAAGTGCTGCAAAATCTGCTCGATGAAAAAGTGCCGATTCGCGATATGCGCACTATTCTCGAAACGCTGGCGGAACATGCGCCCATCCAAAGCGATCCACATGAATTAACCGCCGTCGTGCGCGTGGCGTTGGGACGGGCGATTACCCAGCAGTGGTTTCCTGGCAAAGATGAAGTCCATGTTATTGGCCTCGATACACCGCTAGAACGTTTGTTACTACAGGCGCTGCAGGGCGGGGGAGGACTGGAGCCAGGGTTGGCGGATCGTTTACTGGCGCAAACTCAGGAAGCGCTATCCCGTCAGGAGATGTTGGGTGCGCCGCCTGTATTGTTGGTGAACCACGCGCTGCGACCATTATTGTCTCGTTTCCTGCGCCGCAGCCTGCCGCAGTTAGTGGTGCTGTCGAATCTGGAACTATCTGATAACCGACATATCCGCATGACGGCGACAATTGGCGGTAAATGATGAGAACCTTATTAGCAATATTATTGTTTCCGCTGCTGGTGCAAGCCGCGGGGGAGGGGATGTGGCAGGCGAGTAGTGTGGGCGTTACGCTGAATCACCGTGGCGAGTCGATGTCATCAGCGCCTCTTTCTACTCGACAACCTGCTTCAGGATTGATGACGCTGGTGGCGTGGCGTTATCAGCTTATCGGCCCGACACCTGCAGGACTGCGGGTTCGCTTGTGTTCACAATCTCGTTGTGTCGAATTAGAAGGGCAGAGTGGAAACACCGTGGCCTTTTCCGGTATACCGGCGATAGAACCGTTGCGATTTATCTGGGAAGTGCCTGGCGGTGGGCGGTTAATTCCGCCGCTAAAGGTACAACGGAATGAAGTGATTGTGAATTATCGTTAATGATAAAAAAGCCGATGTCTGCCATGACATCGGCTTTTGCCGTATAACGCGATTACATACGCTCTACTGTCTCAATACCCAGCGTATCCAGACCCAGTTTCAGCGTCTTCGCCGTCAGTTGTGCCAGTTTCAGACGGCTGTTACGCACTTCTTCGTTTTCTGCGCTGAGGATCGGGCAGTGCTCGTAGAAGCCAGAGAACAGACCGGCCAGATCGTACAGATAAGCACACATCACATGCGGCGTGCCTTCACGGGCAACCACAGTGAGGGTTTCTTCAAACTGCAGCAGGCGAGCTGCCAGTTGCGCTTCACGATCTTCACGGATGATAACCGGAGCTGCAGCCAGTTGCTCTTCGTCAATTTCTGCTTTACGGAACACGGACAATACACGCGTGTAAGCATACTGCATGTATGGCGCGGTATTACCCTCAAACGCCAGCATGTTGTCCCAGTCGAAGATGTAGTCGGTAGTGCGGTTTTTGGAGAGATCTGCATATTTCACCGCACCAATACCAACCGCGTTAGCCAGTTTTTCCAGCTCGTCAGCTGGCATGTCCGGGTTTTTCTCTGCCACCAGACGGCGTGCACGCTCCAGGGCTTCATCCAGCAGGTCTGCCAGTTTCACTGTACCACCCGCGCGGGTTTTGAACGGTTTGCCGTCTTTACCCAGCATCATGCCGAACATGTGGTGTTCCAGCGGTACGGATTCCGGTACATAGCCTGCTTTGCGGACGATAGCCCACGCCTGCATCAGGTGTTGATGCTGACGGGAGTCGATGTAATACAGCACGCGATCGGCATGCAGTGTTTCATAACGATATTTCGCACAGGCGATATCAGTGGTGGTGTAGAGATAGCCACCATCTTTCTTCTGAATGATCACGCCCATCGGTTCGCCTTCCTTGTTTTTGAACTCATCAAGGAATACGACGGTTGCGCCTTCGCTTTCTACTGCCAGACCTTTGGCTTTCAGGTCCGCCACGATACCCGGCAGCATTGGGTTGTAGAGGCTTTCACCCATCACGTCATCACGGGTCAGCGTCACGTTGAGACGATCGTAGGTGATCTGGTTCTGCGTCATGGTGATGTCGACCAGTTTGCGCCACATCTCGCGGAAATATTCGTCACCGCTTTGCAGTTTGACTACGTAGTTACGTGCACGCTCGGCAAACTCTTCATCTTCGTCGTAATGCTTTTTCGCATCGCGGTAGAAACCTTCAAGGTCAGCCAGCTCCATTTCACCGGCGTTTTCTTGCTGCTGCTTTTCCAACCACGCAATCAGCATACCGAACTGAGTACCCCAGTCGCCGACGTGGTTCGCGCGAATCACTTTGTGACCGAGGAACTCCAGAGTACGCACTGCCGCGTCACCAATAATGGTAGAGCGCAGGTGACCGACGTGCATCTCTTTCGCCACGTTCGGAGCGGAGTAGTCAACCACAATGGTCTGTTTTTCTGGCGTAGCAACACCGAGACGATCGGACGCCAGCGCCTGCTGAACATGATCAGCCAGGAAGGCAGGATCAAGAAAAATGTTGATAAAGCCTGGACCGGCGATCTCAACTTTGCTGGCGATACAGTTAAGATCCAGATGAGTCAGCACCTGCTCTGCTAATTGTCGCGGTGCCATACCCAGTTTTTTAGCAACTGCCATCATGCCGTTAGCCTGATAGTCGCCGAACTGAACTTTTGCTGACTGACGAACCTGCGGTTCGCAATCCGCAGGCGCGCCTGCCGCAATCATGGCCTGACGGACTTTTTCTGAGAGAAGAGCCTGAATATTCACCGGAATACCTTACATTGATGAAGCGAGCAAAATTTGCCCGCACCAGTTAAAGAAATTAGGGCGGGAGTATACTGCAAATGGCTGTTTTCGTCAGCAACGTGCGCGTGGCGTATTGCCGTTTTCACTATTGCATCAGAAGCGGCGTGAAATCAGCGGTTGGTTGGCGCAGGGCAACAGGGTAAATTAACGCTTTTACTGAAAGACGAAGAGTGATTATGGCGAACTGGCAATCTATCAACGAGTTGCAGGATATTGCATCGGATTTACCGCGATTTACCCACGCATTAGATGAACTTTCCCGCCGTCTGGGGTTGGATATCACTCCGCTGACTGCCGATCACATTTCTTTGCGTTGCCATCAAAACGCCACTGCTGAGCGCTGGCGTCGCGGGTTTGAACAGTGCGGCGAGCTTTTGTCAGAAAATATGATCAATGGCAGGCCGATTTGTCTGTTTAAATTGCATGAACCGGTACAGGTTGCGCACTGGCAGTTTTCCATTGTGGAGCTACCGTGGCCCGGGGAAAAACGTTACCCGCACGAAGGTTGGGAACATATTGAAATCGTTCTGCCGGGTGATCCAGAAACGCTGAATGCCCGTGCGCTGGCATTGCTTTCTGATGAAGGACTCAGCCTGCCGGGGATCTCAGTTAAAACCAGTTCGCCAAAAGATGAGCATGAACGATTACCGAATCCGACGATGGCGGTCACCGATGGCAAAACGACCATTAAATTTCATCCGTGGTCCATTGAAGAGATCGTTGCCAGCGAGCAGTCGGCGTAATTAAGGAGCAAAAATGGCATTACTGGAAATTTGCTGTTACAGCATGGAATGCGCGCTAACGGCGCAGCAAAACGGCGCAGACAGAGTTGAATTATGCGCAGCCCCAAAAGAGGGGGGCTTAACGCCGTCGTTGGGGGGGCTGAAATCCGTGCGCCAGCGGGTGACGATCCCTGTGCATCCAATTATTCGCCCACGCGGTGGTGATTTTTGCTACAGCGACGGTGAATTTGCCGCCATTCTTGAGGATGTGCGCACAGTCCGCGAATTAGGTTTTCCTGGACTGGTGACGGGCGTTCTCGATGTTGACGGGAATGTCGATATGCCACGAATGGAAAAAATAATGGCTGCTGCCGGTCCGCTGGCAGTGACTTTTCATCGCGCCTTCGATATGTGCGCTAACCCTTTAAATACACTCAATAATCTTGCGGAATTGGGCGTTGCTCGGGTACTGACATCAGGGCAAAAATCAGACGCACTGCAAGGTTTATCAAAAATTATGGAACTTATTGCCCATCGTGATGCTCCAATCATTATGGCCGGAGCAGGAGTCCGTGCAGAAAATCTGCACCACTTCCTCAATGCCGGAGTGCTGGAAGTCCATAGCTCCGCGGGAGCGTGGCAAGCCTCACCAATGCGTTATCGTAATCAAGGATTGTCCATGTCATCAGATGCACACGCGGACGAGTATTCGCGTTATGTCGTAGACGGGGCGGCGGTTGCTGAAATGAAAGGAATCATTGAACGCCATCAGGCCAAATGATTTTTACCGTTGCATCATGTCGCCCAATATGATGCTTGCTCGTACCAGGCCCCTGCAATTTCAACAGGGGCCTTTTTTTATCCCCGAGAAGTATAAAAAACGAACGATTTCGGTGATCAGTTGAGCGCGTGACAGTGCGCATAGCGTTGTGCTAAAAATTTTTATATATTCATATTAATTATGTAATTTAAATTACTAAAACTGACAAATATATATTCTAAATAACAACCGGGTTATTCTTTAGCAATTAATGATTACATTGTAATAAATCATATTCTTTATCGATTATTTCAGGCAGTGTTGTGCCGAATTATGCAAGCGGTCAATTCGTTGTATATTTAATTATACAATGATTTCGGTGTTCTGGAATTAATTAGAGGAATCTATGCGAGGGAAAAAACGCATTGGGTTAATGTTTTTGCTGATAGCGGTTGTGGTTGGTGGCGGCGGGTTATTGCTGGCGCAAAAAGCCTTACATAAAACGTCGGATACAGCATTTTGCCTTTCCTGCCACTCGATGAGTAAACCTTTTGAGGAATATCAGGGAACTGTCCACTTTTCGAACCAGAAAGGGATACGTGCGGAATGTGCCGATTGCCATATTCCAAAGTCAGGGATGGATTATTTATTCGCTAAATTAAAAGCATCTAAAGATATTTATCATGAATTTGTTAGCGGCAAAATAGACAGTGACGATAAGTTCGAAGCGCATCGTCAGGAAATGGCCGAAACAGTATGGAAAGAATTAAAAGCCACTGACTCTGCAACGTGTCGTAGTTGCCATTCTTTTGATGCCATGGATATTGCCTCGCAAAGTGAATCTGCGCAGAAAATGCATAACAAAGCGCAAAAGGACGGCGAAACCTGTATCGATTGTCATAAAGGCATTGCCCATTTTCCACCAGAAATAAAAATGGATGACAACGCGGCGCATGAGCTGGAAAGTCAGGCCGCTACCTCAGTTACCAATGGCGCACATATTTATCCTTTCAAACCTTCTCGTATAGGCGAACTGGCTACCGTGAATCCTGGTACCGATCTCACCGTCGTTGATGCCAGTGGCAAACAGCCGATCGTTCTGTTGCAGGGTTATCAAATGCAGGGCAGTGAAAACACGCTCTACCTGGCGGCAGGTCAACGGCTGGCGCTAGCCACATTAAGTGAAGAAGGTATCAAGGCGCTGACGGTAAACGGGGAATGGCAGGCTGACGAATACGGCAATCAATGGCGTCAGGCGTCTTTACAGGGTGCGCTTACCGATCCCGCATTAGCGGACCGTAAACCGCTATGGCAATACGCTGAAAAACTTGACGATACCTATTGCGCTGGTTGCCACGCCCCTATTGCCTCCGACCATTACACCGTCAATGCATGGCCGTCCATTGCCAAAGGAATGGGGGCGCGAACCAGCATGAGCGAAAACGAACTGGACATTTTGACGCGGTACTTCCAGTACAACGCCAAAGATATTACCGAGAAACAGTGATCCTCGTTGATCAGGGAGGAAGTTATGACATTAACAAGACGTGAATTTATTAAACACAGCGGTATTGCCGCTGGGGCGCTGGTGATGACATCGGCTGCACCGCTACCCGCATGGGCAGAAGAGAAGGGTGGCAAAATCCTCACCGCGGGCCGTTGGGGAGCGATGAACGTAGAAGTGGAGGACGGCAAGATTGTTTCTTCGACAGGCGCGCTGGCGAAAACCATACCGAACTCCTTACAGTCTACGGCGGCGGATCAGGTACACACCACGGCGCGTATTCAGCATCCGATGGTGAGAAAAAGCTATCTCGATAATCCACTGCAACCAGCGAAAGGTCGTGGCGAAGATATCTATGTACAGGTGAGCTGGGAGCAAGCATTAAAACTGATTCATGAGCAACATGATCGTATTCGTAAAGCTAACGGACCATCGGCCATTTTTGCTGGATCGTACGGCTGGCGCTCTTCTGGCGTGTTGCATAAAGCGCAAACCTTACTGCAACGTTATATGAACCTTGCGGGCGGTTATTCCGGGCATAGCGGCGATTATTCAACCGGTGCGGCACAGGTGATCATGCCGCATGTGGTGGGTTCCGTGGAGGTGTATGAACAGCAGACCTCCTGGCCGCTGATTCTGGAAAACAGCCAGGTTGTGGTGCTGTGGGGGATGAACCCGCTGAATACCTTAAAAATTGCCTGGAGCAGTACCGATGAGCAAGGGCTGGAATACTTCCATCAGCTGAAAAAATCTGGCAAACCCGTGATTGCCATTGATCCTATCCGCTCCGAAACTATCGAATTCTTTGGCGATAATGCCACCTGGATCGCGCCGAATATGGGCACCGACGTGGCGTTGATGTTAGGGATTGCGCACACCTTGATGGTACAAGGTAAGCACGATAAGGCCTTCCTGGAAAAATACACCACCGGCTACCCGCAGTTTGAAGAGTATCTGGCAGGCAAGAGCGATAATACGCCGAAGAGCGCGGCCTGGGCGGCGGAAATTTCTGGCGTACCGGAAGCGCAGATAATCAAACTCGCTGAACTGATGGCGGCGAATCGCACAATGCTGATGGCTGGCTGGGGAATTCAGCGCCAGCAATATGGTGAACAGAAACACTGGATGCTGGTGACGCTGGCGGCGATGTTAGGGCAGATTGGTACACCGGGCGGCGGGTTTGGTTTCTCTTATCATTACTCAAACGGTGGCAACCCGACGCGTGTTGGCGGCGTGCTGCCGGAAATGTCTGCGGCGATTGCCGGACAGGCCAGTGAGGCCGCTGATGATGGCGGAATGACGGCGATTCCTGTTGCCCGTATCGTCGATGCGCTGGAAAATCCTGGCGGCAAATATCAGCATAACGGTAAAGAACAAACGTATCCGAATATCAAAATGATCTGGTGGGCGGGTGGCGGTAACTTTACCCATCACCAGGATACTAATCGTCTGATCAAAGCCTGGCAGAAACCGGAGATGATCGTCGTTTCTGAATGCTACTGGACCGCAGCTGCTAAACATGCAGATATCGTATTACCGATCACCACATCGTTTGAGCGCAATGACTTGACGATGACCGGTGATTACAGCAACCAGCATATTGTACCGATGAAGCAGGCTGTCGCTGCGCAATTTGAAGCGCGTAACGATTTTGACGTGTTTGCCGATCTTGCTGAATTACTCAAACCTGGCGGAAAAGAGATCTATACCGAAGGTAGAGATGAAATGGCGTGGCTGAAATTTTTCTATGATGCCGCTCAGAAAGGTGCCCGTGCGCAACGCGTGACTATGCCGATGTTTAATGCCTTCTGGCAGCAAAATAAACTGATCGAAATGCGCCGCAGCGAGAAGAACGAACAGTACGTTCGTTATGGTGATTTCCGCGCCGATCCGGTGAAAAATGCGCTGGGTACGCCAAGCGGCAAAATTGAGATTTACTCCAAAACGCTGGAAAAATTTGGCTATAAGGATTGCCCGGCACACCCAACCTGGCTTGCGCCTGATGAGTGGAAAGGTTCCGCCGACGATAAGCAGTTGCAGCTTCTGACCGCACATCCGGCACACCGTTTACACAGTCAGCTTAACTATGCGGAACTGCGTAAAAAATATGCGGTTGCCGATCGTGAACCGATCACTATTCACACCGAAGATGCTGCTCGCTTTGGTATTGCGAATGGCGATTTGGTGCGTGTGTGGAACAAACGTGGTCAGATTCTGACAGGCGCGGTGGTGACTGACGGGATCAAAAAAGGCGTGGTATGCGTGCATGAAGGTGCATGGCCAGATCTGGAAAATGGCTTGTGTAAAAACGGCAGTGCGAACGTGTTAACGGCGGATATCCCCAGCTCTCAGCTGGCAAATGCCTGTGCCGGTAACTCTGCGCTGGTGTATATCGAAAAATATACGAGCAATGCGCCGAAGTTAACGGCGTTTGATCAGCCAGCTGTTCAGGCATAAGACGTGAAAAGCGCCCGGAAACGGGCGCTAATCTTTACGGCTTGCGCGCAATCAGCACCGCGCGTTTAGGCGCAGGATAACCTTCCACCGTTTTACCCGGATCATGTGGGTCGAGGAAATCGGCCAGCGATTCAGTAACCATCCATTCGGTGCGTCGCTGTTCTTCTGTGGTGGTAACGCTCACATCCGCAATGCGAATATCAACAAAACCACACTTCTTCAGCCAGTTTTTCAGCGCCAGCGCGGAAGGGATGAAATAGACATTACGCATTTGCGCGTAACGATCGCCCGGCACCAGCACCGTGTTCTCATCGCCATCAATAACCAGCGTTTCAAGCACCAGTTCACCTTCATTGACCAGTTGATCTTTCAACTGCCAGAGATGCTCCAGCGGTGAACGACGATGATAAAGCACGCCCATCGAAAAGACGGTATCAAAGGCTTTCAGTGCCGGAAGTTGTTCAATGCCTAACGGCAGCAGATGCGCACGTTGATCGTTACCTAACAATTTACGCACTGCTTCAAACTGGCACAGAAACAGTTGCGTAGGGTCGATACCCACCGCCAGATGCGCCCCTGCGCCAATCATGCGCCACATGTGATAACCGCTGCCACAGCCGACATCAAGAATGGTGCGCCCGGTTAAATCAGAAAGATGGGGCAGAACGCGATCCCATTTCCAGTCGGAACGCCATTCGGTATCGATGTTGACGCCATACAGTGAGAACGGCCCTTTGCGCCACGGCATCAGGTTGCGCATCAGCGTTTCAATGCGTTTAATTTGCCCGGCGCTCAGTGGCTCTTCGCTTTCGGCGGTTACGCTATGCAATAAATCCAGACGATACGGTTTAATTTCAGGCAGAAATTCCACCGCGTTGGACCACTGCTTAAACAGCCCGTGCTGTTGCTCGCGCTGCCAGTTAGCAATCTGCGCGGGCAGCGTTTCCAGCCAGTGTGAAAGATGATTTTTGGCAATCAGAGAATAAAAGTTACCAAAGTCGATCATGCAGCGTCCTCTGCTTTTAATGCCACCAGGGAACCAAAGTTAAAGCACTGGAACCACAGCTCGCTATGCTCAAAACCAGCTTGATGCAGGCGTGCTTTATGGGTTTCCACAGAATCGGTTAGCATCACGTTTTCCAGCATGCTGCGCTTCTGGCTGATCTCCAGTTCGCTGTAACCGTTAGCACGTTTAAAGTCGTGGTGCATGTTGAACAGCAATTCACCAACTTTGGCATCTTCGAAACTGAATTTTTCCGAAAGCACCAGCGCACCGCCCGGGTTCAGCCCTTGATAAATTTTATCCAGTAACGCCTGACGCTCGGAAGGTTCCAGGAATTGCAGGGTAAAATTCAGCACCACCATCGATGCGTTTTCAATGGCGATATCGCGAATATCACCTTCAATAACGTCTACTGGCGTAGGGGCTTTATAGGCGTCAATATGACGACGGCAGCGTTCAATCATCGCCGGAGAGTTGTCGATGGCAATAATTTTGCAATTATCATGATGAATGTTGCGACGCACCGAGAGCGTCGCCGCGCCCAGAGAACAACCCAGATCGTAAACCTGCGTACCAGGTTGAACGAAGCGCTCGGCTAACATACCAATCATGGAAATAATATTGGAATAGCCGGGAACGGAACGCTGGATCATATCCGGGAAGACTTCAGCTACCCGTTCATCAAAGGTCCAGTCGCCCAGTCTGGCGATAGGGGCAGAAAATAGCGTGTCGCGGTGAGACATAACGTAAAAATCCGGGAAAAAGAAAGTGGCGTATTGTGCGCTAACGCAGGGAGAAAACCAACTCCCAGGGCATATACCAAAGATTCGCCAGCACCATCAGCAACAGCGCACACCAGGTGGCGCTCATGCCGGAACGTCGCCAGCGGAACAGACGGTGATGAAAACCGTAATAATGCATCAGACGACCAGCAAGCAAAACGATGCCGCAAATATGCACCATCCAGGTTTCTGCGCCATTCATTTCCATAAACAGCATCAACACAATCGCGATGGGAATATATTCCACCGCGTTACCATGAATGCGAATAGCGCTTTGCAGTTCGCTAAAACCGCCGTCGCCATAGGCAACGCGGTACTGCATTCGCAGGCGAACGACATCAAAAGAGAACTTCATTAATAACAACGCACTTAAAACGGCATACAGCGCGCTTACCATACAAACTCCCTTTAAAATGGCCGATGGCACCTGTCTATGATAGGTGGCAAATTCAGAAAAGAGAAGATTGCTGTGGAATAGCCGGAACTGCTCCGATCTCTGGAAGCGTTTTACGTAAGTCTTCCCACAGGATATGTACCAGTTCCGGGGCCTGGGCAATATCTGGCGTATGTAAAAAAAGATAAGGCGTAGTGGTCTGATGCCACTGCGCTAATTTTTGTAACCAGACCTGAAATAATTCCCGGTTTTGCGTCATATCATCACTACCGATAAAACGGATCAGCGGATTTGTCGCCGTCAGTACAGCATGTACCGGAACTTTAGGTTTTTTTCGTTGAGCGTCGCGAATAGCTTCACTGTGTGGACGTGCTGCATGAACCGGGCGGCTGTCTAAAATCACCCGATTAACGCCGCGCTGATGTAAACCGCGATTAAGCGTTTGTTCCTCTTCCCCTTTGGCGAAAAACTGTGGATGGCGGACTTCCACACCATAATTAAATTCGCCGGGAAGAGAATCGAGAAAATGCCAAAGCGCAGGCAGATCCCGTGGACCAAATGTGGCAGGCAGTTGCAGCCAGTATTGCCCAATGCGCGGCGCTAACGGTGACATGCGGGTCAAAAATTCAGTCACTAAATCATCGCAATGCCGTAATGCTGCCTGATGCGAAATGGTCGCCGGAAACTTAAAACAGAAGCGGAAGTCATCTGTGGTCTGCTCACGCCAGCGCAGGACAACCTCGGGTTTGGGCAGGGCGTATAGCGTGGTGTTGCCCTCCACACAGTTAAAGTGGCGGGCATACTCTTCAAGGCTGGTGATCCCCAACCGCACCCATTTAGGATGCGACCATTGCGGCAGACCGATGTAAATCATAATGCGTTGAGGATCTCTTCCACACTGCGCACACGGGCGATGCGTGGGTAGATATGGTTGATGCTGTTATTGTGCTGCTCGGCGCTGGCGGCGCTGCAGGCGTCTTCGGCAATCACCAGATTAAAACCGAGTTCCCAGGCATTGCGGGCGGTGGATTCAACACCGATATTGGTCGAGATCCCACATAAAACAATGGTATCGATATCCCGGCGGCGTAATTGCAACTCCAGATCCGTACCGTAAAACGCACCCCATTGACGTTTGATGATTTCGATATCGCTGTCGGTTGCACCTAATGCAGCAGGATGTTGCCACCAGTTTTCGGGTAACACTTTAGCGGGGGAAGGGGCATCAACCGGCTGTTTTAATGCTTCGGCGTAATCGGCAGACCAGCCAACGCGCACCAGAAACACGGGCTGACCGCTGGCGCGAAATTTTGCCGCCAGCTTCCCGGCGCGATTAACCACCTCATCGGCAGTATGTGGACCACCGGCAAAAGGTAAGATGCCTTCTTGTAAATCGATCACCACCAGCGCAGTGGTTTTAGCATTAAGTTCAAGCATGCTGACTCCTGACAAAACAAAATCGTGCCTCACACCTTAATGCGATTAGCCGATGGCGGAACGACAAATTTTGTTAATTTTTATGAGTTCGGGCAACACCTTTATAGCAAACTGGCGTAGAGTCTGATTTCAGGCCCGATATAAAGTGGTAACGAGGTGTTCCAGCGCGGGCCAGGCTCTTACGGTGCGGCAGAATTTCCAGTATAATAGCCGCCTTTTTTCATTCAGTTGTGACATACAGCTAACGCTGCGACTTGGTCACCTGCGCAGCAGGGGGCATCCGCCGGCAGCTAAGTTAAGGGATATCTCATGCGTACAGAATATTGTGGACAGCTCCGTTTGTCCCACGTGGGGCAGCAGGTGACTCTGTGTGGTTGGGTCAACCGTCGTCGTGATCTTGGTAGCCTGATCTTCATCGATATGCGCGACCGCGAAGGTATCGTGCAGGTATTTTTCGATCCGGATCGTGCGGACGCGTTAAAGCTGGCCTCTGAACTGCGTAATGAGTTCTGCATTCAGGTCACGGGCACCGTACGTGCGCGTGACGAAAAAAATATTAACCGCGATATGGCGACCGGCGAAATTGAAGTGCTGGCGTCCTCGCTGACTATCATCAACCGCGCAGATGTTCTGCCGCTTGACTCTAACCACGTCAACACCGAAGAAGCGCGTCTGAAATACCGCTACCTCGACCTGCGTCGCCCGGAAATGGCTCAGCGCCTGAAAACCCGCGCTAAAATCACCAGCCTGGTGCGCCGTTTTATGGATGACCACGGCTTCCTCGACATCGAAACTCCGATGCTGACCAAAGCCACGCCGGAAGGCGCGCGAGACTACCTGGTGCCTTCTCGTGTGCACAAAGGTAAATTCTACGCACTGCCGCAATCCCCACAGTTGTTCAAACAGCTGCTGATGATGTCCGGTTTTGACCGTTACTATCAGATCGTTAAATGCTTCCGTGACGAAGACCTGCGCGCTGATCGTCAGCCTGAATTTACTCAGATCGATGTGGAAACTTCTTTCATGACCGCCCCGCAAGTGCGTGAAGTGATGGAAGCGCTGGTGCGTCATCTGTGGCTGGAAGTGAAGGGCGTGGATCTGGGTGATTTCCCGGTAATGACCTTTGCAGAAGCAGAACGCCGTTATGGTTCTGATAAACCGGATCTGCGTAACCCGATGGAACTGACCGACGTTGCCGATCTGCTGAAATCCGTTGAATTTGCAGTATTTGCAGGTCCGGCGAACGATCCGAAGGGTCGCGTAGCGGCTCTGCGCGTTCCGGGCGGCGCATCGCTGACCCGTAAGCAGATCGACGAATACGGTAACTTCGTTAAAATCTACGGCGCGAAAGGTCTGGCTTACATCAAAGTTAACGAACGCGCGAAAGGTCTGGAAGGTATCAACAGCCCGGTAGCGAAGTTCCTTAATGCAGAAATCATCGAAGCCATCCTGGATCGTACTGCCGCGCAAGATGGCGATATGATTTTCTTCGGTGCCGACAACAAGAAAATTGTTGCCGACGCGATGGGCGCACTGCGCCTGAAAGTGGGTAAAGACCTTGGTCTGACCGACGAAAGCAAATGGGCACCGCTGTGGGTTATCGATTTCCCGATGTTTGAAGACGACGGTGAAGGCGGCCTGACGGCAATGCACCATCCGTTCACCTCACCAAAAGACATGACTGCTGCAGAACTGAAAGCTGCACCAGAAAATGCGGTGGCGAACGCTTACGATATGGTCATCAATGGTTACGAAGTGGGCGGTGGTTCTGTGCGTATCCATAATGGTGATATGCAGCAGACGGTGTTTGGTATTCTGGGTATCAACGAAGAGGAACAGCGCGAGAAATTCGGCTTCCTGCTCGACGCCCTGAAATACGGTACTCCGCCGCACGCAGGTCTGGCATTCGGTCTTGACCGTCTGACGATGCTGCTGACCGGCACCGACAATATCCGTGACGTTATCGCCTTCCCGAAAACCACGGCGGCAGCGTGTCTGATGACTGAAGCACCGAGCTTTGCTAACCCGACTGCACTGGCTGAGCTGAGCATTCAGGTTGTGAAGAAGGCAGAGAATAACTGATATGACTCAAATACACGAAATCATTCGCGTTGCATCGAGGCGGCAACTGAGTGAACTCCCATGAGCATAGATAACTATGTGAATGGGATGAGCGAAGGCAGTCAACGAAGAGGCAGCGTGAAGGATAAAGTGTATAAGCGTCCCGTTTCGATCTTAGTGGTCATCTATGCACAAGATACGAAACGGGTGCTGATGTTGCAGCGGCGTGACGATCCCGATTTCTGGCAGTCGGTAACCGGCAGCGTGGAAGAGGGTGAAACCGCGCCGCAAGCTGCCATGCGCGAAGTAAAGGAAGAGGTCACCATCGATGTTGTCGCTGAACAACTGACCTTAATTGACTGTCAGCGCACGGTAGAATTTGAAATTTTTTCACATTTACGTCATCGCTATGCGCCGGGCGTGACGCGTAATACGGAATCATGGTTCTGTCTTGCGCTCCCGCACGAACGCCAGGTCGTCTTCACTGAACATCTGGCCTACAAGTGGCTTGATGCGCCTGCTGCGGCGGCGCTCACTAAGTCCTGGAGCAACCGGCAGGCGATTGAACAGTTTGTAATTAACGCTGCCTGAACAGGCAGGGCTATCTGGAGATATTTTTATGGCAGGTCATAGTAAATGGGCCAACACCAGACATCGTAAAGCTGCGCAGGATGCTAAGCGCGGTAAAATCTTCACTAAAATCATTCGTGAGCTGGTAACCGCGGCTAAGCTGGGCGGTGGTGACCCGGACGCTAACCCGCGTCTGCGTGCAGCAATTGATAAAGCATTGTCTAACAACATGACCCGTGACACTCTGAACCGCGCAATTGCACGTGGTGTGGGCGGTGATGATGATGCAAACATGGAAACCATCATCTACGAAGGTTACGGTCCTGGCGGCACGGCAATCATGATTGAATGTCTGTCTGACAACCGCAACCGTACCGTTGCTGAAGTGCGTCATGCATTCAGTAAATGTGGCGGTAACCTCGGTACTGATGGTTCCGTAGCTTATCTGTTCAGCAAAAAAGGCGTGATCTCCTTCGAGAAAGGCGATGAAGACACCATCATGGAAGCAGCACTGGAAGCAGGTGCTGAAGACGTTGTGACCTATGATGACGGCGCGATTGACGTCTACACTGCATGGGAAGAAATGGGTAAAGTGCGCGACGCTCTGGAAGCGGCAGGTCTGAAAGCAGACAGCGCGGAAGTTTCCATGATCCCGTCCACCAAAGCTGATATGGATGCAGAAACCGCACCGAAACTGATGCGTCTGATCGATATGCTGGAAGATTGCGACGACGTGCAGGAAGTCTACCATAACGGTGAAATCTCTGATGAGGTTGCAGCGACTCTCTGATGGGGCCTGCTAAACAGCAAAACGGAGACGCGTGATGGCTATTATTCTCGGCATTGACCCGGGTTCGCGCGTGACCGGCTATGGCGTCATCCGCCAGGTAGGCAGGCAATTGTCCTACCTGGGTAGCGGATGCATACGCACCAAAGTGGATGATTTACCGTCTCGTCTGAAGCTCATCTATGCGGGCGTGACGGAAATCATTACCCAGTTCCAGCCTGATTATTTCGCCATTGAACAAGTCTTTATGGCGAAGAACGCTGACTCAGCCCTGAAACTGGGTCAGGCGCGCGGCGTGGCGATTGTGGCAGCGGTGAATCAGGAATTGCCGGTATTTGAATATGCGGCACGTCAGGTAAAGCAAACGGTGGTAGGTATTGGTAGTGCCGAAAAAAGCCAGGTGCAGCATATGGTCCGCACCTTGCTGAAACTGCCCGCTAACCCGCAGGCGGACGCCGCCGATGCGTTAGCTATCGCGATTACCCACTGCCACGTCAGTCAGAATGCGATGCAGATGAGCGAATCGCGGCTGAACCTGGCGAGAGGGCGACTGCGTTAAGTTATACCGCCTCGGTCAGTTCCGGCTGAGGCGTTTCCACTCCCTCCGCATGAATCAACACCAAATGCGGATGATGCCACAAACTGGCTGGCGTGACGGTTTTACGCTCCCACGGAATAGAACCCAGGAACCAGAATTTCCAGAAAGTGAGTTTTGCATTTGGATTGCTGTTTAACAGTTCTCCAAACGTCTCTATTTCACCCACCGGAATACATAGTGCCTCTTTATAAATATCAAAGACAAATTTTGAACAGAACTGGCGCGAAGATTCGTATTTAAAACCGGTGTGGTAAAGTTTTCGTAGCCGAGAGGGAACCTGTTCAACAATTCGTTGTTTTTGTTGTTCTGTTAGCCCGGCGTCTAATCGCTTTATAGCATAGCGTTGATTAGCAGAGCGTTTAATAAAACGGGATAGCGTAGTGATGGTTGAGAGGGGAACACGGCTTTCTGCAACCAGAAAGTCTTCACCGTTATGACCGATAATGATCCCGACGTGATTACTCCAGCAATTTGATGCAGCTGATATTTGGCCAAATAAGGCAGCACCTATACATGTAAAGACGATATCACCAATTTCATATTCAGCAGGGTAATTAATATTCATGTTGTCATTCCATTGAAATAGATATAAATATACGTAATAGCATAAAAAATTTATTTTTTCAGGAGGCGCAATGTATATTTTTATTACGCATTTCTTCACTGAATATGTAATATTAAAATATTTGCTTCCAATATAACCTGTAGAATAAATTATACTGTGCCATTTTTCAGTTCATCGAGACACCTCGCAAGTTTTCTTCATCCTTCGCTGGATATCTATCCAGCATTTTTTTATCATACAGCATTATCTTTGATTCATTACGCAGGAGCGTCATGTGATAGGCAGACTCAGAGGCATCATCATTGAAAAACAACCCCCGCTGGTGTTAATTGAAGTGGGCGGCGTAGGCTATGAAGTGCATATGCCGATGACCTGTTTTTATGAACTCCCTGAAGCGGGTCAGGAAGCGATCGTTTTCACCCACTTTGTGGTGCGTGAAGACGCGCAATTGCTGTACGGTTTTAACAATAAACAAGAGCGCACGTTGTTCAAAGAGTTGATCAAAACCAACGGCGTCGGCCCGAAGTTGGCGCTGGCGATCCTCTCCGGAATGTCAGCGCAGCAGTTCGTTAATGCCGTTGAGCGTGAAGAAGTGGGGGCGCTGGTGAAACTGCCGGGTATTGGCAAAAAAACCGCCGAACGCTTGATTGTTGAAATGAAAGACCGATTTAAAGGTTTGCATGGCGATCTCTTTACGCCAGCCGCCGACCTGGTACTCACGTCTCCTGCCAGCCCGGCGACCGACGATGCTGAACAGGAAGCGGTTGCTGCGCTGGTGGCGCTGGGCTATAAACCACAAGAAGCAAGCCGCATGGTGAGCAAAATCGCTCGCCCTGACGCCAGCAGTGAAACATTAATTCGCGAAGCCCTACGCGCCGCGTTATGAGGTAAAGGATGATTGAAGCAGACCGTCTGATTTCTGCCGGTACCACTTTGCCGGAAGATGTGGCAGATCGCGCCATTCGCCCTAAATTACTGGAAGAGTATGTTGGTCAGCCGCAGGTTCGTTCACAGATGGAGATTTTCATCAAAGCAGCGAAACTGCGCGGCGATGCCCTCGATCATCTGTTGATTTTTGGTCCTCCGGGTTTAGGTAAAACTACGCTTGCTAACATTGTCGCCAATGAAATGGGCGTTAATTTACGTACGACTTCTGGTCCGGTGCTGGAAAAGGCGGGCGATCTGGCAGCGATGCTCACTAACCTTGAACCGCATGACGTGTTGTTTATTGATGAGATCCACCGTCTTTCGCCAGTGGTGGAAGAGGTGTTGTATCCGGCAATGGAAGACTACCAACTGGATATCATGATTGGTGAAGGTCCGGCGGCACGCTCCATTAAAATTGATTTGCCGCCGTTTACCCTGATTGGTGCAACCACGCGCGCAGGTTCGCTGACATCACCGTTGCGCGATCGTTTTGGTATTGTGCAGCGTCTGGAGTTTTATCAGGTGCCGGATCTGCAATATATCGTCAGTCGCAGCGCACGCTTTATGGGGCTTGAGATGAGTGATGACGGCGCGCTGGAAGTTGCTCGTCGCGCTCGCGGTACGCCACGTATTGCCAACCGTCTGCTGCGTCGAGTGCGTGATTTCGCCGAAGTGAAGCACGATGGCACCATCTCGGCTGATATCGCTGCTCAGGCGCTGGATATGCTGAATGTCGATGCCGAAGGTTTCGATTATATGGACCGCAAATTGTTGCTGGCGGTAATCGATAAGTTCTTTGGTGGGCCGGTAGGCCTGGATAACCTGGCGGCTGCCATTGGCGAAGAACGTGAAACCATTGAGGATGTGCTGGAACCTTATTTGATTCAGCAAGGCTTTTTGCAGCGTACACCGCGCGGGCGTATGGCGACAGTGCGGGCGTGGAACCACTTCGGCATCACGCCGCCAGAAATGCCGTAAGTCGGATCGGTCGCTCGCGGCGCATCCGACACTGGCAGTGTTGCCTGATGCGCCGCCGTTCATTCGCGTCTTATCAGGCCTACCAGAGATAGCGAACAGTGGGTCGGATAAGGCGCTCGCGCCGCATCCGACAAATGTGTTCAGCGACAGATTAGCTGGCCTGCTTTTTCATCATACTGATAATAAATAACAGTGCCGCACATAGCACTACCGACGGACCCGCCGGCGTATCGTAAAATGCGGAAAAGGTTAAACCGCCAGTTACTGCCACCATTCCCACCAAAACAGCGACACCGGCCATCTGTTCCGGCGTGCGGGCAAAGCGACGCGCTGTAGCTGCAGGAATAATCAGCAGCGAAGTAATAATCAACGCGCCGACAAATTTCATCGCTACACCAATCGTCAATGCCGTCACCAGCATCAACAACAATTTCACGCGCTGTAATTTCACACCATCAACAAACGCCAGATCCGGGCTAATCGTCATCGACAGCAAATTGCGCCATTGCCAGAACAAAATCGCCACCACGATGACCACGCCAATCGCAATAGAGATGAGATCTTCTGGCGTCACTGCCAGCAAATCACCGAACAGGTAAGCCATCAAATCAACACGAATATTAGACATCAGACTAACGACCACCAGGCCCAGCGACAGGGCACTGTGCGCCATAATTCCTAATAATGTGTCGATCGCCAGCTGTGGACGCTTCTCCAGCCATACCAGACCGCCCGCCAGCAGCAGCGTAACGGCAATCACCGCATAGAATGGATTCACGTCCAGCAACAAACCAAACGCGACGCCAAGTAATGAGGCATGAGCCAGCGTATCACCGAAATAAGACATACGACGCCAGACTACAAACGAACCCAGCGGACCCGCGGCACAGGCGAGCATGATCCCGGCTAACCAACCGGGAAATAATAATTCAATCATGAGCGATCATTTCCCCGACGCAAAACAATTCGTCCCTGTAAATCGTGACGATGATTATGATGATGGCGATAGATACCCAGTTGTTCAGCACCACGAGGACCAAACATTGAAATAAACTCCGGATGCAGGGAAACAACTTCCGGTGTACCGGAACAACAAATGTGGTGATTCAGGCAAAGCACTTCATCGGTTTTTGCCATTACCAGATGCAGATCGTGAGAGACCATTAAAACGCCACAATCCAGTTCGCGACGCAACTGGTCAATAAGGTCATATAACGCCACCTGACCATTCACATCCACGCCCTGAGTGGGTTCATCCAGCACTAATAATTGCGGTCGATTTAACAATGCTCGCGCTAACAATACACGCTGTGTTTCGCCACCCGAGAGCTTTTGCATCGGTGCGTTAATCAGATGCCCGGCCTGGACACGTTTCAGTGCAGGCAAAATATCTTCTTTATGTGTGCCAGGGCGTAAGCGTAAAAAACGGTTTACGGTCAGTGGCAACGTGGTGTCGAGATACAGCTTCTGCGGTACATAGCCGATGCGCAGTTTTCCGTTGCGCTTGATAACCCCTTCATCGGGTGTTACCAGCCCGAGCACTACCCGTACCAGTGTCGACTTACCTGCGCCATTTGGCCCAAGTAAAGTCAAAATTTTTCCAGGTTTAAGTTCCAGCGACACATCAGAGAGGACGCGGCGTTGGCCAAAAGAAACCGAGACATTTTCCAGGGAAACCAGACTTGTCATGTTAATTTTAGTCTTGCAGTAGTCATGAAATGTTATAATATCACACTTCCCATATTCATTACGATGATTGGTCGCATTATGTTACATAAAAAAACGCTTCTTTTCGCAGCATTATCCGCCGCTCTCTGGGGCGGTGCAACACAGGCCGCAGATGCTGCCGTTGTCGCTTCGCTTAAACCCGTTGGGTTCATCGCTTCTGCCATTGCTGATGGGGTAACAGAAACAGAGGTTTTACTACCTGACGGCGCTTCAGAACATGATTATTCACTGCGTCCATCAGATGTAAAACGCTTACAGAACGCGGACTTAGTCGTTTGGGTTGGCCCGGAGATGGAAGCGTTCATGCAAAAACCGGTAAGTAAATTACCAGAAGCGAAACAGGTAACGATTGCGCAGCTAGAAGATGTGAAACCGCTGCTGATGAAAAGTATTCACGGCGATGATGATGATCACGACCACGCGGAAAAAAGTGACGAAGATCACCATCACGGCGATTTCAACATGCATCTTTGGCTTTCCCCAGAGATAGCGCGGGCTACAGCGGTTGCAATCCATGGAAAATTAGTGGAACTTATGCCGCAAAGTCGAGCCAAACTTGACGCCAACCTGAAGGATTTTGAGGCACAATTAGCCTCAACCGAAAAGCAGGTTGGTAACGAGCTCGCGCCGCTCAAGGGGAAAGGTTATTTCGTTTTTCACGATGCTTACGGCTATTTCGAAAAACAGTTCGGACTGACACCGCTTGGTCATTTTACCGTTAACCCTGAGATTCAACCTGGCGCGCAGCGTTTACATGAAATAAGAACACAGTTGGTTGAGCAAAAAGCAACCTGCGTTTTTGCTGAGCCACAGTTCAGGCCAGCGGTCGTTGAGAGCGTCGCACGAGGGACATCCGTTCGTATGGGAACGTTGGATCCCCTGGGGACGAATATCAAACTGGGTAAAACAAGCTATTCAGAATTCCTGAATCAATTAGCCAACCAGTATGCGAGCTGCCTGAAAGGAGATTAATGAGGAAGTGATTACGTGCAACAGATAGCCCGCTCTGTCGCCCTGGCGTTTAATAATTTACCGCGACCACACCGCGTTATGTTGGGGTCGCTCACCGTTCTTACTCTGGCCGTCGCTGTCTGGCGGCCCTATGTTTATCACCGCGATGCCACGCCAATTGTCAAAACCATTGAGCTGGAACAGAACGAAATTCGTTCGCTCTTACCTGAAGCCAGTGAGCCGATTGATCAAGCTGCACAAGAAGATGAAGCCATTCCCCAGGATGAACTGGATGACAAAATCGCCGGTGAAGCGGGCGTGCATGAATATGTTGTTTCCACTGGCGATACGCTAAGCAGCATTCTCAATCAGTATGGTATTGATATGGGTGATATCACCCAACTGGCTGCTGCCGACAAAGAATTGCGTAACCTGAAAATCGGTCAACAACTCTCCTGGACATTAACCGCGGACGGCGAACTGCAGCGCCTCACCTGGGAAGTGTCTCGTCGTGAAACCCGAACCTATGACCGTACTGCCGCTAACGGTTTTAAAATGACCAGCGAAATGCAGCAAGGAGAGTGGGTCAACAATCTGCTGAAAGGTACCGTCGGGGGAAGCTTTGTTGCTAGCGCCAGAAACGCCGGTTTAACCAGCGCCGAAGTGAGCGCAGTGATTAAAGCCATGCAGTGGCAAATGGATTTCCGCAAACTGAAAAAAGGCGATGAATTTGCGGTGTTAATGTCACGAGAAATGCTTGATGGTAAACGTGAGCAAAGCCAACTGCTGGGCGTACGTTTGCGTTCAGAAGGTAAAGATTATTACGCAATCCGCGCTGAAGATGGCAAATTCTACGATCGTAACGGTACTGGTCTGGCGAAAGGATTCTTGCGATTCCCGACGGCGAAACAGTTCCGTATCTCGTCTAACTTTAACCCGCGTCGTACTAATCCGGTGACTGGTCGTGTTGCGCCACACAGAGGTGTTGATTTCGCCATGCCACAGGGTACGCCGGTACTTTCAGTGGGTGACGGTGAAGTGGTGGTTGCCAAACGCAGTGGCGCAGCAGGTTATTATGTGGCTATTCGTCATGGTCGCAGCTACACCACGCGTTATATGCACTTGCGCAAGATTCTGGTGAAACCGGGACAGAAGGTGAAACGTGGCGACCGTATCGCGCTTTCCGGTAATACCGGACGTTCAACCGGGCCGCATCTGCACTATGAAGTATGGATAAACCAGCAGGCCGTAAACCCGCTGACGGCAAAACTGCCGCGTACCGAAGGGCTGACCGGCTCCGATCGTCGCGAATTCCTGGCACAGGCCAAAGAGATTGTGCCGCAGCTACGGTTTGATTAATTAACATCCATTCGCAGCCGGTACGCAGTCAGTACCGGCTTTTTTTATTTGGTGCGGGGCAAGTTGCGCCGCTACACTATCACCAGATTGATTTTTGCCTTATCCGAAACTGGAAAAGCATGGAAACGAAAAAAAATAATAGCGAATACATTCCTGAGTTTGATAAATCCTTTCGCCACCCGCGCTACTGGGGAGCATGGCTGGGCGTAGCAGCGATGGCGGGTATCGCTTTAACGCCGCCAAAGTTTCGCGACCCCATTCTGGCACGGCTGGGACGTTTTGCCGGACGACTGGGAAAAAGCTCACGCCGTCGTGCGTTAATCAATCTGTCGCTCTGCTTTCCAGAACGTAGTGAAGCTGAACGCGAAGCGATTGTTGATGAGATGTTTGCCACTGCGCCGCAAGCGATGGCAATGATGGCTGAGTTGGCAATACGCGGGCCGGAGAAAATTCAGCCGCGCGTTGACTGGCAAGGGCTGGAGATCATCGAAGAGATGCGGCGTAATAACGAGAAAGTGATCTTTCTGGTGCCGCACGGTTGGGCCGTCGATATTCCTGCCATGCTGATGGCCTCGCAAGGGCAGAAAATGGCAGCGATGTTCCATAATCAGGGCAACCCGGTTTTTGATTATGTCTGGAACACGGTGCGTCGTCGTTTTGGCGGTCGTCTGCATGCGAGAAATGATGGTATTAAACCATTCATCCAGTCGGTACGTCAGGGCTACTGGGGATATTATTTACCCGATCAGGATCATGGCCCAGAGCACAGCGAATTTGTTGATTTCTTTGCCACCTATAAAGCGACGTTGCCCGCGATTGGTCGTTTGATGAAAGTGTGTCGTGCGCGCGTTGTACCGCTGTTTCCGATTTATGATGGCAAGACGCATCGTCTGACGATTCAGGTGCGCCCACCGATGGATGATCTGTTAGAGGCGGATGATCATACAATTGCGCGGCGGATGAATGAAGAAGTCGAGATTTTTGTTGGTCCGCGACCAGAACAATACACCTGGATATTAAAATTGCTGAAAACTCGCAAACCGGGCGAAATCCAACCGTATAAGCGCAAAGATCTTTATCCCATCAAATAAAAAAAGCCTCTCGCGAGGAGAGGCTTCCGCCTTGTGATAAGTTCAAGTTTGCTTCAGAAGATTCGAAATCTGTTGAACTATAATTGAACTGTAGGCCGGATGAGGCGTTTTCGCCGCATCCGGCAACGTACTTACTCTACCGTTAAAATACGCGTGGTATTAGTAGAACCCACGGTACTCATCACGTCGCCCTGGGTGACAATCACCAGGTCACCAGACATCAAGTAACCTTTATCGCGCAGCAGATTAACCGCTTCGCTGGCAGCTGCTACGCCGTCATTAGCGCTATCGAAGTGCACCGGCGTAACGCCGCGATAGAGAGCAGTCAGGTTCAGCGTACGTTCATGGCGTGACATGGCGAAAATTGGCAGACCAGAGCTGATACGGGAGGTCATCAGCGCGGTACGACCCGATTCGGTCATGGTAATGATCGCCGTAACGCCTTTCAGGTGGTTAGCTGCGTACATTGCTGACATGGCAATAGCTTCTTCCACATTGTCGAACTGAACGTCCAGACGGTGTTTAGAAACGTTGATGCTCGGGATTTTTTCCGCACCCAGGCAAACGCGCGCCATGGCTGCAACAGTTTCTGAAGGATACTGACCAGCAGCAGTTTCTGCAGACAGCATCACAGCGTCAGTACCATCCAGAACGGCGTTTGCTACGTCCATGACTTCTGCACGCGTCGGCATCGGGTTAGTAATCATTGACTCCATCATCTGGGTCGCAGTGATTACCGCGCGGTTTAGCTGACGTGCACGACGGATCAACGCTTTCTGAATGCCGACCAGTTCCGGATCGCCAATTTCCACACCGAGGTCGCCGCGAGCAACCATTACCACGTCAGAGGCGAGGATGATGTCATCCATTGCATCCTGGCTGCAAACGGCTTCCGCACGTTCAACCTTGGCAACAATTTTCGCATCACATCCTGCATCGCGTGCCAGCCGACGGGCATAGTTCAGATCTTCGCCGCAGCGTGGGAAGGAGACAGCCAGGTAATCTACGCCAATTAACGCTGCAGTCTTAATGTCTGCTTTGTCTTTTTCGGTCAGCGCTTCAGCCGACAAACCGCCGCCAAGTTTGTTGATACCTTTATTGTTGGAGAGGGGACCACCGACGGTCACT
Organism: Escherichia sp. WS1450; assembly: GCF_046487395.1. Classification (NCBI taxonomy): domain Bacteria; kingdom Pseudomonadati; phylum Pseudomonadota; class Gammaproteobacteria; order Enterobacterales; family Enterobacteriaceae; genus Escherichia; species Escherichia sp. WS1450. The sequence continues at coordinate 103,547 of NZ_JBJQJO010000009.1, forward strand.
TCGGTGAACACTTTCATGCCCTGAACTTCCAGTACTTTTAACTGAACGCGACCATCGTCCAGCAGCAGGATGTCACCAGGCACGACGTCAGCAGGCAGGCCTTTGTAGTCGATACCGACTTTTTCTTTGTCGCCTTCACCTTTACCCAGGTTGGCGTCGAGCAGGAATTTATCACCAATGTTGAGGAAAACTTTGCCTTCTTTAAAGGTGGATACACGGATTTTGGGCCCCTGGAGGTCACCCAGAATAGCCACATGACGCCCCAGTTTTGCGGCAATCTCACGAACTTTATCCGCGCGCATTTTGTGATCTTCAGGCGAGCCGTGAGAAAAGTTCATACGTACAACGTTGGCACCCGCCGCGATAACTTTTTCAAGGTTATTATCGCGATCTGTTGCTGGGCCTAACGTGGTAACGATTTTAGTTCTGCGAAGCCTTCTGGACATGTAATACTCCGTTGACTGAAACAACCAGGTGTTGCTTGAACATGAAATCCGAATGAAATAACGCCGCGATGGCGATAAATTAATCTCATTCGGATGTCGTATAAGATTAGGACAGTGACAGTCGTTTTTAGCGATCGTCACTTAAATTAAGTAACTGCTTATCAAAACGCGATTCCTTCAGCGCTTCCTTGACCCGCTTCAAGTTATCTCTGAATTTTGCACCGCGTCGCAAAGTAAATCCTGTTGCCAGCACATCTATCACGGTCAGCTGCGCAAGTCGAGAAACCATGGGCATATAAATGTCAGTATCTTCCGGTACGTCGAGGGTAATTGCCAGCGTTGCTTCCCGGGCGAGCGGGGTACCCGCAGAGGTGAGGGCAATCACCATGGCGTCGTTTTCGCGTGCCAGCTGCGCCAGCTCGACCAGATTTTTTGTTCTTCCAGTGTGAGAAATCAGCACCACCACGTCTCCGTCGCTACAATTCATACAACTCATGCGTTGCAGCACAATATCATCGGAGTACACCACCGGAACATTAAAACGAAAGAACTTATTCATCGCATCGTGGGCAACAGCGGCAGAAGAGCCTAATCCGAAAAAGGCGATTTTTTTTGCCTGAGTGAGTAAGTCGACGGCGCGGTTGATGGCAGATTTATCCAGTGAATGACGGACATGATCGAGCGTTGCCATTGCGGACTCAAATATTTTCCCCGTGTATGATTCAACGCTGTCATCTTCATTGACGTTGCGATTAACATAGGGAGTGCCATTCGCCAGACTTTGTGCCAGATGAAGTTTAAAATCAGGAAAACCGCGCGTGTCCATGCTGCGACAGAAACGATTCACCGTCGGTTCGCTAACATTGGCTTCCAGCGCCAGAGCAGCAATACTCGAATGGATCGCGTTATCGGGCGAAGCCAGAATGACCTCGGCAACTTTGCGCTCTGATTTGCTCAAATGTTCCAGCTGAGACTGGATTTTTTCCAGCATATTCATGATGTAAAGAGACTCACGGGTAATGACGATTTCCGCACTGAAAGAAATCGAAATGCAGTTTTGTCAGATATTACGCCTGTGTGCTGTGTTAATGACAAAAGCAGATAAAAAAGTTGTTATTTTTTTTCATAACATGATCAGTGTCAGATTTTTACCCAATGGAAAACGATGATTTTTTTATCAGTTTTGCCGCACTTTGCGCGCTTTTACCGTAATCGCACGGGTGGATAAGCGTTTACAGTTTTCGCAAGCTCGTAAAAGCAGTACAGTGCACCGTAAGAAAATTACAAGTATACCCTGGCTTAAGTACCGGGATAGTTAACTTAAGGAGAATGACATGGCGGTAACGCAAACAGCCCAGGCCTGTGACCTGGTCATTTTCGGCGCGAAAGGCGACCTTGCGCGTCGTAAATTGCTGCCTTCCCTGTATCAACTGGAAAAAGCCGGTCAGCTCAACCCGGACACCCGGATTATCGGCGTAGGGCGTGCTGACTGGGATAAAGCGGCTTATACCAAAGTTGTCCGCGAGGCGCTCGAAACTTTCATGAAAGAAACCATTGATGAAGGTTTATGGGACACCCTGAGTGCACGTCTGGATTTTTGTAATCTCGATGTCAATGACACTGCTGCATTCAGCCGTCTCGGCGCGATGCTGGATCAAAAAAATCGTATCACCATTAACTACTTTGCCATGCCGCCCAGCACTTTTGGCGCAATTTGCAAAGGGCTTGGCGAGGCAAAACTGAATGCTAAACCGGCACGCGTAGTCATGGAGAAACCGCTGGGGACGTCGCTGGCGACCTCGCAGGAAATCAACGATCAGGTTGGCGAATACTTCGAGGAGTGCCAGGTTTACCGTATCGACCACTATCTTGGTAAAGAAACGGTGCTGAACCTGTTGGCGCTGCGTTTTGCTAACTCTCTGTTTGTGAACAACTGGGACAATCGCACCATCGATCATGTTGAGATTACCGTGGCTGAAGAAGTGGGGATCGAAGGGCGCTGGGGCTATTTTGATAAAGCCGGTCAGATGCGCGACATGATCCAGAACCACCTGCTGCAAATTCTTTGCATGATTGCGATGTCTCCGCCGTCTGACCTGAGTGCAGACAGCATCCGCGATGAAAAAGTGAAAGTACTGAAGTCTCTGCGCCGTATTGACCGCTCCAACGTACGCGAAAAAACCGTACGCGGGCAATATACTGCGGGCTTCGCCCAGGGCAAAAAAGTGCCGGGATATCTGGAAGAAGAGGGCGCGAACAAGAGCAGCAATACAGAAACCTTCGTGGCGATCCGCGTCGACATTGATAACTGGCGCTGGGCCGGTGTGCCATTCTACCTGCGTACTGGTAAACGTCTGCCGACCAAATGCTCTGAAGTCGTGGTCTATTTCAAAACACCTGAACTGAATCTGTTTAAAGAGTCGTGGCAGGATCTACCGCAAAATAAACTGACTATCCGTCTGCAACCTGATGAAGGCGTGGATATCCAGGTACTGAATAAAGTTCCTGGCCTTGACCACAAACATAACCTGCAAATCACCAAGCTGGACCTGAGCTATTCAGAAACCTTTAATCAGACGCATCTGGCGGATGCCTATGAACGTCTGCTGCTGGAAACCATGCGTGGTATTCAGGCACTGTTTGTTCGTCGTGATGAAGTGGAAGAAGCCTGGAAATGGGTAGACTCCATTACTGAGGCGTGGGCGATGGACAATGATGCGCCGAAACCGTATCAGGCCGGAACCTGGGGACCCGTTGCCTCGGTGGCAATGATTACCCGTGATGGTCGTTCCTGGAATGAGTTTGAGTAATATCTGCGCTTATCCTTTATGGTTATTTTACCGGTAACATGATCTTGCACAGATTGTAGAACAATTTTTACACTTTCAGGCCTCGTGCGGATTCACCCACGAGGCTTTTTTTATTACACTGACTGAAACGTTTTTGCCCTATGAGCTCCGGTTACAGGCGTTTCAGTCATAAATCCTCTGAATGAAACGCGTTGTGAATCATCCTGCTCTGACAACTCAATTTCAGGAGCCTTTATGAACCCACAATTGTTACGCGTAACAAATCGAATCATTGAACGTTCGCGCGAGACTCGCTCTGCTTACCTCGCCCGGATAGAACAAGCGAAAACTTCGACCGTTCATCGTTCGCAGTTGGCATGCGGTAACCTGGCACACGGTTTCGCTGCCTGCCAGCCAGAAGACAAAGCCTCTTTGAAAAGCATGTTGCGTAACAATATCGCCATCATCACCTCCTATAACGACATGCTCTCCGCGCACCAGCCTTATGAACACTATCCAGAAATCATTCGTAAAGCCCTGCATGAAGCAAATGCGGTTGGTCAGGTTGCAGGCGGTGTTCCGGCGATGTGTGATGGTGTCACCCAGGGGCAGGATGGAATGGAATTGTCGCTGTTAAGCCGCGAAGTGATTGCGATGTCTGCGGCGGTGGGGCTGTCCCATAACATGTTTGATGGTGCTCTGTTCCTCGGTGTGTGCGACAAGATTGTCCCGGGTCTGACGATGGCAGCCCTGTCGTTTGGGCATTTGCCTGCGGTGTTTGTGCCGTCTGGACCGATGGCAAGCGGTTTGCCAAATAAAGAAAAAGTGCGTATTCGCCAGCTTTATGCCGAAGGTAAAGTGGACCGCATGGCATTACTGGAGTCAGAAGCCGCGTCTTATCATGCGCCGGGAACATGTACTTTCTACGGTACTGCCAACACCAACCAGATGGTGGTGGAGTTTATGGGGATGCAGTTGCCAGGCTCTTCTTTTGTTCATCCGGATTCTCCGCTGCGCGATGCTTTGACCGCAGCCGCTGCGCGCCAGGTTACACGCATGACCGGTAATGGTAATGAATGGATGCCGATCGGTAAGATGATAGATGAGAAAGTGGTAGTGAACGGTATCGTTGCACTGCTGGCGACCGGTGGTTCCACTAACCACACCATGCACCTGGTGGCGATGGCACGCGCGGCCGGTATTCAGATTAACTGGGATGACTTCTCTGACCTTTCTGATGTTGTACCGCTGATGGCACGTCTCTACCCGAACGGTCCGGCCGATATTAACCACTTCCAGGCGGCAGGTGGCGTACCGGTTCTGGTGCGTGAACTGCTCAAAGCAGGCCTGCTGCATGAAGATGTCAATACGGTGGCTGGCTTTGGTCTGTCTCGTTATACCCTTGAACCATGGCTGAATAATGGTGAACTGGACTGGCGGGAAGGGGCGGAAAAATCACTCGACAGCAATGTGATCGCTTCCTTCGAACAACCTTTCTCTCATCATGGTGGGACAAAAGTGTTAAGCGGTAACCTGGGCCGTGCGGTTATGAAAACCTCTGCCGTGCCGGTAGAGAACCAGGTGATTGAAGCGCCAGCGGTTGTTTTTGAAAGCCAGCATGACGTTATGCCGGCCTTTGAAGCGGGTTTGCTGGACCGCGATTGTGTCGTTGTTGTCCGTCATCAGGGGCCAAAAGCGAACGGAATGCCAGAATTACATAAACTCATGCCGCCACTTGGTGTATTATTGGACCGGTGTTTCAAAATTGCGTTAGTTACTGATGGACGACTCTCCGGCGCTTCAGGTAAAGTGCCGTCAGCTATCCACGTAACACCAGAAGCCTACGATGGCGGGCTGCTGGCAAAAGTGCGCGACGGGGACATCATTCGTGTGAATGGACAGACAGGCGAACTGAAGCTGCTGGTAGACGACGCGGAACTGGCTGCTCGCGAACCACACATTCCTGACCTGAGCGCGTCACGCGTGGGAACAGGACGTGAATTATTCAGCGCCTTGCGTGAAAAACTGTCCGGTGCCGAACAGGGCGCAACCTGTATCACTTTTTAAGACGACAAATTTGTAATCAGGCGAGAGAAAACTCTGATGAAAAACTGGAAAACAAGTGCAGAATCAATCCTGACCACCGGCCCGGTTGTACCGGTTATCGTGGTAAAAAAACTGGAACACGCGGTGCCGATGGCAAAAGCGTTGGTTGCTGGTGGGGTGCGCGTTCTGGAAGTGACTCTGCGTACCGAGTGTGCAGTTGACGCTATCCGTGCTATCGCCAAAGAAGTGCCTGAAGCGATTGTGGGTGCCGGTACGGTGCTGAATCCACAGCAGCTGGCAGAAGTCACCGAAGCGGGTGCACAGTTCGCAATTAGCCCGGGTCTGACCGAGCCGCTGCTGAAGGCTGCTACCGAAGGGACTATTCCTCTGATTCCGGGGATCAGCACTGTTTCCGAACTGATGCTGGGTATGGACTACGGTTTGAAAGAGTTCAAATTCTTCCCGGCTGAAGCTAACGGCGGTGTGAAAGCCCTGCAGGCGATCGCGGGTCCGTTCTCCCAGGTCCGTTTCTGCCCGACGGGTGGTATTTCTCCGGCTAACTACCGTGACTACCTGGCGCTGAAAAGCGTGCTGTGCATCGGTGGTTCCTGGCTGGTTCCGGCAGATGCGCTGGAAGCGGGCGATTACGACCGCATTACTAAGCTGGCGCGTGAAGCTGTAGAAGGCGCTAAGCTGTAAAAGTCAAAATGCCCGATCGAGGATCGGGCATTTTTGTAGCGTTTTTCGCCGGGGTTAAGCTTGTACTTTTATCTGTGCTGCGGCGTGCTTTGCGCGCTCAATCGCTTCATCAACACTCTCTGCAGTAGCCAGTGCCACCCCCAGACGACGGCTGCCATCAATTTCCGGCTTACCAAATAAACGAATCTGTAGGCCTGCGCCTACGGCATTCTGCACATTATCAAACGTGACATTCTGACTGGTCAGTTGTGGCAGGATAACGGCAGAAGCTGCAGGACCATACTGACGGATCCCGCCAACCGGAAGTCCGAGGAAGGCACGTACATGCAGGGCAAACTCTGAGAGATCCTGAGAAATTAACGTCACCATCCCGGTATCATGTGGACGAGGGGAGACCTCACTGAAAATCACCTCATCACCACAGACAAACAGCTCGACACCAAACAGACCATAACCGCCCAGTGCCAGCACCACTTTACGGGCAATCTCTTGCGCACGTTCAAGGGCAAGCTGGCTCATTTGCTGTGGTTGCCAGGATTCACGGTAGTCGCCATCTTCCTGGCGATGACCTACTGGTGCACAGAAATGGACGCCATCCACCGCGCTGACGGTTAGCAGGGTAATTTCGAAGTCAAACTTAACGACGCCTTCAACAATTACGCGGCCCGCTCCGGCGCGACCGCCTTGCTGAGCGTACTCCCATGCATGAGCAAGTTGCTCTGCAGAACGAATAAACGTCTGCCCCTTGCCGGAGGAACTCATCACCGGTTTAACAATGCAGGGATAGCCGATGTCAGCAACCGCCTTGCGGAAAAGGTTTTCGTTATCGGCAAAACGATAAGTGGAAGTGGGCAGCTGCAGCTCTTCTGCCGCCAGGCGACGGATACCCTCGCGATTCATCGTTAATTTCGTTGCGCGCGCGCAGGGGACAACATTCAGTCCTTCCTCTTCAAGTTGGATCAGCATATCGGTGGCAATAGCTTCGATCTCCGGCACGATATAATGTGGTTTTTCCAGTTCAACCACACGGCGTAATGCATCACCATCAAGCATATTAATGACATGGGAGCGATGCGCGACATGCATGGCTGGTGCGTCGGCATAGCGATCAACGGCAATCACTTCTACGCCGAGACGCTGACACTCGATTGCCACTTCTTTACCCAGTTCACCGGAGCCTAATAACATCACGCGAGTTGCTGCCGGACGCAGCGCAGTGCCTAATAACGTCATAACGAATATCCCCTGATTAATTCCGCGCGCAGTATAAACGAAAACGTTTGCGCGTGTCTTTATTGCTGATGTTGATTTCCCAACCGAAAAGAAATATACTGTATAAAATCACAGTTATTATGAGAGGCTGCAAATGGCGGTTGAAGTTAAATACGTAGTCATTCGTGAGGGCGAAGAGAAAATGTCGTTTACCAGCAAAAAGGAAGCCGATGCTTATGACAAAATGCTTGATACGGCGGATCTGCTTGACACCTGGCTGACAAATTCTCCAGTGCAAATGGAAGACGAGCAACGTGAAGCCCTTTCGCTATGGCTGGCAGAACAAAAAGATGTGCTGAGCACCATTCTGAAAACCGGCAAATTACCGTCCCCACAGGTCGTCGGTGCTGAATCCGAAGAAGAAGATGCCTCACACGCGGCCTGAAGCAACTTGCGCTCCTGACAATTTGTACCATGCTTTCTCCTGAATCATTGTGCTATGGAGAAAAACATGAAAAAAAGAGGGGCGTTTTTAGGGCTGTTGTTGGTTTCTGCTTGCGCATCAGTTTTCGCTGCCAATAATGAAACCAGCAAGTCGGTCACTTTCCCAAAGTGTGAAGGTCTGGATGCTGCCGGAATTGCCGCGAGCGTAAAACGTGATTATCAACAAAATCGCGTGGCGCGCTGGGCAGATGATCAAAAAATTGTCGGTCAGGCCGATCCTGTGGCATGGGTCAGTTTGCAGGACATTCAGGGTAAAGATGATAAATGGTCAGTACCGCTAACCGTACGTGGTAAAAGTGCCGATATTCATTACCAGGTCAGCGTGGACTGCAAAGCGGGAATGGCGGAATATCAGCGGCGTTAATGGCCTCTGATAATTCGATTGACCGTCGGCGGATGCGGCGCGAATGCCTTGTCCGCCCCACAACGCACCACAATCGTAGGCCTGAGAAGACGCAACAGCGTCGCATCGGGCAATCAGCATCAAACAATGCCACTCAAAACGTCAAATTACTTTCACCTAAAATACCCTTATCACCTGATATACAGTGAATACCTTACCTGGCGCGAATTTCTTTGAATAACGGCCTGCCGACCCGCTTATTTGCGCATCTTTTGTCTCGATATACATTTTCTGACATCCTCATCCGCTATGCTACAGGCACTAAAAATGGTTATTGAGGAGCAAATATGGCTAACTGGTTAAATCAGCTGCAATCCTTGCTTGGGCAAAGCAGTTCTTCTGCCTCCTCGTCTGCGGATCAGGGATTGGGCAAACTTTTAGTGCCAGGCGCATTAGGCGGACTGGCTGGGCTGCTGGTCGCAAATAAATCAGCACGTAAACTTCTTACGAAATATGGCACCAACGCGTTACTGGTTGGCGGCGGAGCGGTCGCGGGTACGGTGCTGTGGAATAAATACAAAGATAAAATTCGCGCGGCGCATCAGGACGAACCGCAGTTTGGCGCGCAAAGTACGCCGCTGGATGAGCGTACGGAACGTTTGATCCTTGCGCTGGTCTTTGCCGCTAAAAGTGATGGTCATATTGATGCCAGAGAACGTGCGGCAATCGACCAGCAATTGCGTGAAGCCGGCGTGGAAGAGCAGGGGCGTGTACTCATTGAGCAGGCAATCGAACAACCGCTGGATCCACAACGCCTGGCTACCGGGGTCCGCAATGAAGAAGAGGCGCTGGAAATCTATTTCCTGAGCTGCGCGGCTATTGATATTGACCATTTTATGGAACGCAGTTACCTGAATGCACTGGGTGACGCGCTGAAAATCCCCCAGGACGTTCGTGAAGGCATTGAACGCGATCTCGAACAACAAAAACGCACTTTGGCGGAATAATTCCGCTCTCAGGATAGCCTGAAGTTGACTATTTCGGGCTATCCAGAACCGCACAGCCATTTGAACAGGCTGATTTTCTCTGTCTGCATAACATTCGATATCCGCGCCATTACCTGTCATCATGTGACTGCTCCCCGCCCTGTCGGGCGAGGCTTCCCACTTCTTAAGCCGCAACCGTCTGTGTGACGGATTTATGCTGGCCTCCATGGGCAGAAACGACGAGTCCCGCCGCTTGTAATTCCAGTATGCCCTTGCGTTTGATGTTGAGCGCCGCGTTGATATCGCGGTCATGTTCAACTCCACACTCTGGACACTGCCAGATGCGCTTATGTAATGGCATCTCCGACATTTTGTGACCGCAGCAGTGGCAGGTTTTCGAACTGGCGAACCATTGATCCAGTTTCACCAGATGCACACCTTTCTCTGTTGCTTTGTATTCCAGTTTTGTGATGAATCCAGACCATCCAGCATCGCCTATCGCACGAGCCAGATGGTGATTTTTCATCATATTTGCCGTTTTCAATGTCTCGACAATTACCGCTTGGTTTTCGTCAACAATTGCGCGAGATAACTTGTGCTGGAAATCGGCACGGGCACTGGCTACCCGTTCGTGAACGGCTGCAAGTTGTATTCTGGCTTTGCGCCTGTTTGCGTTCCCTTTTTTCTTACGGGACAGTGCTTTCTGCTTCCGGCGAAGGTTGCGACTTGCATTGATTAGGTGGCGGGGACTGGCAATTTTATTGCCGTCCGATTTGATGACAAAATGCGCCAGCCCCATATCCAGCCCTGTCACATTTGATATCAGTGCAGGCTTTGCCGGCGCTTCCATCCCGTCGTCACAAAGTAACGACGCGTAGTATTTCCCGGTTGCGCTGCGGCTCAACGTGATACTTTTCAGCATTCCCGTAATTTCACGATGTAAACGCGCTTCAATCGGCAAGATTTTCGGTATTTTTATCGCACCATCAAGGACTTTTATGCCAACACAATGATAGCTCGATTGTCTGCCGTGTTTACTTTTAAAGGTAGGTTTACCTGCTTTCAGTTTCGGATTGAAAAAGTTAGAAAAAGCCACGTCGAGGTTAATTACCGCCTGCTGCAACGCAATAGAATCATATTCTTTAAGCCATCCATACCGGCGGGATTTCTTCGCCACTGCAAGCAGTGGTTTGAGGTCTTTACGCGGGTTTAAATTTACGCGGTGCCGCTGGTAAGAATGTTTCTTGATATGCAGAGCTTTGTTGTACGCAAAACGCACTGCACCGAACTGGGCGTTGATAAATTCAGCCTGTTCTGGTGTCGGGTAGATGCGTACTTTTGTTGCTCTTAACATAATCAGCGCTCATTGATATAATGCTTTTATTTTAACACTTTAGGTAAATATATCAATTGAGTAATCATGATGATTTACTGGCGGGATTTCTCCGCAAACGACACAGTGTCAGTAAGCTGGTTGTGCACCTTATTTTTACGACAAAGTATCGACGCAAACTATTCGACAGTCAGATGATCGCTCAGTTGCGTGAGGCTTTTGGCTCCGCTGCGGCAAAGCTTGAATGCGAAATTATTGAGATGGACGGGGAGCCAGACCATGTACACCTGCTGGTTGCCTACCCGCCAAAACTGGCGGTCAGTGTGATGGTCAATAATTTAAAATCGGTATCATCACGTTTGCTACGCCAGCAGAACGCGCATTTACGTATGCAGAGTAAAACGGGGCTTTTGTGGTCGAGATCGTACTTTGTCTGTAGCACCGGAGAGGCAACGATTGAAACGCTCAGAGCCTACGTTCAGAGTCAGTCAACACCTGATTGATCTTTAAAGCCCTGCGGGCTTTTCGCCTTATATCCCCGCCCGCATTGGGCGAGGGTTTACGGCGTTTTTCGCTAAGCAATGACTACCCTGTTTCGCTTGCATCTCCGGTGAGTTTTGCCACCCTTATAAGATGTTTCAACCAGAAAGAACAATAACATGCTACCAAAAGCCGCCCGCATTCCCCACGCCATGACGCTTCATGGTGATACGCGCATCGATAATTACTACTGGCTGCGGGACGATACGCGTTCTCAGCCGGAAGTCCTGGACTACCTGCAACAAGAAAATAGTTACGGTCATCGGGTGATGGCCTCGCAACAAGCCTTGCAGGATCGCATCTTAAAGGAAATCATCGATCGCATTCCGCAAAGAGAAGTTTCTGCTCCCTACATAAAAAATGGCTACCGCTATCGGCATATTTATGAACCAGGCTGTGAATATGCTATCTACCAGCGTCAATCGGCATTCAGCGAAGAGTGGGATGAGTGGGAAACATTGCTCGATGCCAACAAGCGCGCAGCTCATAGTGAGTTTTATTCGATGGGCGGAATGGCGATTACGCCCGATAACACCATTATGGCGCTGGCAGAAGATTTTCTTTCCCGACGCCAGTACGGCATTCGTTTTCGTAATCTGGAAACAGGTAACTGGTACCCGGAACTGCTGGATAACGTTGAACCCAGCTTTGTCTGGGCAAATGACTCCTGGACTTTCTACTATGTTCGCAAGCATCCGGTGACGCTGCTGCCTTATCAGGTCTGGCGTCACGCCATCGGTACGCCAGCATCGCAGGATACACTGATCTACGAAGAAAAAGACGATACCTATTATGTCAGCCTGCATAAAACGACGTCGAAGCACTATGTAGTCATTCATCTGGCCAGCGCCACCACCAGTGAAGTTCGCCTGCTGGACGCGGAAATGGCCGATGCCGAGCCGTTTGTTTTTCTGCCGCGCCGCAAAGATCACGAATACAGCCTTGATCACTACCAGCATCGGTTTTATCTGCGTTCCAACCGCCACGGCAAAAACTTTGGCTTATACCGTACCCGTATGCGTGATGAGCAACAGTGGGAAGAGTTAATTCCGCCACGCGATAACATTATGCTGGAAGGGTTTACGCTGTTTACCGACTGGCTGGTGGTTGAAGAGCGTCAGCGCGGGTTAACCAGTTTGCGCCAAATTAACCGCAAGACCCGGGAAGTCATTGGCATTGCCTTTGATGATCCTGCCTATGTGACCTGGATTGCCTACAATCCAGAACCTGAAACCGCGCGATTGCGTTATGGTTATTCTTCCATGACCACACCAGACACTCTGTTTGAACTGGATATGGATACTGGTGAGCGTCGTGTATTAAAACAAACGGAAGTTCCTGGTTTTGATGCGGCGAATTACCGCAGTGAACACCTGTGGATAGTCGCCCGTGATGGCGTCGAAGTTCCGGTTTCGTTGGTCTATCATCGCAAACATTTTCGCAAAGGACACAACCCATTGCTGGTGTATGGCTATGGTTCTTACGGCGCAAGTATTGATGCCGATTTCAGTTTTAGCCGCTTGAGTTTGTTAGATCGTGGCTTTGTCTACGCCATTGTCCATGTTCGCGGCGGTGGTGAGCTGGGGCAACAATGGTACGAAGACGGGAAATTCCTGAAGAAGAAAAATACGTTTAATGATTATCTTGATGCCTGCGATGCATTGTTAAAACTGGGCTATGGATCACCTTCGCTCTGTTATGCGATGGGCGGGAGTGCGGGGGGCATGTTGATGGGCGTTGCGATTAATCAACGCCCGGAATTATTCCACGGCGTTATCGCCCAGGTACCGTTTGTTGATGTTGTAACAACGATGCTTGATGAATCAATTCCTCTTACCACTGGTGAGTTTGAAGAGTGGGGGAATCCGCAGGATCCCCAATATTACGAGTACATGAAAAGCTACAGCCCGTATGACAACGTCATCGCACAGGCTTATCCGCATTTACTGGTAACGACCGGTTTACACGATTCTCAGGTGCAATATTGGGAACCGGCAAAATGGGTCGCTAAATTGCGCGAGCTGAAAACCGATGACCATCTGTTATTGCTCTGTACCGACATGGACTCAGGCCATGGCGGTAAATCTGGTCGCTTTAAATCGTACGAAGGCGTAGCGATGGAATATGCTTTTCTGGTCGCGCTGGCGCAGGGAACATTACCCGCTACGCCTGAGGATTAAGTATTTTCCAGATAATGTTTCAGTGTTAAACGCAGCTCCGGGCTCATGCTGTCCAGGTTATTAAATAACCAGCGCAGATAGCCCGGATCGCGTTCGGCAACGTCGGAAACCGCTTTGCCACGGTATTTGCCAAAGGTGAAAGTCGTCATCAACGATGGACGTCCGGTGATATCGGCCATCTGTTCTGCCGTCCAGCCGGAGGTGTTCATAATATCGATAAGCAACGCAGCGGTGATATAACAGTCATACAACGCGCGGTGATGATGCAGGCCCGGCGGCGTCTGTACATTGAGCTTCCGTGTTTTATATAACGCCATATTGCTGTACTTGATCCCTGGCCACAAACGACGGGCCAGTTTCATAGTGCAAATCCACTCACCGGGCATCTCAGGCAGTACGCGGCGGTCAAAGCTGGCGTTGTGCGCGACATACCATTCACTACCGTAATAGTGCGGGATCACATCTTCAATCCACGGTTTATCGGCGACCATGGCTTCGGTGATGCGATGAATCGCCATCGCCTGTGGACTAATAGGACGATCGGGGCGCACCAGGTGGCTCATGGGGTTGACGATTTTTCCGTCAATGACATCAACAGAGGCAATCTCAACGATCCCTCCCTGCAAACCGCAGGTTTCTGTATCGATAATGCGCAACATGGCATGCTCCAGGCCGAAAAAGCCTAGCGTAATGGAATGATATCGCCTTGCCAACCCTGTGATGAACGCTGACCGACTAACAATAATGAACCACGATCGGCGCGAACGATGAGACGACCATGTTCATCCCATAGTGCACTGTTACCACGGGCATTTGCCATCAGCACGGCAATTGAGTACTGATGTGAAAAAAATTGTAAGCGGCGGGTAGATGCCAGTAGGTCGGGTTCCCCCAGACATTGCCCTGTCGTAAACAGTGAACAGGTCGGGTCCATATCCATACCTTCCGGTTGTTCATCGACCACCGTGATGGTTCTGGAACGACGGCCCAGACATGCACCATGACTCTGATGGTAGATCCCTGGTGTTTTTCGCCACGGTGCGAACACCGCAATTCCACGAATAAAGCGATCGTTATATTCAACGGGAAGGCCGGCAATGATGGTCATTCGCCAGGTCGTTGCAGCATAACAAAGCGGGTCTAACAGCGAGAGATCGGGTGGGGCAGGAAGGGCACGTCGCGAATAATCACACCCCAGTAAAGAAAGCGATGGAAAAACTAACAGCTGACATTGTTGCCTGGCGGCGGCCCTCACAAACTCCAGATGATGAGCTACCTGTTCGGTCAGTGAGGTTTTACGAGGCTCATATTGCGCTGCTGCAACTTTCCAGAACGACATAATGACTTCCTTTTCAAAATGACTGCAAATTATGGGTGCGGTTTAGAAAATACTCATAATTTAGCAGGCGTTATGTAAGAAAGTGTAACTCTGTATAAGTTTTATTTAAGTTTGGGCTCGTAAGGTAAACGTGACAGATTGACCGAAGCCAAACGGTGGGCGATAAGCCGCTCGCGAAACCAGCTGCGCAAATGTTCAGGCTGTTCACGTTCAACCGCTTCAGCGATCACCGGCATATTGTAGCGTTCTTTAAATGCCACCCCGGCCGCCGCCAAATCGACATTCACTTTATCCATTTCTGTTTGATCCAGTTTAGCCAGATTCTTCAGCATTCTTAATCTCCTCATCATTCGCGGGCAAAAGTTACTAAGAGTGAGCCTGGATGGCAAGCCGGAATTGATGATCCTCGACTCAGACATTAGACAAGGTTATGCTCTGTAAAAAAGTTATTACAAAAAGGAATAGATAATATGGCTTCAACTGCACGCTCCCTTCGCTACGCGCTGGCAATCCTGACCACTTCGTTGGTGACACCTTCCGTCTGGGCACATGCGCATTTAACGCATCAGTATCCTGCGGCAAACGCGCAACTGACAGCTGCCCCGCAGGCAATTACTTTAAACTTCTCGGAAGGCGTTGAAACAGGATTCAGTGGTGCAAAAATCACGGGGCCAAAAAACGAAAATATTAAAACATTACCGGCGAAGCGGAATGAGCAGGACCAAAAGCAACTGATTGTTCCACTGGCCGATTCGCTGAAACCCGGAACCTACACCGTTGACTGGCATGTTGTTTCGGTGGACGGGCATAAAACGAAAGGACACTACACCTTTAGCGTGAAATAAATCATGCTGGCGTTTACCTGGATCGCGCTGCGATTTATCCATTTCACCTCGCTGATGCTGGTCTTTGGCTTCGCAATGTACGGTGCCTGGCTGGCTCCCTTAACGATTCGTCGCTTGCTGACGAAGCGTTTTCTGCGTTTACAACAACACGCTGCCGTCTGGAGTTTGATCAGTGCCACGGCAATGCTCGCCGTTCAGGGCGGGTTGATGGGAACGGGATGGACAGATGTATTTTCGCCAAACATTTGGCAGGCTGTTTTGCAAACGCAGTTTGGTGGCGTCTGGTTATGGCAAATTGTTCTCGCTCTCGTAACGTTGATCGTCGCCCTTATGCAACCGCGGAATATGCCACGTTTGCTGTTTATGCTCACTACCGCGCAATTTATTCTGCTGGCGGGAGTCGGGCATGCGACGCTGAATGAAGGGGTAACGGCGAAAATCCATCAGACTAATCACGCGATTCACCTGATCTGTGCGGCGGCGTGGTTTGGGGGATTACTGCCGGTGCTCTGGTGTATGCAACTCATCAAAGGCCGTTGGCGACACCAGGCTATTCAGGCGCTGATGCGTTTTTCCTGGTGCGGGCATTTTGCGGTGATCGGCGTACTGGCAAGCGGCGTGCTTAATGCATTGTTGATTACCGGATTTCCCCCCACGCTTACGACTTACTGGGGCCAACTCTTATTGCTCAAAGCCATCCTGGTGATGATTATGGTGGTCATTGCGCTGGCTAATCGTTATGTTCTTGTACCGCGCATGAGGCAGGATGAAGATCGTGCGGCACCCTGGTTTGTGTGGATGACTAAACTCGAATGGGCGATAGGTGCGGTAGTGCTGGTGATCATCAGCCTGCTTGCGACTCTCGAACCTTTTTGATGGATTACGAAAATGATGAAAAAAAGTATTCTGGCGTTTCTGTTACTCACCAGTTCTGCAGCGGCGCTGGCGGCACCGCAGGTGATTACCGTCAGCCGTTTTGAAGTGGGTAAAGACAAATGGGCGTTTAATCGCGAAGAGGTGATGCTGACTTGCCGACCGGGTAATGCTTTGTATGTCATCAACCCAAGTACCCTCGTGCAGTATCCTTTAAACGATATCGCACAAAAGGAAGTTACCAGTGGGAAGACTAAAGCCCAGCCCATTTCGGTGATTCAGATTGATGATCCTAACAATCGCGGCGAAAAAATGAGTCTGGCACCGTTTATAGAACGAGCTGAAAAACTCTGTTAATTACCTAAAATAACCTTTTGATTTCCAATAAAAAAACCGCCTCAGTTCTTTCACCAGAACGGGCGGTTTTTAACATTTAAGCTGATGACCACCGCGCTTTTTATTGACCATTTTGCACGCAAACTGGAAAACCTGGCGTCGTCATCTATTCTTAAAGGGCAAGGCAACTAAGCCTGCATTAATGCCAACTTTTAGCGCACGGCTCTCTCCCAAGAGCCATTTCCCTGGACCGAATACAGGAATCGTGTTCGGTCTCTTTTTATCTGTTAAAAGCCAGAAGCATTCCCTTCGCTGACTTTATAGTCAACCATAACACACACTCTACTGTCTGAGTCCAGCGTTTTTTAACATTCTTGTTAAGATTATGTGATCTTTAGCGCGGGAGGAAAATATTGATGAAACAGCCTGCGCCCGTTTATCAGAGAATTGCGGGTCATCAATGGCGACATATCTGGCTTTCAGGCGATATACACGGTTGTCTTGAGCAGTTGCGCCGCAAATTATGGCATTGTGGTTTTGATCCGTGGCGAGATTTACTTATCTCAGTGGGAGACGTTATCGATCGTGGGCCGCAAAGTTTACGTTGCCTGCAGTTACTGGAACAACATTGGGTTCGTGCGGTAAGAGGCAATCATGAACAGATGGCGATGGATGCGCTGGCATCCCAGCAGATGTCTTTATGGTTGATGAATGGCGGCGACTGGTTTATTGCGCTGGCAGATAATCAACAGAAACAAGCGAAAACGGCGCTGGAAAAATGTCAGCATTTGCCCTTTATTCTTGAAGTACACAGCCGCACCGGCAAACATGTTATTGCTCATGCCGATTATCCAGATGATGTTTATGAATGGCAAAAGGACGTTGATTTGCATCAGGTCTTGTGGAGCCGCTCGCGATTAGGTGAACGCCAAAAAGGGCAGGGAATTACAGGTGCTGATCATTTCTGGTTTGGTCATACACCGTTGCGCCATCGCGTGGATATTGGCAACCTGCATTATATTGATACCGGTGCTGTCTTTGGGGGCGAACTGACTCTTGTGCAATTGCAATAATTAAAAATCACCGTACTCCTGTGCAGGTCGCCAGAAACCATCTATAAAATCCTCGATTGGAAAACAACCGCCATGGCGGATCCGTTGATCGCTCATAGAATAAAGACACTGCTGTTCCGTGTTGTAGACATCCACAACAATATCTTCACAACCGCCATCCAGGTAGCAAACAAAAAGTACCAGCGCGAACATTTCATCCCCGAAGTGTGGTGCCGTACCGTTAAGTTTAGGAGAGATTTTACAACGGGGGAATAACCAGGACAAATAACCCGCCATGCCGACGGGTTCTTTTTGGATTAGGCAAGACGCATAATCCAGGCATCAGATTGTTGATCGTAACGGGTACGGTAAAGGACAGAGTGTTCGCCATTTAGCAGGGCAGGGATACTGGTTTCAGCATCCCAGGCATCCAGTTGCATACATAAATCGGGGTCAGATTTACAAGGAATGGTTAACGTTCGATCACCCGGCGATTCACCGTGTAATTCGCCGTCGTCGATTTCAAAAGCGCCTATGCGCACACTGGTTTTCATCTTCGTGCTCTCCATTTAGCTGCCGATTGTGGTACGACCAGTCCGATCGCACCATTTTTCAGCCTAGTTGAGGCAGCCGAATGTGCCAGTCAAAAAGTGCGCTTTTTTTGTGCGCTGTCAGGCGTTACCGGTAAAAAGTTTCCCATCGCGCACCAGTTCACGCGGATAGCTGTTTT
This sequence comes from Escherichia sp. WS1450, assembly GCF_046487395.1. Lineage (NCBI taxonomy): Bacteria > Pseudomonadati > Pseudomonadota > Gammaproteobacteria > Enterobacterales > Enterobacteriaceae > Escherichia > Escherichia sp. WS1450. Next base: position 121,800 of record NZ_JBJQJO010000009.1, read on the forward strand.
TCAGTCGCGAACCAATCCGTTTGGCTAAACCAATCGGTTGATGCTGGAAAGTAACCAATACATCATCCGCCACTGGCGCGGCTTGCGGGTAAACATCGCGCCCGCGATACCACTCCTCCGCTTCCTGCGGCGTCAGCTCGAATGCATTCATATTATCGGGTGAGGCAAGAGCAATAACCGCTTCATGCTGCCAGCGATAACCTTTGTTGTGCGTCTCGGCAAGTTTAATCCCCAACCGAGAAAATCGGACTTTACCGATCAGGGCTTCAATGCCCACCGGGAACAACCACAGTTCTTTGTCACGCTGCCAGAGGCGCAGGTTTTCATCCCAGTTTAAGCCAACACCTGCAGCCGCCTGACGAATTTGTCCAGCTTCGCGATCTTTCACCGGGCTGAACGGGAAATTGCCCACTTTGTATTTTGGGGCGGGTAAGGCGGGAATCGCCTGAGTTTTACGCAGACGAGCAACGAAGAAGCCTTCGCAGTCGTAAATTTGTGGGAAAACATGCAAAAAGCCTTCCTCGGTCAGCGCCTTGTTTGCACCAGGGAAGAGATCGCCAAGCGGTAAAAACTCTACTGCGTCGGGGTAAGTCTCTTTCAGCCACCGGCAAACGGCTTCGTTTTCTTCCTGGTTTAAGGTACAGGTCGAGTAAACCAGCGTACCGCCAGGGCATAATGCATGAAAGGCGCTGTCGATCAGTTCCCGTTGGGTAGCTGCGATTTCCTGATTGCTTTCTGGTGACCAGTTTTTTAGCGCATCGGGATCTTTACGCACCACGCCTTCGCCGGAGCAGGGAGCGTCCAGCAAAATGGCATCGAACATTTCTGGCAACGCCGCACCAAACACGCGGCCATCAAAATGTGTGAGCGCAACATTACGGATGCCACAGCGGCTGATATTGGCATGTAACACTTTTACCCGACTGGCGGAAAACTCATTGGCAAGGATCGCCCCTTCGTTATTCATCCGCGCGGCAATTTGCGTCGTTTTGGAGCCGGGCGCGGCAGCGACATCCATCACCCGCTGTGGTGCATTACCGTCAGCAAACAAGGCGGCGACGGGCAACATTGAACTGGCTTCCTGAATATAAAACAGGCCACTTAAATGCTCGGCGGTACTACCCAACGGCAATGCATCTTCATCGTCGCGTTCAATCCAGAAACCTTCTTCACACCACGGAATTGGCGTAAGCGTCCAGCCATAAGAAGCGGTTAATTGCAGGAAATCAGCAACAGAGATTTTCAGCGTATTAACGCGAATGCTGCGGCGCAACGGGCGCTGACAGGCGGCAAGAAAATCATCAAATGAGAGCGTCGAAGGCATAGCTTCGCGCATTTGTGTCAGAAAGGCGTCCGGGAAATAAACGGTGTGTTGGGCCACGAGCATGTACCACTGGCAAAAAAACAGGCGCGCAGTTTAGCATAAACGCTCCGGCGCAGGCACGCCGGAGCAGTGGGCATTATTTGGGAAGCGCAGTTCCCCATTCACGCCACTCTTTCGGTTCACTTTCCTGCAACAGGAAGTGCTTGCCTTCCTGGGCTTTCGGTGCCAGCGGCGTACCCGGAGGCGTAGCGAAGGCGATGCCGCCACGGATAAACTGGTTAAAGGTGCCGGTTTTCACGACGCCGCCCGTCAGACCAAAGTCCAGACTGTAACCCGATGCCAACCAGAAGACGGAATTGTTACGCACCAGGTGTTGATAGCGTTTACTGATGCGCATCGCAATCATCACGCGATCTGACAATGTCCCCAGCGTCATTCCGGTAACCGTACCGACTTCCAGACCACGGAATAGCACAGGCGTACCGATGCCTAACGAACCGGCTTCCGGCGCTTCAACAATAATGCTTAAGCCATCCAGGTAACGCGAATCAGTTATGGTGGCCTCTTGTAATTCAAAGTCGCGGCGAGGGTTGCCCCGTCCTGGTTCGACGTTGATATACGGCTGGAGGATAGTATCAAGATGCTCAACGCCAGCTGCCGAAATTTGCGGTGTGACAACTGAGAAGCGCGTACCACCGCGAGCAAAGGTCTGGACATATTCCGGATAGAGCACCGCCTTTGCCTGTACTTCATTGCGCGCGGTAATCAGATCCAGCGTCTGGATTTGCCCGATATCAATACCGAGATAGCGAATTGGCATCCCGACCGCCAGTTTTCCGGCATCGAAAGCGTGAAGCGTAATCTGCCCGCCAACCGCACGGGCTGCTGTTTCGGAAGCATACAGAATACGCTTGTCGCCTTTACGCTGACTGGCGCTGGCACCGCTGAGGTTATCGAAGCTAATAGCCCCCTTTAATGCTCTGGAGAGCGGGGATGCCTGTACAGTCAGACCACTACCATTCAGCTGAACTTTCGCCCCACCTTCTGCCCAGAACACGCTGTTGCTGGTCAGAAGGTTGCGATACTCCGGCTTAATATGCAGATCGATATCAAACGCGTTAGCTCGCGGACGCACGGTAATAACTTCACCAACTTCAAATTTACGGTACAGCACTACCGATCCTGCCTGCACATCCGGCAGCGTCTCTGCACTCAAACTCACGGTTGTGGTGGGTAAATCGCTAAGGCTGTTCTCCAGAGCTTTTTCCAGATTGGCATACAGTGGATAGCTGGCTTTCATCTCGCCTTTATCGCCTGGCAGAATACGTATCCCGCCGTTAATCCATTCTGAGGCGCTGGCACCGAGAAACTCAACGCCATCCAGCCCCACCTTCACGTCGACACGGCTGTTGACGACAAATTTGCTATCGCCTTTTACCAGTTCGCGATGCTGAGGCTCGATGGCGACGGTAAAGGTGACGCCTTTGCTGGTGAGTTTACGATCAATAACCTGGCCTACCTGCACGCCGTGAAGAATGAGCGGCTGACCAGCATCAATACCGTAACTTTCCGGCGCGGTCAGGGTCAGTGTCAGAACATCCGGCTCTTGCAGTAGGGCTTTTTCGCCTGGCACAACAACGAACTCTTTGCGTGGCTCGCCATCGCCGGGCACCAACTCGAAGGTTTTGCCGGTCAGCAGGGCGCTGAGATTGGCATCGCTAAGGGATAATTTCGGATTACGTAATTCGATGCGGGTATTTTCACGAAGCAGGGTGACGACGCTGGGATCAACGGTCATTTCCCCAGTGACTTTACCACCAGGATTTAAATCCAGTTTAGTCAGCTGTCCGACTTCCAGCCCCTGATACATTAACGGCGTCGAGTCGGCGGTTAATCCGGCCCCACTCGGCAGTTCCAGTTTGATTATTACGCCACGCTGGCTATGGGCCAGGTCTTCATACAGACCAAAGGTATCTTCCGCCTCGGCAGGTTTCGACTCTTCAGGTGAATCGAAGGCAATCGCACCGTTAACCAGTGCCGCCAGGCTTTCCAGTTTCACCTTCGCGCCACTGATACTGACGTTGGCATCAACGCCGGAAACGTTCCAGAAACGGCTACCTTTTTTCACCAGATCGGTAAAACGCCGCTCGATCAGGACATCAATCACCACGCCTTGCTTGTTGGGATTGATGGCATAGTCGTAGACTTTTCCGACCGGGATCTTGCGGAAATAGACCAATGAACCGCTGTTCAGCGAACCGAGATCGGGGGCTTGCAGGTGGATCATCAGATCGCCATTGTCCAGCCGATATTTCGGTTGGGTATCGAGTGCGACAAAGTGATCCTGCTCTTTACCTTTACCTGGCATCATGCCGATATAGTTACCACCGACGAGGGCGTCCAGCCCGGAGACACCTGCCAGCGAGGCCTTTGGCGTCACCAGCCAGAACTGTGTCTCTTCGCGCAGCGCATCTTTCATATCGGACTTGATGCTGACCTTGACTTCAATCTTACGAAGATCGTCGCTCAGGCTGATATCCTGCACAGTTCCGACTTCAACGCCCTGATAACGAACAGGCGTACGGCCTGGAACAATACCATCCGCCGACATAAAGTCGATGGTGACGGTATTACCCCGGTCCTGATAACTATCCCAAATCAGCCAACCGGCAATCATTAGCGCGATGAATGGCAGCAGCCAGAAAGGTGAGATACGGCGTTTATTTTTAATCTGCGCTTCAGTCGTCGAAGCGGGCGTTTCCTGACTCATGTGCATCCCAAAGTAAGCGGCTGTCCAGCCATTCCACAGCAAGAATAGTCAAAATTACCGCTGCGCCGAAATAAAACGCAGCCGGTCCCATAGTAAAAGCGAGGATCTGATCGCGATTAATCAGCGACATGGTTAAAGATATGACAAACAGGTCGAGCATCGACCAGCGACCAATCCAGGTCACCATCCGCAGTAACAGAATGCGTGTGCGTAAACCTTGCTGGCATTTAAAATGAATACTCAACAGTAAAGTGAACATGACGATCACTTTAGTAAACGGTACCAGAATACTGGCGATAAACACGATTCCGGCGACCGCAATGTTGCTACTTGCCAGCGACATAATCCCGGAAAGAATTGTATCTTCCTGCCGGCCACCATTCAGATAAATGATAGAAATAGGCAACAGGTTGGCAGGTAACAACAAAACGATTGACGCTAACAGCGCCGCCCAGCATTTTTGCAGACTATGACGGCGACGCAGGCGTAGCGGGATATGGCAACGCGGGCAGCGACCACGCTGATCAGGATAGCCGGTAAAATGGCACCCAAGACAGACACGGAGTTTCTCGTCTCTACGCGTAGCGGGGCGCTGTGGATAAAATCGCTCCCACAGTTCTTCGACATTGAGATGTGACAACGTCACCGTCGTTAAAATCACCAACGCCACAAAAGAGAACAAGCCGACACCCGCCTGGATATGGGCATAATCCTGTACCTTTATAGAAGCAACGCCAATGCCGACCAGGTAGATATCCAGCATTACCCACTCTTTAAGTCGCTCAAACATCAGCAGTACCGGACGTAAATTCATTCCCAGTCGGTTACCAAACCATAAATAAGCTATGGAGGTCACCAGAATGAGGGGGGCACCGATAACGCAGAAAAAGACCATCGACCCCGTTATCGCATCGCCCTGTTTGGTCATTTGCCAGATGCCTTGCATAACGTTGGCGTCAATACGAATGCCTAACAGCCAGATATGCAACAGCGGTTCGCCCCAGGCAAACGGCATAAGCAACAGCATGGTGAAGGCCATTGCCGCCAGGCGCGTTAGCGACCAGTCGCGCCCGTCACGAATTTTTGCCTGACAGCGCGGACAATAGGCACTTTGATGAGAATTTATCTCGGGCAGGCTAAACAGCATGTCACATTGCGGGCAACGTTGGTAATCACCACGCGGCAGTTCCTCACCGATAGCCCTCACTGTTATCTTTTTTGTCGGCGTAATTTGTGGTGTGTTAAGAGCCATGACGTGCCAAATGTAATAAGAATTAACATTAATCTTAACCCATGATGGGAATGATCTTGAGCATTAACGCATTTAATGCTTATTTTAATAGGCTGGCAGTTCCTGGTAAGACAACCAAGTGATTATATAATGAACAAAACAGAATTTTACGCGGATTTAAATCGCGACTTTAACGCGCTGATGGCAGGAGAAACCAGTTTTCTGGCAACGCTTGCGAACACCAGTGCGTTGTTATATGAGCGTCTCACTGACGTAAACTGGGCAGGTTTTTATTTGCTTGAGGACGATACACTGGTGCTCGGACCATTTCAGGGCAAAATTGCCTGTGTCCGGATACCCGTCGGGCGCGGCGTGTGCGGCACTGCGGTTGCCCGCAATCAAGTGCAGCGTATCGAGGATGTTCATGCGTTTGACGGGCATATTGCCTGTGATGCGACGAGTAATTCTGAAATTGTTCTGCCGCTGGTGGTGAAAAATCAGATTATTGGTGTTCTCGACATCGACAGTACCGTCTTCGGTCGCTTTACAGACGAGGACGAGCAAGGCTTACGTCAGCTTGTGGCACAGCTTGAAAAGGTGCTTGCAACGACGGATTACAAAAAATTCTTTGCGAGCGTCGCAGGATAATCAACGGATAACGTAGCATTTACTGATAGCGTCATTATAATGACGCCTGTTCATGCCTGCGCTTGTTGGCTACGTCCGTTGTAATCAGGAAATTTCATGGAAAATCAACCTAAGTTGAATAGCAGTAAAGAAGTAATCGCGTTTCTGGCCGAACGTTTTCCCCACTGTTTCAGTGCGGAAGGTGAAGCGCGTCCGCTGAAAATCGGTATTTTTCAGGATTTGGTCGATCGTGTTGCCGGGGAAATGAACCTGAGCAAAACGCAATTACGATCCGCTTTACGTCTCTACACTTCGAGCTGGCGTTATCTTTACGGTGTTAAATCCGGCGCAACGCGTGTCGATCTTGACGGCAACCCATGCGGTGAGCTGGACGAGCAACATGTAGAGCATGCTCGCAAGCAGCTTGAAGAAGCGAAAGCGCGTGTTCAGGCACAGCGTGCTGAACAGCAAGCGAAAAAACGCGAAGCTGCCGCAGCTGCTGGTGAGAAAGAAGACGCACCGCGCCGCGAACGCAAGCCACGTCCGACCACGCCACGCCGCAAAGAAGGCGCTGAACGTAAACCTCGTGCGCAAAAGCCGGTAGAGAAAGCGCCAAAAACAGTAAAAGCACCTCGCGAAGAACAGCACACCCCGGTTTCTGACATTTCAGCTCTGACTGTCGGACAAGCCCTGAAGGTGAAAGCGGGTCAAAACGCGATGGATGCCACCGTATTAGAAATCACCAAAGACGGCGTCCGCGTCCAGCTGAATTCGGGTATGTCTTTGATTGTGCGCGCAGAACACCTGGTGTTCTGAAACGGAGGCCGGGCCAGGCATGAACATGTTTTTTAGGCTTACCGCGTTAGCTGGCCTGCTTGCAATAGCAGGCCAGACCTTCGCTGTAGAAGATATCACGCGTGCTGATCAAATTCCGGTATTAAAGGAAGAGACGCAGCATGCGACGGTAAGTGAGCGCGTAACGTCGCGCTTCACCCGTTCTCATTATCGCCAGTTCGACCTCGATCAGGCATTTTCGGCCAAAATCTTTGACCGCTACCTGAATCTGCTCGATTACAGCCACAACGTGCTGCTGGCAAGCGATGTTGAACAGTTCGCGAAAAAGAAAACCGAGTTAGGTGATGAACTGCGTTCAGGCAAACTCGACGTTTTCTACGATCTCTACAATCTGGCGCAAAAGCGCCGTTTTGAACGTTACCAGTACGCTTTGTCGGTGCTGGAAAAGCCGATGGATTTTACCGGCAACGACACTTATAACCTTGACCGCAGCAAAGCGCCATGGCCGAAAAACGAGGCTGAGTTGAACGCGCTGTGGGACAGTAAAGTCAAATTCGACGAGTTAAGCCTGAAGCTGACAGGAAAAACGGATAAAGAAATTCGTGAAACCCTGACTCGCCGCTACAAATTTGCCATTCGTCGTCTGGCGCAAACCAACAGCGAAGATGTTTTCTCGCTGGCAATGACGGCGTTTGCACGTGAAATCGACCCGCATACCAACTATCTTTCCCCGCGTAATACCGAACAGTTCAACACTGAAATGAGTTTGTCGCTGGAAGGTATTGGCGCAGTGCTGCAAATGGATGATGACTACACCGTTATCAATTCGATGGTGGCAGGTGGCCCGGCAGCGAAGAGTAAAGCTATCAGCGTTGGTGACAAAATTGTCGGTGTTGGTCAAACAGGCAAGCCGATGGTTGACGTGATTGGCTGGCGTCTTGATGATGTGGTTGCCTTAATTAAAGGGCCGAAGGGCAGTAAAGTTCGTCTGGAAATTTTACCTGCTGGTAAAGGGACCAAGACCCGTACTGTAACGTTGACCCGTGAACGTATTCGCCTCGAAGACCGTGCGGTTAAAATGTCGGTGAAGACCGTCGGTAAAGAGAAAGTCGGCGTTCTGGATATTCCAGGTTTCTATGTGGGTTTGACAGACGATGTCAAAGTGCAGTTGCAGAAACTGGAAAAACAGAATGTCAGCAGTGTCATCATCGACCTGCGTAGCAATGGCGGTGGGGCGTTGACCGAAGCGGTATCGCTCTCCGGTCTGTTCATTCCATCCGGTCCGATTGTTCAGGTCCGTGATAACAACGGTAAAGTTCGTGAAGACAGCGATACCGATGGGCAGGTTTTCTATAAAGGCCCGCTGGTGGTGCTGGTTGACCGCTTCAGTGCTTCGGCTTCAGAAATCTTTGCCGCGGCAATGCAGGATTACGGTCGTGCGCTGGTTGTGGGTGAACCGACGTTTGGTAAAGGCACCGTTCAGCAATACCGTTCATTGAACCGTATTTACGATCAGATGTTACGTCCTGAATGGCCAGCGCTGGGTTCTGTGCAGTACACGATCCAGAAATTCTATCGCGTTAACGGCGGCAGTACGCAACGTAAAGGCGTAACGCCAGACATCATCATGCCGACGGGTAATGAAGAAACGGAAACGGGTGAGAAATTCGAAGATAACGCGCTGCCGTGGGATAGCATCGATGCCGCGACCTATGTGAAATCGGGAGATTTGACGGCCTTTGGACCGGAGCTGCTGAAGGAACATAATGCGCGTATCGCGAAAGATCCAGAGTTCCAGAACATCATGAAGGATATCGCGCGCTTCAACGCTATGAAGGACAAGCGCAATATCGTTTCTCTGAATTACGCTGTGCGTGAGAAAGAGAATAATGAAGATGATGCGACGCGTCTGGCGCGTTTGAACGAACGCTTTAAGCGCGAAGGTAAACCGGAGTTGAAGAAACTGGATGATCTACCGAAAGATTACCAGGAGCCGGATCCTTATCTGGATGAGACGGTGAATATCGCACTCGATCTGGCGAAGCTTGAAAAAGCCAGACCCGCGGAACAACCCGCTCCCGTCAAGTAATATCAATCAGGCACAAGAAATTGTGCCTGATTTTTTAACAGCGGCAAGATGCCGTAAATCAGATGCTACAAAATGTAAAGTTGTGTCTTTCTGGTGACTTACGCACTATCCAGACTTGAAAATAGTCGCGTAACCCATACGATGTGGGTATCGCATATTGCGTTTTGTTAAACTGAGGTAAAAAGAAAATTATGATGCGAATCGCGCTCTTCCTGCTAACGAACCTGGCCGTAATGGTCGTTTTCGGGCTGGTACTGAGCCTGACAGGGATACAGTCGAGCAGCGTTCAGGGGCTGATGATCATGGCCTTGCTGTTCGGTTTTGGTGGTTCCTTCGTTTCGCTTCTGATGTCCAAATGGATGGCATTACGATCTGTTGGCGGGGAAGTGATCGAGCAACCGCGTAACGAAAGGGAACGTTGGCTGGTCAATACTGTAGCAACCCAGGCTCGTCAGGCGGGGATCGCTATGCCGCAAGTGGCTATCTACCATGCGCCGGACATCAACGCTTTTGCAACCGGTGCGCGCCGTGATGCCTCTCTGGTTGCTGTCAGCACCGGTTTGCTGCAGAACATGAGCCCGGATGAAGCCGAGGCGGTAATTGCTCACGAAATCAGCCACATCGCCAATGGTGATATGGTCACCATGACGCTGATTCAGGGCGTGGTGAACACCTTCGTTATCTTTATTTCCCGTATTCTGGCGCAGCTTGCCGCGGGTTTTATGGGCGGAAATCGTGATGAAGGTGAAGAGAGCAACGGCAACCCGCTGATCTACTTTGCGGTTGCAACGGTTCTGGAACTGGTGTTTGGTATTCTGGCGAGCATTATCACCATGTGGTTCTCGCGTCATCGTGAATTCCACGCTGATGCCGGTTCGGCAAAACTGGTTGGTCGCGAGAAAATGATTGCCGCGCTGCAGCGCCTGAAAACCAGCTATGAACCGCAAGAAGCAACCAGCATGATGGCTTTCTGTATTAACGGTAAGTCGAAATCGCTCAGTGAGTTGTTCATGACTCACCCGCCGCTGGATAAACGTATTGAAGCTCTGCGTACGGGTGAATACCTGAAGTAATATGAAGTAAATACTAAAAAGCGCGTCCTGAACGACGCGCTTTTTTTATGCCCTGGCTCTTGGCTGAGTGATACGTAAACCACTGACACAGGCAGCAATTACTGCCAGAATAGCCGCAGCCATCAGCGAGACGTGCGTACCATTATCACCAAACTGATTTAGCATCAGCGCCACCAGCGCCGCGCCACTACTCTGACCCAATAGACGAGCCGTCCCTAACATGCCACTGGCCCCACCGCTACGTTCGCGCGGAGCGGAGGTTATAATGGTGTGGTTATTGGGTGACTGGAATAAGCCAAATCCAGCGCCACATAAGATCATCGGCCAGATAATATTGATATCCGCAGGTGACGCGGGCAGCAGAACCAGGGAAAAAAGCCCCGCAGCCATGATGAACAACCCTAAAGCACCCAGCAATCCTGCATGTACGCGTTCAATCAAATAGCCTGCCAGCGGAGCCATCACCATTGTTGCTAACGGCCACGGTGTCAGAAGTAAACCTGTATCGACTTCACTACGCCCGAGCACGGTTTGCAGGTAAAAGGGCAGGGAAACCATTGCCAGCATTTGTGCGCAGAAAGAGCAAACAGATGTGCAAATAGAAAGTGAAAACAGCGGGATACGCAGTAAATCCACCGGTAGCAGCGGTACGGGAAGAGAAAGCTGGCGGCGAATAAAGAAAATACCAACGACAACCATTACCACCAGTTCCGCACCAATCAATGTCAGCGATTGCCCCTGAGCGAAACCACTCAACGCAGTGATAAGCAGGCCGAAGGTTAACGCGTTCATCACGGCGCTGGGCAGGTCGAAACGGGGTTTACTGGCGCGAGAACCATTGGGTGGCAGAAAACGCATCGCCAGAAGCAGGGCGATAATACCCAACGGTACGTTGATTAAAAATAACCATTTCCAGGATGCGATGGAGAGGATTGCTGCAGCAATTGTCGGCCCGGCAGCAGAAGAGACGGCAACAATAAACGAGTTTATGCCCATCCCTCTACCCAGAAAACGTTGTGGATAGATCAGGCGGATAAGTGCGGTATTAACGCTCATCAACGCTGCACCGCCGAAACCTTGTATGACACGCGCAAGGGTGAGCATTTGCAGCGAATCAGAAAGGGCGCAGAACAGTGAAGACAACAGAAAAACGACCAGACCGCATTTATAAATACGTCGATAGCCAAACATATCGCCCAGAAACGAAAACGAGAGCAGGGAGATGACAATGGCGATTTGATAGGCGTTCACTACCCAGATGGAACTGGCTGGCGTGGCATGAAGGTCCGTGGCGATTGTTGGCAGGGCGACGTTGGCGATTGCGCCGTCAAGGACAGCCATCGAAATACCAATCACAATGGTTAATATCGCACCGTATCGCTGGGGCAATGGCAGGCCGTCGGCCTGAACTTTTGGCATAGGAATTTTATATCTTTGGTGAATAATCAACAGGGGTATGATTCTAGCACTGATATTCACGGTGGATGTCGCAGAATTGTAACTAACCGGCAAAAGATGGATTGCGACCACCCTGGTGCGAAATTATAATAAAAAACAGTTCTGATTTTTATAAAACACTCGCAATGAGGTGATAAATGGCTAACGCAGATCTGGATAAACAGCCTGATTCTGTATCTTCCGTGCTGAAAGTTTTTGGCATTTTGCAGGCGCTGGGTGAAGAGCGCGAAATAGGGATAACCGAGCTGTCGCAGCGCGTCATGATGTCAAAAAGCACCGTTTATCGCTTTTTACAGACCATGAAAACCTTAGGTTATGTGGCGCAGGAAGGGGAGTCGGAGAAATATTCCCTGACCCTGAAATTGTTTGAACTGGGCGCTCGCGCGTTACAAAACGTCGATTTAATTCGTAGCGCAGATATCCAGATGCGTGAGATCTCCCGCCTGACCAAAGAAACTATCCACCTCGGCGCACTGGACGAAGACAGTATTGTTTACATTCACAAAATTGACTCTATGTACAATTTGCGCATGTATTCACGGATTGGGCGTCGTAATCCGCTGTACAGCACCGCGATTGGTAAGGTACTGCTGGCATGGCGCGATCGCGATGAAGTGAAGCAAATTCTTGAGGGCGTGGAGTATAAACGCAGTACCGAGCGGACCATCACCAGTACAGAAGCGTTATTACCCGTTCTGGACCAGGTGCGTGAGCAGGGGTATGGCGAAGATAACGAAGAGCAGGAAGAAGGGCTGCGATGCATTGCGGTTCCGGTATTTGATCGCTTTGGCGTGGTCATTGCCGGTCTTAGCATCTCCTTCCCGACGTTGCGTTTCTCTGAAGAGCGTTTACAGGAATATGTCGCAATGTTGCATACCGCGGCGCGCAAAATTTCTGCCCAAATGGGTTATCACGACTATCCGTTCTGATGAGAGTAAGAACCTGTCTGAATATCAAACAGACAGGTTCTTTATTGAGCATGAGAAAAATAAAGTTGAAGGTGGCGTTATATTAAACGCACTTGCGATAAGAATATTTTACTCATGAGTGAGAATCTGGTTATTTATTACCCTTAACCATTATCGACCACAATATTGCTTTTACGTAACAACGGGCAATCTGTTATCCCCAGAAAACCACTTTTAGTGTGCAGGTATTGTACCGTGCTGGTGCCTCTGGCGGTCAGATAGGTACATTGCAAACCTAATCCCGCGGCATTCTCTTTGCTTCCAATCAAAACGCCATATCCGCTGAGTAATAATCCTATCCATACCAGTGCTATCAGCATAACTGTGCGAATGATGAATCGCATTACAACCTCTTCTCTTTTTATGTTCGCTTAATCGTAGCGGCAATATGCGCTGAAGCAAGCGACTCATTCTGAAAAAGCACGAATATCGACATAGTTAGGCGCTGTTTAACTAACGCATGCTAGTTTAATGACATAAGGTAGGTGAAACGGAGATTGGAGTGAAAAAGTTTCGATGGGTCGTTCTGGTTGTCGTGGTGTTGGCTTGCTTGCTGCTTTGGGCGCAGGTATTCAACATGATGTGCGATCAGGATGTACAATTTTTCAGCGGAATTTGTGCCATTAACCAGTTTATCCCGTGGTGATATCATTTTTTCAGCACTAGATTTTCTTCCTCTCCAGCAGTGGTAGAATAGCGCCTCTACTCAGAGGTGGTGAAATGAACGAAGTTGTAAATTCAGGCGTGATGAACATTGCGTCTTTGGTTGTATCGGTGGTGGTTCTTTTTATCGGGCTTATCTTGTGGTTTTTTATCAATCGTGCCAGTTCACGGACTAACGAACAGATTGAACTGCTTGAGGCGTTGCTGGATCAGCAAAAACGTCAAAATGCTCTGTTACGTCGTTTGTGCGAAGCAAACGAACCTGAGAAAGCAGATAAAAAGACCGTTGAGAGTCAAAAATCGGTTGAAGACGAAGATATTATTCGTCTGGTCGCCGAACGATAATCCTTCCTCAATCTTGAGTAACCCCGTCGTTGAAGGGTTACTCAATTCATCCTGATTATACGCACTGTCATGGTGCAACTGCTTCAAATTAAAACTCTGGTCTGACTTCAAATAATTATCATATTATTTATTTGCGTAACGGGATATCAGAAAAAGATATTTAGCCCATTAATTTATTAGGATGTTTACATCGGATTTGTGATTAAGCGTGGTATTATTTATTAGCGAAACGTTTCTCTCTTGATTTTTTTGCGCATTCATCAATTTTTCTTATTTTAAATTTACAATACCTTTGTCGATTGACTTCTCTTTGGGGTGATCGATAGCCGTTAACTGACTGTTTTATGAGAAAAAGTGATATAACTTTTTATTCATTGCATAGCAGAAAATGTGATATTGCACGCACTATGTAATAACTTCTCCCACTGGCCTGGAACAACTGAACTTATTGAACTATGTTAGAAAATACGTCAGTTTAAGTATCTGCCTGAACTGGCAAGGTTAAGCACAATGATATATCGGCGCGTATTCCGTTGCATAAGTGTGCAAAAAAAGTGGAAGACGTATCGAGATTTGTGCGTCTGATCGAGACATGTTTAAAAATGGCTTGCCATAATTAACGTTGTATGTGATAACAGATTTCGGGTTAAACGAGGTACAGTTCTGTTTATGTGTGGCATTTTCAGTAAAGAAGTCCTGAGTAAACACGTTGACGTTGAATACCGCTTCTCTGCCGAGCCTTATATTGGTGCCTCATGCAGTAATGTGTCAGTTTTATCTATGTTATGCCTGCGGGCGAAGAAAACAATCTAAGGAATTTTTCAAATGGCAAAGATTAAAGGTCAGGTTAAGTGGTTCAACGAGTCTAAAGGTTTTGGCTTCATTACTCCGGCTGATGGCAGCAAAGACGTGTTCGTACACTTCTCTGCTATCCAGGGTAATGGTTTCAAAACTCTGGCTGAAGGTCAGAACGTTGAGTTCGAAATTCAGGACGGTCAGAAAGGTCCGGCAGCTGTTAACGTAACAGCTATCTGATCGAATCCACTGATCTGAAGTGTGAATACGCTTCAATCTCGCTATAAAGCCTCGTCGAATGCGAGGCTTTTTACTTTGCTTTATCTTCGCTCCAGTCGTTCGGATATTTGCCCGCCGCGTGATTCGCGTTACACTTGCGGCCTTTAGTATCCTGCCGGAGTTGTCATGTCGTTTTCCTGTCCACTTTGCCATCAGCCTCTTTCGCGTGAAAAAAACAGCTATATCTGTCCCCAGCGACATCAGTTTGATATGGCGAAAGAAGGGTATGTCAATCTGCTGCCCGTTCAGCATAAACGGTCTCGTGATCCGGGCGACAGCGCGGAAATGATGCAAGCACGCCGCGCATTCTTAGATGCCGGACATTATCAGCCACTGCGTGATGCAATTGTCGCCCAACTGCAGGAACGGCTTGATGAAAAGGCCACGGCGGTGCTGGATATTGGCTGTGGTGAAGGGTATTACACACACGCATTTGCCGATGCGTTGCCCGAAATCACCACGTTTGGCCTGGATGTCTCGAAGGTAGCGATAAAAGCGGCGGCGAAACGCTATCCGCAGGTCACTTTTTGTGTTGCTTCCAGCCACCGTTTGCCGTTTTCCGATACCAGTATGGACGCCATAATACGTATTTACGCGCCGTGTAAAGCAGAAGAATTAGCGCGAGTAGTGAAGCCTGGCGGTTGGGTCATTACTGCCACGCCGGGACCGCGACATTTGATGGAGCTGAAGGGGCTGATTTACAATGAAGTACATCTTCATGCACCTCATGCAGAACAACTGGAAGGTTTTACATTACAGCAGAGTGCTGAGTTGTGTTATCCGATGCGTCTTCGCGGTGATGAAGCCGTCGCATTATTGCAGATGACGCCGTTTGCCTGGCGTGCGAAGCCAGAAGTCTGGCAAACACTGGCAGCAAAAGAAGTGTTCGACTGCCAGACGGACTTTAATATTCACCTCTGGCAGCGTTCTTATTAACCGTGGAAGTGCGTCCAGAGGATCTGGACGCCGATGCCGATCAGCACCAGCCCGCCGAGAATTTCCGCTTTTTTCCCAATAATTGAGCCGATAAAGCGACCAACCATCATCCCTAATGTCGACATAATCAAGGTTGCACAACCAATGGCCAATGCGGTCGCGATAATGTTGACCTGAAGGAAAGCAAGACCAACACCCACAGCCATGGCATCCAGGCTGGTGGCAATCGCGGTGGTTACCAGTAGCCAGAAACCGTGTCGACGGCGCGGCTCTTCATCTTCATCATCTGCGCCACGAAAACCCTCAATAATCATTCGCCCGCCGAGGAATATCAGCAGCACAAACGCAATCCAGTGGTTCCATTCAAGGACAAACCGGCTGGCTAACATGCCCATTCCCCAGCCGATCAGCGGCGTCAGGGTTTCGACAGCACCAAAAATAAGGCCGGTTCGCAACGCTTCAGAAAATTTCGGTTTATGGAGGGTGGCACCTTTACCGATTGATGCAGCAAATGCATCCATCGACATACCAAACGCAAGAAGAATAGTAGCAGTGATATTCATGACAACGTCCTGACCGGGGTATCCATAAAACACATCATCGCCCCCAGCAAACATGCATACATGAACGACAAACCGCGATGGTTTTCGCGTTCATGCAGGCATAGCGATTGATGTGCATATGGTCTCGCATGACTGAAAGTGTTCAGTCCGTACGTGCCACGTTTTGCAACGAGTATGTTGACACGTACATTTCCGGAATCTGGAAATCGGCTACTCCCCAAATGAGGGCGCAACCTTAACATATTTTGAGAATATAAAACAACTGTTGGAATATATTATTTCATTGCTTTATTGATAACGATTTTCATTTAGATTTATATATCAATGAAACGTTAAAATAAATAACAAATAAGGGAAGGGGTAATATAGCCTAAGCTATGTCTGATTATTAAAAATACACTAAACATAGCTTTGGCTAAATTGATAACTTATTGAGTTGAAACGAGAAGCTTATAAATTTTTTCCAGATCGTCGATATTTCGAACGCGGATTAACAGCCGACGCTGTTCTAATTGCATCACCAACACGCCATCTTCCGACAAGTTCATCGCTTTGATTCGGCTATATTCAATCCAGACATTGGCGAAGAAAAAACCTTTTTGTTTAAAGATGATCTTCGGAACGCGGATCCAGAATATATAAAAACCCATCAGAGCCAGTGCACTTAATAACCATGTTGTTATTAGCGCGCCATGATTCGTGACGTTGTTATAGATAAGAATGACAATCAATCCGACGAAGATAACGCTATCGATGCGACCACGCCGGAGCAAAGGAATTGCCAGCAGAGTGGGGCCGTTACGGCGGGGCATGATGAACTGATCGTAGATCGCGAAGGCCAGGAGTGCGGCGATGAAAAGAATCAGTACCAGGTCCGTGATTGTCATTAATCCTCCAGATAAAAAAAACGGGGCCAAAAGGCCCCGGTAGTGTACAACAGTCTTACAGTCCCAGCAGGCCGCAAGCGTAACCAGCGATACCGATGACGAAGAAGCCAACGATGATCCACAACGGGTTAACTTTTTTGCGCAGTAGCCACATACAGGCAAAGGTCAGCAGCAGTGGTACCAGGCCTGGCATTAACTGGTCCAGAATAGTCTGGACAGTGGTAACGTGTTCTTTGCCCGTCTGGTCAGTAATGCGAGAGACAACCAGCGGGATGTTGACATGTGTCCACTTGTTAACCAATGCCCCCATGACAAACAGGCCGAGGATAGACGCCCCTTCCGTCAGTTTTTGCAGGAAGCCACCACCCATATCTTTAACGATATCGATACCTTTGGAGTAACCATACGCTACGCCGTAGTAACGGGTTGCCAGACGCACCAGGTTAAACAAGATGAAGAACAGCAGCGGACCTAACAGGCTGCCGCTCATTGCGATACCGGCACCCAGCGCTGCAAATACCGGTCGTACGGTTCCCCAGAAGATCGGGTCGCCTACACCAGCCAGCGGCCCCATCAAACCGACTTTGATACCGTTGATAGCACCGTCATCGATCTCTGCGCCATTAGCACGCTGTTCTTCCAGCGCCAGGGTTACGCCGAGAATCGGCGCAGCCACGAACGGCTGGGTGTTAAAGAACTCCAGGTGACGGCGAATAGCTTGTTTACGAGCTTCGTTGTTCTCAGGGTAGAGGCGACGAATTGCCGGTACCATAGAGAAGCAGAAACCCAGTGCCTGCATACGTTCGAAGTTCCATGAACCCTGGAAGAGGTTAGAACGCAGGAAGACGCCACGAATATCACTTTGAGTGAGTTTTTTCTCGGTGGTAGTTTGAGTTGTATCAACCATTTCGCTCACCTGTTAGTCCAGTTCGTTATCGAGATCGTTGTTACCAGGTGCCTGAGCAGGCGCACCGGCTACGCGGTTGTATTTCGGGCTAAGTTGGATGTAGAGCACTGCCATAACAGTACCAATCACACCCAGAGCAACCAGGTTAAAGTTGGTGAATGCTGCGGTTACGAAGCCGAGGTAGAAGAACGGCATCAGGTAGCCAGCACGCATCATGTTGATAACCATCGCATAACCAACCACCACGATCATGCCACCGGCGATATTCAGACCATTGGTCACCACTTCCGGAATCGCGTTCAGCATGTTCTGTACTTCGCTGGTACCAACAGACAGCGCAACGATGACGGCCGGAATAGCCACACGCATTGCTTGCAGGAACAGAGAAGAAACGTGGATCCAGGAAATCGCTGTCAGGTTGCCGTTATCAGCAGCCTTATCCGCAGCGTGCTGGAAAGCAACGGTAATAGTACGAACGATGATGGTCAGTACCTGGCCCGCAGCGGCCAGAGGGATTGCCAGTGCAATACCTGCACCAATGCTCTGATGACCTGCGATAACCAGAATGGTAGAAATGATGGAAGCCAGAGCGGCGTCAGGCGCAACTGCAGCACCGATGTTCATCCAGCCCAGCGCGATCATTTCCAGCGTACCACCGATAATAATACCGGTTTTCATATCGCCAAGAACGATACCCACCAGGGTACACGCGATTAGCGGACGGTGAAACTGAAATTCATCGAGGATTGATCCCATACCTGCGATACAGGCTACGATAAATACCAGCACAATTTGAAGAGTGGTAATCTCCATTGTACTTCTCCTGTTTACGTAAGACTAAAGTGTGAAAACTGAGTGATAATCAACACAATACGTTACTTATCGATTTTGCTGATCAGATCCATCATTTTCAGTTTCGGATCGGTGGAAACCTTACGGACTTCCAGCTCAATACCGCGCGCATTCAGTTTCTTGAACGCCTCGATATCTTTTTCATCAACCGAAACCGCGTTATTCACCTGGGTTTTACCCTGACGGAATGCCATACCACCGACGTTAACAGAGGTGATTTTCACGCCGCCTTCAACGAGACGCTCTACATCTGTTGGGTTGGTAAATAACAGCATTACACGTTCGCCAGCATATTTCGGGTTGTTGTAGACGCGAATCATTTTGGCAACATCAACTACGTGTGCTGTTACGCCCGGAGGTGCAACCTGGGTGAGCAGTGTCTTACGAACGGTATCCGCAGCCACTTCATCACTAACAACAATAATACGGGAGACATTGGTTTCTTTGGTCCAGCGGGTGGCGACCTGACCGTGAATCAGACGGTCGTCGATACGCGCAAGGCCAATAACCATGTAGTCGTTTGGTCCCATTGGTTTTGCCGGAGTTGGAGCCGCTTTTGGTGCTGCGGCAGCGGGTGCTGGCGCGGCTTTTTCAACCGGTTTGGCTTTCAGTGCTTTCACGCCTTCACGGCCTGTTTCTACTGCCAGCGCCACCAGTTCATCAAAGCTTGGGTCATCATCACGGGCCATTAACGTTTCCACGAGCATTGGAATGTTAACGCCTGCAATGACTTCATAATGCTCTTTGTCGACGACAATGCGGCTGGCAGCATTGAACGGGCTGCCTCCCCATGTATCAACGAGAAACAGCACGCCTTTAGTGGTGTCGAGTTTTGCCAACTGAGCGTTGTACTTTTCAATCAGCGTTTCGGCATTTTCTCCTGGAACGAAATCGATCCAGCCGACGTTTTCCTGCTCGCCTAACAGCATTTCTGCGGTTTTAAGCAACTGCTCTGCAGCCCAACCATGTGTGCCTATAACAATAGCAATGGTCACTTGCTACCTCCTTTATTATCGTTAACACCTCAACGTGCCAGATGTATTTTTGAATCGTCGTCCACAATCGAATCGATTCAGATAAGGGCTACAACCAAAAACCCCTGCGTTTCGCGATTTATTTTAGATATCGAAAAAATTATTTTATGTGATGAAGATCCGTAATTTAACTTTCGATTAGCAGAAATTTCGAAAGGTAAAATATCCTTGTCACATTAGTTTGCAAAGGAAGGTAAATCTTTGCCAAATCAGAGGCGTCTCTGATATGTTTAACTCCCGTTTAACAACCATGGAGTATAGGGCAGTAGCCCGCAGTATGGATCGTCACCGACGTCATTTCAGCATCAGGCCTTTTAACGCCTGCCTTTCTGGCACTCTATGCCGCACCTTTCGTTTGCATTTTGTCGTTACGCCTGCATTATTTCTGGCGTCGAATAGCTATTCCTTAAGCAGGAGCTTGTCATGGAATTCTTAATGGACCCCTCAATTTGGGCGGGGCTACTCACGCTTGTTGTTCTCGAAATTGTGCTGGGTATCGATAACCTGGTCTTCATCGCCATTCTTGCTGACAAACTGCCGCCAAAACAACGCGATAAAGCGCGTTTGCTGGGATTATCACTGGCGCTGATTATGCGTCTGGGGCTGCTGTCGCTGATTTCATGGATGGTCACGCTGACCAAACCGCTATTTACCGTCATGGATTTCTCCTTCTCCGGACGCGACCTGATTATGTTGTTCGGGGGGATATTCTTGCTGTTCAAAGCAACAACCGAACTGCATGAACGGCTGGAAAACCGCGATCATGATTCCGGCCACGGTAAAGGCTACGCCAGTTTCTGGGTGGTCGTCACACAGATTGTCATCCTTGACGCCGTCTTCTCATTGGATGCGGTAATTACGGCAGTAGGGATGGTTAACCATCTGCCGGTGATGATGGCGGCGGTAGTGATTGCGATGGCGGTTATGCTGCTGGCATCGAAACCGCTGACGCGATTTGTTAACCAGCATCCAACGGTGGTGGTGCTCTGTCTGAGCTTCCTGTTAATGATAGGTCTGAGTCTGGTGGCAGAAGGTTTCGGTTTCCACATTCCGAAAGGTTACCTGTATGCCGCGATTGGCTTCTCGATCATCATCGAAGTGTTTAACCAGATTGCGCGTCGCAACTTTATTCGTCACCAGTCGACTTTGCCGCTGCGTGCGCGTACTGCCGATGCCATCCTGCGTTTGATGGGCGGGAAACGTCAGGCCAATGTTCAGCACGATGCCGATAACCCGATGCCGATGCCGATCCCGGAAGGTGCGTTTGCCGAAGAAGAACGTTACATGATTAACGGCGTATTGACGCTGGCGTCGCGTTCTCTGCGCGGGATCATGACGCCGCGCGGTGAAATAAGCTGGGTTGACGCTAATCTCGGGGTCGATGAAATCCGCGAGCAGCTGCTCTCCTCACCGCACAGTCTGTTCCCGGTATGTCGCGGTGAACTGGATGAAATCATCGGTATCGTACGTGCTAAAGAACTGCTGGTGGCGCTGGAAGAGGGCGTTGATGTGGCGGCGATAGCTTCGGCGTCTCCGGCAATTATCGTTCCGGAAACCCTTGACCCGATCAACCTGCTGGGCGTGCTGCGTCGTGCTCGCGGGAGCTTTGTTATCGTGACCAACGAGTTTGGTGTGGTACAAGGTCTGGTCACGCCGCTGGATGTGCTGGAAGCCATTGCGGGTGAATTCCCGGACGCAGACGAAACGCCGGAAATCATTACCGATGGTGACGGCTGGCTGGTAAAAGGCGGTACAGATTTGCATGCCTTGCAGCAGGCGCTTGATGTTGAGCACCTTGCCGATGACGATGATATCGCGACGGTCGCGGGCCTCGTGATCTCGGCAAATGGTCACATTCCCCGTGTGGGCGATGTGATTGATGTAGGGCCACTGCATATCACCATCATTGAAGCCAATGATTATCGTGTTGATCTGGTTCGCATTGTTAAAGAGCAACCGGTGCACGATGAAGATGAGTAAGCGTTAACGTAACGGCATAATGGGTGTGATATGTCCATTATGCCGGGCGGGCGGCGGTTGGCTGCCCGCCAGCCATTTGGGAAAATCACGTAGCGGCATCGGCTGTGCGTACAAATACCCTTGCAAAATATGCACGCCATGACGGCGCAAATACTTCGCCTGTTCTTGCGTTTCCACGCCCTCCGCCACCAGTTCAATATTCAGTCTTTGCCCCAGCGCGATGATGATATCGGTCACCGTCGAGTTAACCGCGTCAGAACCTATAGCTGCGGTAAATGACTTATCAATTTTCAGCACGTCAGGACGTAATGTTTCAAGCCAGGAAAACGAACTGTTGCCGGTGCCGAAGTCATCAATCGCCAGTTTGACGTTTTTACGATGCAGCTCGCGGGCAATCCGATAATCAACATCCAGTAAGGCATCGCGTTCGGTGATTTCGAGGATCAGTTGCTGAATCGGGTGAGCGCTAAACCAGTACTGATTGAGATCTTTTATCAGCACACCACGGCGAAAATGACTGGGTGCGACGTTAATGCCAACATGAAACTGACTACTCATTGGGAAAACATGGCGCTGACGAATGGTTTCTGCCATCACATAGCGGGTCAGTGGCACAATTAAATGATGTTCTTCCGCGATAGGAATAAACACATCCGGTGAAATCCAGCCCTGACGCGGATTGTTCCAGCGCAGCAAAATCTCTACACCAATACATTGCTGGCTGTGCGCATTAAGCAAAGGCTGACAGAACAATTCGAACTCATGTTGCGCCAGGCCCAGATTGATTTCGCGGGAAAAGCTCATTCGGTAAGCGGTCGCCAGCCAGGCGATATAGCCCACCAGTAAACTTAGCAGCACCGCCAGCGGTAATTGTGTTGGAAGATAGTGCCATGCCAGCGCCGTAGCCCCCGGGCCATTAACGTTAATGGTAAAAGGAAAGCGTTGCGAAGAAACCTGATAGTTTTCATTGTTTTCAGGTTGCGGAAGGGAATCTACCAGCCCATTACCATAGAGCAAATGCCGACTGTCCACCGTCAGGCTGGCGCTACTGATTTGCGGCAGTTGTGGCTCAAGGAGCATTGCCGTCAGTAAGTCGATGTTAATCATCTCCATGACCCCAGCATTGCTACTGCCCGCTGCAGGTGTCCATTGAATCAAAACCGGACTGCCTTTAATCAGGGCACGGTCGATCGTCAGGCGTAAAAGTGGTTGCGGTGCAGGAAGTTCAGCCAGAATGTCCACGACGGGCACATTGCGATAACCAAAAATGCTGGAGCAATAAAGTGTGCCGTCTTGCACCAGGCCAATGGATCGCACAGTTTGGAGTTTTGCCGCCTGTTTACGTAATGGCAAATGGGCGACAGAGCAGGGCAGACCAATCAGCGGAAGCAAGACTTCGCTACCTGCCTGTAGGGGAAGCAGTACTTTATCTAATTCCTCTACAGCGTGATTGGCGAATTGTACTACCCGTTGTTGATTTAAGTTACGCTGTGAAATAAATCGCATGCTCAGGGTCGAAGCGAGCGTAACGAGTGCGCAAATCGTACAAACAATCATTCGATTACGGCGATAGGTTTTAATGATCCGTTGTGCTTTTTGCATGCGGGCCACCCTGTAAGCGTATGGCGACAAACGCCTGACGCAACAGTGGAAGTGTAGTGGGGAAAATTACAGCAGACGAGAAAGCGGGGATAAATTCGCCCATCCGTTGCAGATGGGCGAGGATAAAGTATTAGTCACACTGGACTTTAATTGCCAGACCACCACGAGACGTTTCGCGGTACTTGGCGTTCATGTCTTTACCGGTTTCGTACATCGTTTCGATAACTTTATCCAGCGAGACGCGCGGCGCGCTGGTGCGACGCAGGGCCATCCGCGCGGCGTTAATCGCCTTGACTGACGCAATGGCGTTACGTTCAATGCACGGCACCTGAACTTGCCCTGCAACCGGGTCGCAGGTTAAACCAAGGTTGTGTTCCATGCCAATTTCCGCCGCCACGCAAACCTGTTCCGGGCTACCGCCCAGCAGTTCTGCAAGACCCGCAGCAGCCATTGAACAGGCAACACCCACTTCGCCCTGGCAACCAACTTCCGCACCGGAAATAGAGGCGTTCATTTTATACAATGCACCAATCGCGCCCGCTGCCATAAAGTAACGGGTATAGATGTCCGGGCTGACCGATTCAATAAAGTGGTCATAGTAAGCCAGCACTGCCGGAACAATGCCACAAGCACCGTTGGTTGGCGCAGTTACCACGCGACCACCGGCGGCGTTCTCTTCGTTAACTGCCAGCGCAAACATGTTTACCCAGTCAATGACATTCATCGGATCGTTAGACAGTTTATCGCTGGAAACCAGCATCCGGCGCAGGGCAGACGCACGACGCGGCACGCGCAGCGGGCCTGGCAGTACGCCTTCGGTGTTCATCCCGCGATCGATACATGCCTGCATGGTTTGCCAGACATGCGCGAAATACTCGTCGATCTCTTTCTTGCTGTGCAGCGCCAGTTCATTCTGCATAGCGAGACCAGACAGCGAATAGCCGGTTTCATTGCAGTACGCGAGCAGTTCGGTGGCAGATTTGAACGGATACGGCACGCTCACTTCGTTGGCGGCATCCTGACCAAAGTGTTCTTCATCGACGATAAAACCGCCGCCGATGGAATAATAAGTTTTGCTGTAGACGACTTCATCGCCGTTATAGGCGTGGATTTGCATACCGTTTTCATGCAGCGGCAGGTTACCGTTATGAAAACGCATCCCGTTGTCGCGCGGGAAATCCACTTCATGCCGCCCCTGTGCCAGCAGCAGACGTTCGCGCTCTTCTACGTCGCGAATAAAACCGGGAATACTGTCGATATCCACGGTGGCAGGTTCGTTACCTGCAAGACCCATAATAATGGCGATATCGGTGTGGTGGCCTTTACCCGTCAGCGACAGTGAACCATAAACGTCCACAGCAACGCGAGTAACGCTATCCAGTAAGCCTTTTTCGACCAGATCATCGACGAACTGTTTACCCGCCTTCATAGGCCCTACGGTATGGGAAGATGAGGGACCAATCCCCACCTTAAACATGTCGAATAGACTAATCACGATAATACTCCTGACAAGGTGACTGGACTTCCAGTAACGAACTAATAACAGCGCATAGTGTAAGAGGGAACGCGGCGACTGGCTTAACTATTCACATGAATTAAACTAATCAAAAACCGCGATTTAACTAATATTGCGATGATTGTCTCAAGTAGTGTTTTGTAGATGTAAAGATAAGTATAGTCAGGGTTTCACACCAATTTGCAGCGCCAGCTCACGAATTATGCCTGCGGTCATTCCCCATACAAAATACTGTTCGTACCAGGACAGCCATACCCGATGTGAATCGCCACGGCGGTAGATATCTAAAGGGTGATAACGACCCAGATGTAATGCCTGGGCGAGCGGCATTTCAAACACCGCCGAGACTTCATCTTCACTGGCGCGATACGGCAGATCGGGCGGGATAATGCCGACCACTGGGGTTACCTGGTAGCCAGTTACGCTATCGACGGGCGGCAGCACGCCGATAACTTCAACGGCGGAAGGCGGTATAGCGACCTCTTCTTCAGCTTCGCGCAGCGCGGCGGCGATAACTGATGCATCCGTGTCATCGACTGCGCCTCCAGGGAATGCCACTTGTCCAGCGTGTTTACGCAGATGAATTGAACGCTGAGTCAGCAACAACCCCGGTTGCGGTCGACGGACGATGGGGATTAACACGGCAGCCTGACGATGATTTAGGGTTTCCCGGTTAATTTGCGGGCGCAATAAAAAATCATCAAGCGTCAGGCTACGGTATTCCACGTCTTACTTCTCCAGTTGGCGTAATATCTTATTAACTTTATCAAAAGTTTCCTGATATTCCGCTTCTTCCTGGCTATCGGCGACAATTCCACCGCCCGCAGAGCAGTATATTTGTCCGTTAATGGCAGTCAGAGTGCGGATAGTAATGCTGGTATCCATGTTGCCGCAAAAGCTCAAATAGCCAATGCTGCCGCACCAGGCATTACGTCGCTGCGGTTCCAGTTCGTCGATAATTTCCATAGCCCGTACTTTCGGAGCCCCGGTTATTGAGCCACCAGGAAAAGCTGCGCGCAGCAGATCGCTGGCGTGTAACTGTTCTGGTAGTTGCGCCGTTATGGTGCTGACCAGATGATGCACGGCAGGGAAGGGTTCCACCACGAACAGCTCTGGTACTTTTACCGAACCGGCTACGGCAACACGACCGATATCATTACGCATTAAATCGACAATCATCAGATTTTCGGCACGATCTTTCGCTGAGTTCGCCAGTTTTTCTGCTTGTTTGCTATCTTCCTGAGGATCGGGCAGGCGTGGTAGCGTGCCTTTAATCGGGCGGGTCTGGATTTCACTATTATCACAAAGGATAAACCGCTCTGGCGAAAGGCTTAAAATCGCACCCTGTTCAAGACGTAAAAAAGCGCTAAACGGCGCGCGGTTGGCCTGATTAAGCTGAAGGAATGCCTGCCATTCATCGCCAGAATAGGTCGTATGAAAACGCTGGGCGAGATTCACCTGATAGCAATCACCACTGTGCAGATATTCCTGTACCTGGCGAAATTTTTCGCCGTACTGCTCGCGGGTCATATTGGATTGCCAGTCGGATGTGAGCGCGAAATCTTCCTGCGGGGAGAATTGCTGGCTTTCCAGCCAGGCCCGACGGGTATTGACATCATTATGACTCAGCAAAGAAACTGTTTGACGCTGGTGGTCAACAACCAGCGCCCAGTCGTAGATACCCACTGCCATATCCGGCAGAACGATATCTTGCTGCGCAATTTCTGGCAGTGACTCAAAACGGCGGCCCAGATCGTAGCCAAACAACCCCAGCGCGCCGCCCTGAAATGGCAAATCTTCGTTATGCGCTGGGCGAATGTCTGCGCGATCCAGCACCTGCTGGAGCACCTGTAGCGGGTCATCAGTGGTCGTTGTGCGTTTTTCGCTTTCACTAACAACGGTTTCTTTACCGAAAGTGGTTAAAGTGCAAATCGGCTCGGCGACCACAATATCAAAGCGGCTATACGGATGATCGGCATAGCCGGAGTGTAAAAGCATCGCCCACGGCAGGTGGCTTAAGCGTGAGAAATAAAATTCAGCGGCGTCCTGACGCCAGGGTAAAGTAATCACAGCGGGAGATAACGTCTTCATCAGTCCTGACTCTACTGGCTATGTGCCGGGTAGCATGAAATAATTAGCGCCAACAATTTAGCAGGAGTTAACAATGTTTGCAGGTTTACCTTCACTCACCCATGAACAGCAGCAAAAAGCCGTCGAGCGGATCCAGGAACTGATGGCACAAGGGATGAGCAGCGGCCAGGCAATCGCGTTGGTGGCAGAAGAGCTGCGTGCCAACCATTCCGGCGAGCGAATCGTGGCGCGTTTTGAGGATGAAGACGAGTAACACACTTATCCGTATCGCTTTCGTTATAGAAGTCAATGGTTATTTGGTTGTGAGAAAAAGGACGCTTTTCATATGTGATTAAAAGCGTCCTGACCCATTTATGCTGATATAAATTTAACTTAGACCAGTGCTTTTAGTTCTTCCTGCATATATGTTGAAAAGTATTCAGGATTTTTAATCACAATGCGTTCACCAGACTCCATTTTTTTGCCCATCCAACCATTTTTTCCGTGAACCCCGGGTTCCAGCCTTCCTGGTCAGCTCGCGCCGTAATATCGGCTGCGCTCGCGGGTACTCCCAGTTCTTTTAAATATTTAAAGATTCCCTTCGCCGTGCTTTCATTCATCGAACTTGGTGTTGGTGCTGATACATCCATGGCACCAATGAAATCCAGGGCTTTATCTATTACAGCAGGCATATTCTTATCCTTAAAATTAACCATGTTATCGATAAGGCTATATATGACCTTAATTTGCATCTAATATCAAAGGGATTATAACGATATGGCACGAGTTAACCTGTTGACATTCAGGTGTTTTAAAGGTAGCAGCTCATGGTGTGTTATCCAGTAAGAGAGAGAAAATTGACGGTCAGTTCTCACGCTATAACCAAATTGTTCAGCTAAGAAAGAAAACCAGAGATGCTAATCGAAGGGCGAACACAACGGCATGGTTATGTTTATTTATATAGTTAGCTTTATAGCTAAAATTGAAAATATAAAAATAAATAATGAATTAGCAGGAGCATCAACAGTAATATCTTAATCTCTGGTCGATTTATGTAAAACCGACCAGTATTATCGATAAATTATCGTCTGACTTATTTTGCTTCGATAAAGCTTACACCGCAGCCACAATCTTAATTTCAACTTTATACTTCGGGTTCATCAAACCCGCTTGTACCGTGCAGCGCACCGGCGCATGACCCGCGACAACCCAGGCATCCCACGCTTTATTCATCGCCGCGAAGTCGTTTTTATCGGCCAGGAAAATGGTGGCATCCAGAATGCTCGATTTATTGCTGCCCTGTTTTTCCAGCACGGCGTCAATCTGCGCCAGCGTGTTGGCAGTTTGCTCGAAAGCATCGGCGTCGAGGTTTTCCGGTACACCAGTGTAGTAGAGCGTGTTGTTGTGGATCACCACATCAGACCAGCGGGCTTCAGCATCGATACGAACGATAGTCATCATTTTGTCCTCATTATACTTCCATTTTCGTGCTGCAAAGACTGCCACAATGTGAGGTCGCCGTCATCACTTCAACTGGCGAAAGCGCCCTCATCCTGACATAATCCCTGTTCAAATCAACAGGGGGTAGTGTGACGGACGATTTTGCACCAGACGGTCAGTTGGCGAAAGCGATACCAGGCTTTAAGCCGCGAGAACCACAGCGACAGATGGCGGTAGCCGTCACCCAGGCGATAGAAAAAGGCCAGCCGCTGGTGGTGGAAGCCGGAACCGGTACGGGCAAAACCTACGCTTACCTGGCCCCTGCGCTGCGGGCGAAAAAGAAAGTCATTATCTCGACCGGTTCAAAAGCGTTGCAGGATCAGCTCTACAGCCGCGATTTGCCAACAGTCTCAAAGGCATTGAAATATACGGGCAACGTGGCGCTGCTGAAAGGGCGCTCAAACTACCTCTGCCTCGAGCGTCTCGAACAGCAGGCGCTGGCGGGGGGCGATCTGCCGGTACAAATCTTAAGCGATGTGATCCTGCTGCGCTCCTGGTCTAATCAAACAGTCGATGGTGATATCAGCACCTGCGTCAGCGTGGCGGAAGATTCACAGGCGTGGCCGCTGGTCACCAGTACCAACGATAACTGCCTTGGCAGCGACTGCCCGATGTATAAAGAATGCTTTGTGGTCAAAGCACGCAAAAAAGCGATGGACGCCGATGTGGTGGTGGTAAACCATCATCTCTTTCTGGCGGATATGGTGGTTAAGGAGAGTGGATTTGGCGAGTTGATCCCGGAAGCGGACGTGATGATCTTCGACGAAGCCCACCAGCTACCGGACATTGCCAGCCAGTATTTTGGTCAGTCACTCTCCAGTCGACAACTGCTCGACCTGGCAAAAGACATCACCATCGCCTACCGCACCGAATTAAAAGACACCCAGCAGTTACAAAAGTGCGCTGACCGTCTTGCCCAGAGTGCGCAGGATTTTCGCCTGCAACTCGGTGAGCCTGGTTATCGCGGTAACCTGCGTGAGCTGTTAGCTAATCCGCAAATTCAGCGGGCATTTTTACTGCTCGATGACACCCTGGAACTTTGTTATGACGTGGCGAAACTGTCGCTGGGGCGTTCCGCCTTGCTGGATGCGGCATTTGAACGCGCCACGTTATATCGCACACGGCTGAAACGGCTAAAAGAGATCAATCAGCCGGGCTACAGCTACTGGTACGAATGCACTTCGCGCCATTTTACTCTGGCACTCACGCCGCTCAGCGTGGCGGATAAATTCAAAGAGTTAATGGCGCAAAAACCAGGTAGCTGGATCTTTACCTCAGCAACGCTGTCGGTGAATGACGATCTGCATCATTTCACCTCGCGGCTTGGCATTGAACAGGCAGAGTCGTTGCTGTTACCCAGCCCCTTTGATTACAGCCGCCAGGCGTTACTCTGTGTGCCGCGCAACCTGCCGCAAACCAATCAACCGGGTTGTGCACGGCAACTGGCGGCAATGTTGCGACCGATCATCGAAGCTAACAACGGTCGTTGTTTTATGCTTTGTACCTCGCACGCCATGATGCGCGATCTTGCCGAGCAGTTCCGCGCTACCATGACGCTTCCCGTGTTATTGCAGGGGGAAACCAGCAAAGGGCAACTGTTGCAGCAATTTGTCAGCGCCGGTAACGCGCTTCTTGTGGCAACCAGTAGTTTCTGGGAAGGGGTGGACGTGCGTGGCGATACATTGTCATTGGTTATTATCGACAAATTGCCGTTTACCTCGCCGGATGATCCATTGTTAAAAGCGCGCATGGAAGATTGCCGTTTGCGTGGTGGTGACCCGTTCGATGAAGTACAACTGCCGGATGCGGTGATTACTCTCAAGCAGGGAGTAGGGCGACTGATTCGCGACGCCGACGATCGCGGCGTGCTGGTGATTTGCGATAATCGGCTGGTGATGCGCCCTTACGGCGCGACGTTTCTCGCCAGTCTGCCGCCCGCGCCGCGCACCCGTGACATTGCCCGTGCGGTTCGTTTCCTTGCGATACCATCCTCCAGGTAATTTGTTACGGAGTATGGTATGATGCGCGCCTTTTTATTGATCTAAGCACGAAGACCCATGCGAATTCTGGCTATCGATACCGCGACAGAGGCCTGCTCTGTCGCCCTGTGGAACGACGGTACTGTCAACGCTCATTTTGAGCTTTGCCCTCGTGAACATACTCAACGAATCTTACCGATGGTGCAGGATATCCTGACCACCAGTGGAACTTCCCTGACGGACATAAATGCTCTGGCTTACGGGCGCGGCCCCGGTAGCTTTACCGGCGTGCGCATTGGTATTGGCATCGCGCAAGGGCTGGCGCTTGGCGCGGATCTGCCGATGATTGGCGTCTCCACGCTAATGACGATGGCGCAAGGGGCGTGGCGCAAAAACGGCGCAACACGCGTGCTGGCAGCCATTGACGCGCGAATGGGCGAAGTTTACTGGGCCGAATATCAGCGTGATGAAAACGGTATCTGGCACGGTGAAGAAACCGAAGCCGTACTCAAACCTGAACTCGTTCATGAACGGATGCAACAGCTTTCCGGCGAATGGGTGACGGTAGGGACGGGCTGGCAAGCCTGGCCGGATCTCGGTAAAGAGAGCGGTTTGGCCCTGTGCGATGGCGAAGTGTTACTGCCCGCTGCAGAAGATATGCTGCCGATTGCTTGTCAGATGTTTGCCGAGAGTAAAACGGTGGCGGTGGAACATGCCGAACCGGTTTATTTACGTAACAACGTCGCATGGAAGAAACTTCCGGGCAAAGAATGAATCTTAAGAGTATGCCCTGAGAAAAAAGGAGTCGCATCATGGCGGTTCAAAAGAATGTTATCAAAGGCATACTGGCAGGTACGTTTGCGCTAATGCTGAGCGGTTGTGTTACTGTGCCGGACGCCATTAAAGGCAGCAGTCCCACGCCGCAACAAGATTTAGTTCGGGTGATGAGTGCGCCGCAACTGTACGTTGGTCAGGAGGCTCGCTTTGGCGGCAAAGTGGTTGCGGTACAAAACCAGCAAGGTAAAACCCGCCTGGAAATTGCCACCGTACCACTGGACAGCGGAGCCAGACCAACTTTGGGGGAACCTTCACGCGGGCGCATTTATGCCGATGTGAACGGTTTTCTTGATCCGGTCGATTTTCGTGGACAACTGGTTACGGTAGTCGGGCCAATTACCGGTGCGGTTGACGGCAAAATCGGCAACACGCCCTATAAATTTATGGTGATGCAGGTAACGGGTTACAAACGTTGGCATTTAACCCAGCAGGTGATTATGCCGCCTCAGCCGATTGATCCATGGTTTTATGGCGGTCGTGGCTGGCCCTATGGCTACGGTGGATGGGGCTGGTATAATCCCGGCCCCGCGAGAGTACAAACTGTTGTAACTGAATAATTGCTTGTTTTTAAAGAAAAAGAAACAGCGGCTGGTCCGCTGTTTCTGCATTCTTACGGTAAAGATAAAAATAAATAGTGACGCGCTTCGCAACCTTTTCGTTGGGTAATTATCAAGCTGGTATGATGAGTTAATATTATGTTAACGGCATGTATATCATTTGGGGTTGCGATGACGACGAACACGCATTTTAGAGGTGAAGAATTGAAGAAGGTTTGGCTTAACCGTTATCCCGCGGACGTTCCGACGGAGATCAACCCTGACCGTTATCAATCTCTGGTAGATATGTTTGAGCAGTCGGTCGCGCGCTACGCCGATCAACCCGCGTTTGTGAATATGGGGGAGGTGATGACCTTCCGCAAACTGGAAGAACGCAGTCGCGCGTTTGCCGCTTATTTGCAACAAGGGTTGGGACTGAAGAAAGGCGATCGCGTTGCGTTGATGATGCCTAATTTATTGCAATATCCGGTGGCGCTGTTTGGCATTTTGCGTGCCGGGATGATTGTCGTAAACGTTAACCCGTTGTATACCCCGCGTGAACTTGAGCATCAGCTTAACGATAGCGGCGCATCGGCGATTGTTATCGTGTCTAACTTTGCCCACACTCTGGAAAAAGTGGTTGATAAAACCGCCGTTCAGCACGTAATTCTGACCCGTATGGGCGATCAGCTATCTACGGCAAAAGGCACGGTAGTCAATTTCGTTGTTAAATACATCAAGCGTCTGGTGCCGAAATACCATCTGCCAGATGCCATTTCATTTCGTAGCGCCCTGCACAACGGCTACCGGATGCAGTACGTCAAACCCGAACTGGTGCCGGAAGATTTAGCTTTCCTGCAATACACCGGCGGTACCACGGGGGTGGCGAAAGGCGCGATGCTGACTCACCGCAATATGCTGGCGAACCTGGAACAGGTTAACGCGACCTATGGTCCGCTGTTGCATCCGGGCAAAGAGCTGGTGGTGACGGCGCTGCCGCTGTATCACATTTTTGCACTGACCATTAACTGCCTGCTGTTTATCGAACTGGGTGGGCAGAACCTGCTTATCACTAACCCGCGCGATATTCCAGGGTTGGTAAAAGAGTTAGCGAAATATCCGTTTACCGCTATCACTGGCGTTAACACCTTGTTCAATGCGTTGCTGAACAATAAAGAGTTCCAGCAGCTGGATTTCTCCAGTCTGCATCTTTCCGCAGGCGGAGGGATGCCTGTTCAGCAAGTGGTGGCAGAACGTTGGGTGAAACTGACTGGACAGTATCTGCTGGAAGGTTATGGCCTGACCGAGTGTGCGCCGCTGGTCAGCGTTAACCCGTATGATATTGATTATCATAGCGGTAGCATCGGTTTGCCGGTGCCATCGACGGAAGCCAAACTGGTGGATGACGACGACAACGAAGTACCACCGGGTCAACCGGGTGAGCTTTGTGTCAAAGGACCGCAGGTGATGCTGGGTTACTGGCAGCGTCCGGATGCTACCGATGAGATCATCAAAAATGGCTGGTTACACACTGGCGACATCGCGGTGATGGATGAAGAAGGATTCCTGCGCATTGTCGATCGCAAAAAAGACATGATTCTGGTTTCCGGTTTTAACGTCTATCCCAACGAGATTGAAGATGTCGTCATGCAGCATCCTGGCGTACAGGAAGTCGCGGCTGTTGGCGTACCTTCCGGCTCCAGTGGTGAAGCGGTGAAAATCTTCGTAGTGAAAAAAGATCCATCGCTTACCGAAGAGTCACTGGTGACTTTTTGTCGCCGTCAGCTCACGGGCTACAAAGTACCGAAGCTGGTGGAGTTTCGTGATGAGTTACCGAAATCTAACGTCGGAAAAATTTTGCGACGAGAATTACGTGACGAAGCGCGCGGCAAAGTGGACAATAAAGCCTGAGCGTTAAGTCAGTCGTCAGACGCCGGTTAATCCGGCGTTTTTTTTGACGCCCACTAAAGAGAATACAATTTGAATTACCAAATGATTACCACGGACGATGCGCTGGCTTCTTTGTGTGAAGCTGTCCGTGCCTTTCCGGCGATAGCCCTGGATACTGAATTTGTTCGTACGCGCACCTATTACCCGCAGCTGGGTCTAATTCAACTTTTTGATGGTGAGCATCTGGCGCTAATTGATCCTCTCGGGATCTCCGACTGGTCACCGCTGAAGGCGATCCTGCGCGATCCGTCCATCACAAAATTTCTCCATGCAGGCAGTGAAGATCTGGAAGTGTTCCTCAATGTCTTTGGCGAATTACCACAACCCCTGATTGACACGCAAATCCTTGCTGCCTTCTGCGGACGCCCGATGTCATGGGGTTTCGCTTCCATGGTGGAAGAGTATTCCGGCGTTACGCTGGACAAGAGTGAATCGCGCACCGACTGGCTGGCCAGACCGCTGACCGAACGTCAGTGTGAATACGCAGCGGCGGATGTCTGGTATCTGTTACCGATCACCGCCAAGCTTATGGTAGAAACGGAGGCCTCCGGCTGGCTACCTGCGGCGCTGGATGAATGCCGCCTGATGCAAATGCGTCGTCAGGAAGTCGTTGCACCGGAAGATGCCTGGCGTGATATCACCAATGCCTGGCAGTTACGCACACGCCAACTGGCCTGTCTGCAACTGTTAGCCGACTGGCGACTGCGCAAGGCGCGGGAGCGCGATCTGGCGGTGAACTTTGTCGTGCGTGAAGAGCATTTGTGGTCGGTAGCGCGTTATATGCCGGGAAGTTTAGGCGAACTGGACAGCCTGGGCTTATCCGGTAGCGAAATCCGCTTTCACGGTAAAACGCTGCTGGCGCTGGTGGAAAAAGCGCAGACATTGCCGGAAGAGGCCTTACCGCAGCCGATGCTTAACCTGATGGACATGCCGGGTTATCGTAAAGCGTTTAAAGCGATTAAGTCGCTGATTACTGACGTGAGCGAAACGCACAAGATCAGCGCCGAATTGCTGGCATCGCGTCGGCAAATCAACCAACTGCTGAACTGGCACTGGAAACTGAAACCGCAGAACAATTTGCCGGAGCTGATTTCCGGCTGGCGTGGTGAGCTGATGGCGGAAGCATTACACAATTTATTGCAGGAATATCCGCAGTAAAATCTTCCGAAGCCGGACTGGGCGCGCTCAGCGCCACATCCGGCTTCGGCAAACTACAAATCCAACACCAGGCGTTTACCCTTCGCGCGCGAACAACAGATCAACATACTTTGCTGGCTGGCACGCTCTTCATCGCTAAAATACTGATCCCGATGGTCAGCTTCACCTTCCAGTATTGCCGTTTCGCAGGTTCCGCATACCCCTTCACGACATAAACATTCCACTTTCGCTGCTTTATTATTTTCAATAACCTGCAAAATAGTCATCTCTTCCGGCACCACAAACTCTTTACCGGAACGGGCAAGCACCAGGGTAAATGCATCGCCGGTTTTGTCTTCGATAGCAAATTGCTCAAAGTGCAGCGTATCGGCGGCGATGTCCAGACGCGCAGCTTCACTTCTTACCGCTTCATTTAGCGCCTCGGGGCCACAGGTATAAACATGTGTGCCAGGTTCGATATCCGCCAATAATCGCGCTAATTCCAGTCGTGTTCCGGTTGATGAATGATGCAAATGGACTTTCTCAGCCTGCGGATGCTGGACTAGCTCATCACGAAATGCGCAACTTTCTGGATTTCGCGTGCAGTAATGTAGCTGCCAGTCGACGTCGCTGTGTTGCAACTCTGCCATGTACGACAGGAAAGGGGTGATACCAATGCCGCCCGCGATAAACAGATGCTTTCTGGCCGAGGGAATTAGCGCAAACAGGTTATTAGGCGTTGAAATCGTTAACCGATCGCCCACTTTTACCTGCTGATGCAAAAAGCGGGAACCGCCGCGCGAGTTTTCCTCCAGTCGAACGGCAATCTGATAACAACTGGTGTCATGCGGCGAACTCAGTAGTGAATACGCATTGCTGTACTCGTTATCACCATCGCTCATCTGCACAATGACGTGACTTCCTCCGGTAAACGCAGGTAATGGTTTGCCATCGGTTGCCACCAGCATGAAGCGTTTCACCTGTTCGGTAAGCGGTTCAACCTGGCTCACCTGTACTTCAAACATTTGATAGTCTGACATTGCTGTACTCCATCAAAAATCAGCCCAGCGGCGGAAAATACCGCCGCCGATGTCATTAGTCCTTAAACACCTGCGCCAGCAGATTATGGAAGTGGGCGATACCATGTTCGGAAATTCCGCTACCGCTACTGTCGGCCATGATGCGCCCCTGACCACGATAGCCACGCGATTTCAGCCCTTTCTGTACGCTTTCAACCAGACGTAAATCTTCCGGACGGAACACATCGCGATACCACTCAATCAGCGATTTTTGCTCGTCGGTTAACTCTTCATTGGTGAAGTAAATATCGTAGTTTTGCAGGGTAGTTTCAGAATCCACCGGGAATTCATAAATGATCGTCATCATCCCTTTGATCGGGGTGACGTTCAGCATCGTGCACGGCCACAGCCAGAAACCGTGGAATGCCGCATCCGTGCCCTCTTCGAATTTGAAAGACTGTTCTGACGGTTTGGCGAAACCGTATTGCAGCGTCCAGTTACCGTGCATGGTGTGCCAGTAACGATCAACCTGAACGGAGTCGGAGAAACCTGGATGCGCCGGACCACAGTGATAGCACTCGAGATAGTTATCGACAATGTTCTTCCAGTTGGCAGGCGTGAGGGTGGTAAAGCGGGCCGCCAGTTTCAGATCGTGGACTTCCGGGCAGGCTTCCAGCACTTTCGCGCCCAGACCGGGTAACTGATCTTCTACGCTGGTGGCGTTAGGGTCCATGTTGATGAAGACGAATCCTGCATATTCTTCCAGACGCACCGGAACCAGTTGCGCTTTGTCGCTATCGAAATTGGCGACGTTTTCGCAGTTACGTGCATGGGCCAGGTTACCATCGAGTTTGAATGCCCAGGCGTGATACGGGCAGGTAATCACATTTTTCGCTTTCCCTTCGCCGCTCAATACTTGATGACCACGGTGCGGGCAAACGTTATAGAACGCGCGCAAAACCTTATCACGACCACGTACCAGCACGATGCTTTCGCCAATGATCTCACGCGTCACATAATCATTGGCATTCGCCAGTTCGCTGCTATGAGCGACGCAAATCCAGCTTTTGGCGAAGACGTTCTCTTTTTCGTGTTCAAAGGCGTTCTGATCGGTATAAAAACGGGCAGGAATGGTCCACGCCTCTTGCGGGTTAGCGCAAAAATTTTCGGGTAGTACAAAGTCAGGGCTCAGATTGCTCATAGGGTTACCTTTATCGTTAGGATGATGGCGCTCAGTTGTCGCCTTTGAATACGGTTCCCGCAGGGAGCACTGGCGTTTTTTCCGGGGCTTCAACCGGTGTCTGCGGGAGATAATGTTCAACTTGATGAGCCGGAATGTCGGCGTAATCCTGTTTCAGCCAGCGAATAAATCCGCCGACTTTCACCAGTAAAATGACGAGGAACGGAAGGGCTGTGAGTACGACGGTGGTTTTCATCGTTTCCAGCGACGCGCCAGTGAAAAGAATTGAAAGCGGGATCAGGGTAATTACCACGCACCAGAAAAGACGCAGCCCACGGTCAGGATCGTCACCTTCCTGGAGATTACGCGTACTGGTTGCCGCCATGGTGTAGGCCACCGCATCCATATGCGAGGCAAGGAAAATAATCATCACGCCCAGGTATGCGGCGAGGAACAATTTACCGGCTGGCAACGACATCAGAACTTGCTGCACAGCTGTCTCGCCGCCCAGTGTTTCCAGCACCTGTGGGACGTTGATTACGCCATTGATAAACTGGTGAATGGCATAGCTTTCCATTACGCCGAAGAAGAACCAGCAACCGACGGTGCTGCCGAGGATCAGTCCCCAGATAACTTCTTTAATCTTACGACCGCGGGAAACGCGGGTGACAAACATTGCTACGCCAGGCGTGTATGAGATCCACCACAGCCAGTAGAAAACGGTCCAGTTGCGGGTAAATGATCCATCGCCAAGCGGATCGGTGAATAAGCTCATTTGCAGGAAGTTTTGCGTGGTCAGGCCGATGGCATTGATGATGCTGTTGGTAATAAATTCGGTTGGACCGACAATCAGCACCAGTAATGGCAGCAGGAACGCGCCCCAGCCAACCATTTTGCTCAGACGTTGCAAACCGTTGTTGATACCAATCCACGAGCTTAGGCAAAAAATGCCGCCGGAAAGCAGGATCACAAATGCCTGCACGGTGAAGTTATCGGGTAAACCGGTCAGCGCGGAAAGCCCACGAGTAAAGGTTGCTGCGGTAACAACAAGGGAAATGGTCAGCGCACCGACAGTGGCGATCAGGAACATCAAATCGACCAGTTTTCCCCACGGGCCTTGCGGGCGAACGCCGGTAATCGCGGCAATAATGCCGGAAAGGCTCAGCCCTTTATTTTTCCGCACATGAAAGTGATAAGCCATGATTAATGAGGCCAGCGTATAAGTTGCCCAGGCGCTGATGCCCCAGTGGAAGAAGGAGTAGGGAACGCTAAATTCGAGTGCCTGTTGTGAACGCGGTGCGATATTTAATCCAGGCGTTTGATAATAATAGGCCCATTCAGCAACCCCCCAATAAAGCGTAGAAGAACCTAAACCGGCACAAATAAACATAAACAGCCAGGAGAGCGTGCTGTATTCCGGTTTTCCTTCGCCAAGACGAATATTGCCGTATTTACTGGTGGCTAAATAAATCACCAGTCCCATTGCCAGCAAAACCAATACCTGTACGGCGGAACCTAACGTACGCGTAACAAAAGTGTATATTGCGTTGGCCGCGTCGGCCGATTGTTGTGGGAAAAGGCTTAATGCAGCTGCGATGAAAAGAATGGCCACCAGGCTGATGCTTATCAGCGGCACATCTTTTTTCTTAACATTGCTCATCATGAGTCATCTCCTGGGCATAAAAGCCCGTCTCTGGCTTTTGCCAGTTGTAATTATTTGCAGGGTAATGAGTTGTATGTTGTGTTTAACAAATTGATTATTTGCATGTTACATAAATTAAACAATTAAGAATACGGAAAGCCATAAAACACGAAACGGAAACAATAAAAGGTGAAATGACGCAGGTTATTAACTGCAAAGAACGAATAAAAAAACCGCGTCAGTGACGCGGTTCAAATAAACTGGTTTGACCTTAACGCAAAATAATTTTGCAAATCGCGTCGGCAACCTGTGGCGTGGTGGCATTGCCTTTCATATCAGGTGTTTTCGGCCCGTGAGCAATCACTTCTTCAATCGCGGCCAGAATACCGTTATGCGCTTGCTGGAAACGCTCATCGCCATTGCCGAGAAAATCGAGCATCATTGCACCGGCCCAAATTGTGGCGATAGGGTTAGCAATGTTTTTCCCGTAGATATCCGGCGCGGAACCGTGGACTGGCTCGAAGAGCGACGGGAAAGTGCGTTCCGGATTCAGGTTGGCGGATGGGGCAATGCCAATGGTGCCGGTGCAGGCCGGGCCAAGATCGGAAAGGATATCGCCAAACAAATTGGACGCCACTACCACATCGAAGCGTTCCGGCTGCATCACAAAACGTGCGCAGAGAATGTCAATATGCTGCTTGTCCCAGCAGATCTCCGGGTAATTCTCGGCCATTGCTTCCACTCGCTCATCCCAGTACGGCATGCTGATGGCTAAACCGTTCGATTTAGTGGCAGAAGTTAGCGTCTTACGTGGGCGGCTTTGCGCAAGTTCGAAGGCATAACGCAAAATGCGATCGACACCACGACGCGTAAATACCGATTCCTGAATGACGACTTCATGCTCTGTACCTTCATTCACTCTGCCGCCGAGCGAGGAATATTCGCCTTCGGTGTTTTCCCTGACCACGTAAAAATCGATGTCGCCAGGCTGTTTTCCCGCCAGCGGGCAGGGAACGCCAGGAAAGAGACGAACCGGGCGCAGGTTGACGTACTGGTCGAATTCACGACGAAATTTCAGCAGCGAACCCCACAACGAAATATGGTCCGGAACGGTGTCCGGCCAGCCGACGGCACCAAAATAGATGGCGTCGAAACGGCTAAGTTGCTCATGCCAGTCGTCCGGCATCATTTTACCGTGATGGCTGTAATACTCGCAGCTCGCCCACTCCATTTGCTCAAAACTCAAGGCGAAGCCCCAGCGCTCAGCGGCAGCCTGTAACACGCGAATCCCTTCAGGAAGGACTTCTTTACCAATCCCGTCTCCCGGGATCGCAGCAATACGCATCGTTTTCATCATTGGGTTCTCACTTCCTGACCATCAAAATTGACAACATCACCATCCTATAATTGACTGAAAAGGAATTAATCCCTGTAACTGGTGAAACATAAAACACGAATCATGAATAATTTACCGCTGCTGAACGATTTGCGCGTCTTTATGCTGGTGGCTCGCCGGGCTGGTTTTGCCGCCGTGGCGGAAGAACTGGGCGTTTCTCCGGCGTTCGTCAGCAAGCGCATCGCCTTGCTGGAGCAAACGCTAAACGTGGTGTTGTTACACCGCACCACCCGCCGCGTCACCATTACCGAAGAAGGAGAGCGGATTTATGAATGGGCGCAGCGGATTTTGCAGGATGTCGGTCAGATGATGGACGAACTTTCTGACGTGCGTCAGGTGCCGCAGGGGATGCTGCGTATTATCAGCAGCTTTGGTTTTGGACGACAGGTGGTGGCCCCGGCGTTATCAGCGCTGGCGAAGGCGTATCCGCAACTGGAATTACGTTTTGATGTGGAAGACCGGTTGGTCGATTTGGTCAATGAAGGTGTCGATCTCGATATTCGCATTGGCGATGATATCGCCCCTAATTTAATCGCCCGCAAACTGGCGACCAATTATCGCATTCTCTGCGCGTCACCGGAATTTATTGCGCAACATGGCGCGCCGAAACATTTAACCGATCTTTCTGCATTGCCGTGCCTGGTCATTAAAGAGCGCGATCATCCTTTTGGTGTCTGGCAATTACGCAATAAAGAAGGCCACCATGCGATTAAAGTTACCGGCCCACTGTCGTCTAATCATGGAGAAATTGTCCATCAGTGGTGTCTCGATGGGCAGGGGATTGCTCTGCGCTCCTGGTGGGATGTTAGCGAAAACATTGCCAGTGGTCATTTAGTGCAAGTGCTACCGGAATATTACCAGCCAGCGAACGTCTGGGCCGTTTATGTTTCAAGGTTGGCGACGTCAGCGAAAGTGCGGATAACGGTAGAATTTTTACGCCAGTATTTTGCCGAGCACTACCCGAATTTTTCACTGGAGCATGCCTGATTAATGATTCAATTATCGGGTTGATATCAGGTTAAAACCTGATTTTCTCCTTTCTAAGCCGCTACAGATTGGTTAGCATATTCACCTTTAATCGCGCATGATCGAAAGATAATTAAAGAGGTTAATGTGTTCGCTGAATACGGGGTTCTGAATTACTGGACCTATCTGGTTGGGGCCATTTTTATTGTGTTGGTGCCAGGGCCAAATACCCTGTTTGTACTCAAAAATAGCGTCAGTAGCGGTATGAAAGGCGGTTATCTTGCGGCCTGCGGTGTATTTATTGGCGATGCGGTATTGATGTTTCTGGCATGGGCTGGAGTGGCGACATTAATTAAGACCACCCCGATATTATTCAACATTGTACGTTATCTTGGTGCATTTTATTTGCTCTATCTGGGGAGTAAAATTCTCTACGCGACCCTGAAGGGTAAAAATAACGAGGCCAAATCCGATGAGCCCCAATACGGTGCCATTTTTAAACGCGCGTTAATTTTGAGCCTGACTAATCCGAAAGCCATTTTGTTCTATGTGTCGTTTTTCGTACAGTTTATCGATGTTAATGCCCCACATACGGGAATTTCATTCTTTATTCTGGCGACGACGCTGGAACTGGTGAGTTTCTGCTATTTGAGCTTCCTGATTATTTCTGGTGCTTTTGTCACACAGTACATACGTACCAAAAAGAAACTGGCTAAAGTGGGCAACTCTCTGATTGGTTTGATGTTCGTGGGTTTCGCCGCCCGACTGGCGACGCTGCAATCCTGATGCTTTCAGCCCGCGTTGTCGCGGGCTTCCCATCTGTAATCCTCCCTGATTCTTCTCTGATATGGTGCTAAAAAGTAACCAATAAATGGTATTTAAAATGCAAATTATCAGGCGTACCCTGAAACGGCTGGAATAAACCATTTTCAGCGCATTCACCGAAGGAGGGAAAAGGATGCTGCAAATCCCACAGAATTATATTCATACGCGCTCAACGCCTTTCTGGAATAAACAAACTGCGCCTGCCGGAATATTCGAACGTCATCTTGATAAAGGAACGCGCCCGGGAGTTTACCCACGCCTTTCCGTTATGCATGGGGCGGTCAAATATCTCGGCTACCCTGATGAACACAATGCAGAGCCTGATCAGGTGATCCTTATCGAAGCGGGGCAGTTTGCGGTGTTCCCTCCAGAAAAGTGGCACAACATTGAAGCCATGACTGACGATACTTATTTCAACATTGACTTCTTCGTTGCTCCTGAAGTCCTGATGGAAGGCGCGCAACAACGGAAAGTCATTCATAACGGGAAATGAATCATGGGCAAAGCAACGTATACCGTGACCGTCACCAATAACAGCAATGGCGTTTCTGTCGATTATGAAACAGAGACGCCGATGACTTTGCTGGTGCCAGAAGTGGCGGCTGAAGTGATAAAAGATCTGGTGAATACCGTGCGTTCTTATGACACGGAAAACGAACATGATGTTTGTGGTTGGTAATTATCACTGATCGTTGATGGCGCAATTTCTGCGCCATCGCAAAAAAATCCTCCGTGATGCTCGTCGCAAATCTTGCCCTCCCGATGTTGTGCTATGCTTTTTATCAGCGACTAACCCGCTAATGCAAAACAGATAAGTGAGGAAACAATGGGCATTCTGTCATGGATTATTTTTGGGCTTATTGCCGGTATTCTGGCGAAGTGGATCATGCCAGGTAAAGATGGTGGTGGATTCTTTATGACTATCCTGCTGGGGATAGTCGGTGCCGTAGTCGGCGGATGGATCAGCACGCTGTTTGGCTTTGGTAAAGTCGATGGCTTCAATTTTGGCAGCTTCGTGGTTGCCGTTATTGGCGCGATTGTCGTGCTGTTTATCTACAGAAAGATTAAAAGTTAACGCTTAAATTGCACAAAGGCTGCACACAGGCAGCCTTTGCTATTTTCTAGATGTGACGTTACCACCATCCCAGCTCAGTGCCGACTACGACAATAATCGCCACACCCATCATAATAATCGTTGTTTTTTTCATCTTTATGCTCCCGGGGCAGCATAGCCGCCAATAAAAAACCATGCTAAAAATACGACCGCTGTAATAAAGATTACAACCGGAAAAATAATACCGATTCGCATGTTATCACCAATCAAAAGGATGTGAATACGCCTCAGGAATGTAGCGCTGGATGCGCGACAAAAGGTGTTTTCTGTTTGTGTTTTTTCTCCTGATACATCGCGATATCGGCAGCATGCAGGGCACTGTCTGCATCGGTCGTTTCAGGATCGACTTCTACTATGCCAAGACTGGCACCGGGATAATACAAATCAACATCACCTAAGTGATATTCTCCGCGTATTTGCTGCTGAATACGTTCTCGCAGAGACGAAATATCCGCATTCTCGTTGTTCAGTGAAACAACCAAAAACTCATCACCGCCGAGACGACCAATAACTTCGCCATTTTGCTGGAGCGTATTAAGGCGCTCGCCAACCTGAATGAGGAACAAATCACCACTATTATGACCAAAACGATCGTTGATTAATTTGAAGTTATCCAGATCGATAAACGCGATCATTATCTTATGGTTAAGATGTCGGGCGAGAGAAAACAGCGTCGTCAGGTTTTCAAAAATCGCCCGCCGATTCGGTAGCCCGGTTAACGAGTCGGTATACGATTGCGCAATCAGCGCAGCATTGGCTTCGCGCAGCTGTTCAACCAGTGCCTCTTTTTGAATATATTGTGCAATCAGTCCGGCGAATAACTGTAAAACCTGTTCCGCGCGTTCACTCCACTGGCGCTTCTCACTACTGGCGGCGCAAAGCGTGCCATAGAATGATCCATCCGGTAAGTGAATTGGCGTGCTCAGAAATGTGGTGATGCCAAGATTGCGTGCCGCAATACAGTCGCCCCAACGGTCAGGGACTTCATCGCTGAAAAAGCAGTTTTCATCAATGGCGCGTTTGCATAACGAGTAATCCCACGAGACGGTAAAATTCTCCGGGATGTGCATTTTCTGGCTGTTACGGGCAAACATAATATGCTGCAGGCGCGCTTCGACATCCACTTTGGTCAGGTAGGTTGATTCCATATCAGTGACCATTTCCAGCATCTCCAGAAGCTGTCGGACCAGACTTTCCAGTGACTGTTCTTTGGCAAGGGATTGCGAGACGCGGGCGATAATCTGATCTGACACGAAACAACTCCAGGATACGGCGGGTAAATGCTGATTATTTAATCTTTGCAGGCATGATAAAACATCATCAACAAAGATGAAACAAGGCGTAATATGATTTGAGTGAATGTAATAAAAATAGTGCTGCAAAACAAAACGATACCGCGATACTCTAAGTCTGGATAAATATGTGAGATCAATAAATGAAAATTATCAGTTTTGTTCTGCCTTGCTTGCTGGTCCTGGCTGGTTGTTCAACCCCTTCTCAGCCAGAAGCACCCAAACCGCCGC
The DNA here is from genome assembly GCF_046487395.1 of Escherichia sp. WS1450. Taxonomy (NCBI): domain Bacteria; kingdom Pseudomonadati; phylum Pseudomonadota; class Gammaproteobacteria; order Enterobacterales; family Enterobacteriaceae; genus Escherichia; species Escherichia sp. WS1450. The sequence goes on from NZ_JBJQJO010000009.1 coordinate 166,168, forward strand.
AGATTGGTATGGCAAATCCGGCGTCGGTCTATTGCCAGCAGAAGGGCGGGACGCTCATTCCAGTGCAGACAGCGCAAGGGGTCAGCAACAATTGCAAATTACCGGGCGGTGAAACGATTGATGAATGGGCATTGTGGCGACGGGACCATCCGGCTGGTGAAAAATAACCGCCGGATGCTGTACTAAAATCATAAGCTACGTAGCCAGTCGGCCAGCACCAGCGCATGGTTCTGCGTGGTGTTTTTGGCTGAGTAGAGCAGGGTCAGCGGCTGTTTTTTGGCGATGTCCGCCAGCCGCTTTCCTTCTTGCTCGTGTTGCGCCAGTTCTGCAAGATATTGCTCGCGAAAGGTTGCAAAATCGACGACTTCGCCGTGAAAGGCTTTGCGCAGTTCCGTTGACGGCGTGATTTCTTTATCCCACTCATCAAGGGCTAAATCGGTTTTTTTGATACCGCGCGGCCAGAGGCGGTCGACCAGTACGCGATATCCATCGCTCTGTTCAGCCGGATCATAAACGCGTTTGCACTGAATATTCATCTTGTTTGTTCTCCCTTTCACGCATGATTTGTCACGTCACTATAGCACCGGATATTAGCGAATTTCTTTGTCTCTCCCGGCGCAAAGTCCGAAAATCGCCATCAGTAGTGAAAGTATGGCAACACCCATCAATGGTATGGACCAGTCACCGTTAGTATCGTGTATTTTACCCATCAGCGGCGGCCCACAGGCTGCCAGCAAATACCCGACGGATTGTGCCATCCCCGAGAGTGCCGCCGCCTGATGCGCAGAACTTGCCCGAAGACCAATGAACGTCAACCCCAGTATCATTGTTGCGCCGGAACCAAAACCGAAAAGCAGAGTCCAGGTGATCGCGTGCGCTGGCATAAAGCAGAGCCCAACCGCGCCCACTGCGCACATCAAGGCAACGAACGCTGCAATACCACGCTGATCTTTCACATGATGTAAGAAAAGTGGGATCAGCAAACCGGGAGCTGCTGTGGCTAGTTGCAGCAAACCATGCAGTGAACCCGCCTGTGCTTCGCTATAGCCGTGACTGATGAGGATCGCCGGAAGCCAGCCAATAATCACGTAATAGACCAGTGAGTTGATCCCAAGAAACAATGTTACCTGCCAGGCAAGCGGAGAACGCCAGATACCCCGAGTATGTAAGGCGCGTGAGGTACTCAAATTTGCATGTTGTTGACTTCGCCACTGTGGCAGCCATAAACAAAGAGCCAGCAGAGGAAAACACATCAGCATGAGCAACGCGCCTTGCCAGCCAAAACCGTTCAAAGCCAGCGGCACGACCATAGCCGATCCCAGTGCCGCTGCAGCTCCCATTGTCAGGGAATATGCGCCGGTAAGTCTGGCGACGGAATGAGGGAAATCGCGTTTAATTAATCCTGGCAGTAAGACATTGCCTAATGCAATTCCACCGCCAATGACCGCTGTACCGCCAAATAATAAGTAAGGCGAAGGGAGAGAGCGAATTGCGATACCAGCACAGATCAAAAGTAACGCGGCAAACAGGCTACGTTCCATACCAAAACGTCGCGCCACCGGGGCAGCCAGAGGTGAGATTAGCGCAAAGGCTAATAATGGCAGGGTTGTCAATAAGCCGGTTTGCGCCGTCGTCAGCGAGTAAGCGGAACGAATCGTATCCAGTAACGGTGCTGCGCCGGTAAAGGTGACGCGTAATGTTGTGGCAATCATCAGAATACCAGCGATAAGGACAATCCTGTTTTTGCCGCTTAATGAAGTTGAACAGGTCATATGCTTCTCATTGTTACAAACGAGGCTGTACCTTACCGTTTTTATTGTTATGTTGAATCAAGCTAAAATGACAAATTATCGCTAAATTCGGACAAAATGATGCACAGGTTGAATCTCAATGGCTATGAACCCGACCGACACCATGAAGCCGCGGTCGCATTTTGTATTCACGCCGGAACGGATGAGTTAACCAGTCCTGTACATCAGCACCGCAAAGGACAGCTGATACTGGCGCTACATGGTGCAATTACCTGTACGGTGGAAAATGCTTTGTGGATGGTGCCACCGCAATATGCGGTTTGGATACCGGGCGGGGTGGAACATAGCAATCAAGTGACAGCTAACGCTGAACTCTGTTTTCTGTTTATCGAACCCAGCGCAGTGACAATGCCGACAACCTGTTGCACATTGAAAATATCGCCCTTATGCCGGGAATTAATTTTAACCCTGGCAAACAGAACGTCGACTCAGCGTGCTGAGCCGATGACCCGCAGATTAATTCAGGTCCTGTTTGATGAACTCCCTCAGCAGCCACAACAACAGCTGCACCTACCCGTTTCTTCTCATCCTAAAATTCGCGCGATGGTGGAGATGATGGCGAAAGAGCCCGTCGAGTGGGGGTCATTGGGGCAATGGGCTCGCTTTTTTGCGATGAGTGAACGCAATCTTGCCCGACTGATAGTGAAAGAGACGGGGTTGAGTTTTCGCCAGTGGCGTCAGCAGTTACAGCTGATTATGGCGCTTCAGGGATTAGTGAAAGGCGATACTGTACAGAAAGTTGCTCATACGCTGGGGTATGATTCAACAACGGCCTTTATTACTATGTTTAAGAAAGGCCTGGGGCAAACGCCAGGCCGATATATTGCGGGATTAACTACTGTTTCCCCACAATCAGCGAAACCAGACCCGCGGCAATAAGCGGGCCAACCGGTACTCCGCGAAACAGCGCCACGCCCAAAACAGTGCCCACCAGCAGCCCGGCGACCAGTTGCGGCTGGCTGCCCATTAACGTCACGCCGCGCCCACCTAGCCAGGAGACAATAACGCCTACTGCAATTGCCACCAGCGATTTCCAGTTCAGAAACGAGTGAATCAGGGTTGAGGGCGGTAGCGTCCCGCTGGCGATGGGGGCCATAACGCCAATCGTCAGAATGATTATCCCGATACTTAGCCCCTGTTTTTCAATCCACGGGAAAAAGGTGCTTAACGGTGTGACGCGGACAATGATTAACACCAGAATTGAAACGGCGACAGTGGTGTTATGACTGATAAAGCCCAGCGCAGCTAACCCGAGCAGGATCAGCAAAGTGACATCAAACATCGTGGTTTCCTTGCCAAAGAATAATAAGCCTGCTTACTTTACGCTTGCTGCAGGAAGGAAGTAGAAAATCTTTACGTTTTTTGCATAAAAAATCAGGCGATCTGTCATCAAACTGCCATTTGCGCACGCTAACAATAACGTGAAAACAGCTATCTCCCGGGGGCATACTATGAACGATCAAATGTTCGTCGAGACTCTGATTATCACGTCATCGTTTTTTGCCATTGCTGTTGTGCTGGTTTTGTCCGTTCTTCTTATCGAACGGACAGGCTAGTTACGCAGTGCGGCGGAAATTGACCAGTTCTGGTTGCGCAATGCGCAAATAATCCGCGGTTTTCAAAATAACGGATTTATCCAGCATGCCTGCATTGAAGGCGATTTCATCAAATCGTTCGAAGAGTAGGGGGTCGGCAACCAGTTTGAGTTTTGGATGGAAGCTGAAAGGGGGGATCGCGCCGAAGACACAGCCTGTGAGTTCATCGACTTCCGCCGGGCTGGCCAACGAAGCGCGTAATCCGCCTATATGGCTGGCGAGTTGGCTCAGATCGGCCTGTTGATCGGCCGCGAGGATCGCCAGAACATGTTGATTTACACCATTGCCTTTGACTTTACATACCAGTGCCTTAGCCCCCTGGCCTAAAGCGGTGCCACGAATTTCTGACACCGCTTCACATTTACCTACCGCTTCATGGGTAACGACGCGGAAGTCAGCACCTTCTTGTGATAATAAAGCGATTAACCGCTGATGCGTCACGCTTCCTTTAGCCATTTCAGTCATTTCATGCTCCTGAGATTACAAGCAAACAACCATAGAAGGTTATCATGAACGGCTGTTTTTGTTCTGCTTATTGACATATAAACGCTCATCGGAAGCTTTATACGCATCATGTAACGTATCGTTTTCTTTCATCGCGTAAATACCGGAAGAGAAGCCGATCTCTTTCTGCGGCGCGATATGTTGCAGACGTTTTTCGATACGTTCAGGCAGTTGTGCTGCAATTTGCGGCGTCGAATCGACAAGAATGATGCAGAATTCATCGCCACCGAGTCGGATGGCATAATCACTTTTACGAATTGACTGTTTAATCGCCTGCGCTAATAACGTAATCGCTAAATCCCCCTCCTGATGACCGAGGGTGTCATTTATTTGCTTTAACTTGTCCATGTCAATTGCAATAAACATCACCGAAGAACCGGATTGCACCAGTTTTTGCAACCGCTGCTCCAGTTCAGGGGTTAAAATTTTGCGATTATAGAGTCCAGTCATCGCATCACTAATATTTTCTCGCGACACATTTTGGTATAAACGGAAGTGCATCCGCACCATATTCAGCAAAATTAACGCCGTCAAAATCCAGAACAGAACGCTTTTCCACGAAGACGTGATAAAGTAAAGAATATCAATGGATAACGAGACACGAATGCCGCCCGGTAAGTCATGGACGTAACTGACATACTGGAACAGATTGTCTTCGCTCTGGTTGATGATAATGTCGCGCCCCGAATCGGTATCGGTTAGCGTGACATTGAGAAAACGCCAGAGGAGAGGGCGGTCATGAGTGTAAAAGATATTCCGCAGATTGTTTTTGTTAATATCCAGCAGCACAATCCCTTTTAGCTGCCCTGCGACATATACCGGCGTCAGCAAACTCATCACGTTCTGTTTAGTACGCTGATCCTGGTAAATGCTCGATAAAACGGTACGCCCGGTAAATACCTTTTCAATATCTTTGCGATCGATGCCAATACTTCCTGACTGCAGGAAAGACCAGTTATTCATCGCAAAGTATTCAACATTAACCGGCTCATAAAAATAGACATAGCGGTCATTGAGATCGAGATAATAGTGAAATTTCTCTTCGGCCATCCCAAGACCTGAACCGTAATCATCCTGGTGGCGGTTGCCTTCCACTGCCTGATCAAAAGCGGGTAATAGTGCTGCAGCTTCCACAATTGTGTCGCAGTCAGTGGATGCGGTTTGTAGTGTGCCGCGTAAGCCAGGGTATTTATGGGCAGTCAGGTTTAAGCCATGGGTATTATTGGCAGACTCAAAAGCCTCGCAGATGGTGCGCCGCTGTTCTGGCGACACTTCCGACTGCTCAGCAGCGAGAGCGCGCATCACATGCGCGGCAATACTCTGATTCTGATACTTATCATAAAGAAAGGAGGAGTCTGCTCTCTGCACGATATAGCGCAGATAGGCACTCATTGCTCTGTCACTGGCGACAAGTTCAAAAATAAGGAAGGAAGATGTCAGCACAATGACACTTGCGGCGATAAAATGCCGGAGCATTCTATGGTGCAATTTCATGATAAATGGCACTCCTTCGGTTAGTGAAACGAGAAAACCAGATAAAGTTCGATTGCGGCCTGGCACAGGGGCGCTAATTATACTCATCTCTGCGCCGCTGGGGAGGGGAAATTTAGGGGTAATAGTAATAAATTGTATGCAAAAGCCACGCAAAAAGCATGGCTCTGAATATTTTTGCACTTAAATATGATGAATAATCACTTTGTTGCCCCCCTCGCTTTTCGCTTCGCGTAAGGCTTTATCTGCTTCCGTCATGACAAGCGAGATATTACGTGTGTCACCCGTTGAAAAAACCGTGCCAATACTGATGGTCATTTGCTCAGGAACATCATATCTGTTACTAAAGCCGGTCAGGAATTCGACATTTTTACGCATACGTTCCGCAATGATTTTTGCCTGGGCACTATTCAGTTCGGTAAATAGCAAGCCAAACACCTCACCCTCCAGTCGCGCTAAAATATCATCGGGGCGGATGCTTTGCTGGATAATATCGACAATTGAAACCAGCACTTTATCACCCACACGATGTCCCCATTGGGCATTGATGCGTTTGAACTGATTAATATCAACCAGCATGACACAGAAGTCCTTAACAACAGGTCGCGACAATAATGACTCTACGCTGTTGAAAAAGTAGCGGCGATTATAAATATTGGTCAGCACATCATGAACTGCCAGTTTGCTGGAGAGTTGCAGTTCCTGAAAAATGTTATAAATCAGAAAAGACACAACAAACAGTTTACTGGAGACTTCAATCCCGCGACTGATATACCAGATGGTGTAATTATACTCATCCAGAGTTAGTAGAAGTAAGTTGCAGCATAGCGATGCCAGACATAATAATGCTATTAACGGCCATAGTTCGCTGGCTAATCGTGTGCGCATGATAATAAAGAACAGTAAAAATGCCCACAGACAAACCAATATTTTTGTATAGTTGATTCCCCAGGTCGCAGTATGGTTGTCCGGACAGTAATCGACGACATACAAAGAATAGTCAGCGTTATAACTGCTCAGATTGTGTGCCAGAAGGGGAAAAACTAAAAAAGGAATCAGTGCCAGTAACAGAATGCCAGTTTTTCTCTTATTGTTGTCAAGGATGTTGTCTTTCCCATAACAAAAGAGCGCCAGCGAGGTTAAACAAATGAAACTGAGTTGGCGGAAAATATAGAAAATAGAAACATCATTCGACTTTGTCTGGATCAGTGTACTGCCGTTGATTGGTTTATGGATAATTACAATGGTTTCAACTAAATAGATAAGGCCACTTAAAAATGCAAGGCTTAAAATGAGTGTTGGTAAAATTTGTTTGTTAGTGAAATACTTCATTAACATGAAAAGAAAAATGACGGCGTTAAGGAAAAACAAAGCCACAACAACCATCAGGTAATTCATCTGTGGGATGAGTTTTACATTCGTGTTTTCGTTATATAAGGTAGTAATGCAAAATAAAATTAACGTCAGCAATAAGCTGAAAATAAAAAAGCCTTGAGCTTTTAATTTTTGTGTACCCATAGAAGCCATAAAAAGGAGAGCAATGTGAGTGCTGGATTTTATTGATGGCAGAGATATATAGTTTTGACTAGGATCAATTTTCGTTAACGATAAAAAATATTTAAAGAATAACCCCAGGGAAACACGTGTTGACCGAATCATTTTTCCGAATGATTGTTTTCTGGAACTAAATTGTGTAAAGGTTATGCTGTCATATTTAAAGCGATTGTAAGCTAATGTATGTAATAAATGAGATAATTTACAGTGAGCTAAAAATCAGCCAGGCGATAATGACCCGGCTGATAGTTTTAGTCTTTAGCTGTTGCATTTTGTTTATGAAACAGTTCACGGAACACCGGATAAATATCATCCTGGTCGCGGATATGCTGCATCGCAAAGTTGTCGAAAGTAGATTGCAGATGCTCATATTCTCGCCACAGTGTCTGATGTGCACGACGGGTAATTTCGATATAGCTGTAATAACGAACGACGGGTAATAATTTTTTCGCCAGGATTTCATGGCAAAGCGGAGAGTCATCGGCCCAGTTATCGCCGTCCGATGCTTGTGCCGCGTAAATATTCCACTGTGCCGGGTTATAACGCTCTTTCACTACCTCATCCATCAGTTTCAGGGCGCTGGAAACAATGGTGCCGCCAGTTTCCTGCGAGTAGAAAAACTCATGTTCATCGACTTCTTTCGCCTGGGTATGATGGCGGATGTATACGACTTCCACGTTCTTATACGTTCTGCTAAGGAACAGATACAGCAGAATATAAAAACGCTTAGCCATATCTTTAGTGGACTGATCCATTGAACCGGAAACGTCCATCAGGCAAAACATCACTGCCTGGCTGGAGGGATCGGGCCGCTTCTCGTAGTTCTTGTAACGTAAATCGAAGGTGTCAATGAAAGGGACGCGTTCAATTTTGGCACGTAATTCTGCAATTTCTTTGCGCAGACGTTCCTCTTCCAGCAGTTGCGCAGGTTCACTATTGCTGATGATGGCCAAATTCTCTTCCAGCGCATGAAGTTCCCGCCGCTTGCCCGCCGTCATGGCTGTGCGTCGTGCCAGTGAGTTCTGCAATGAACGCACAACACTGATATTGGCCGGAACGCCGTTAGCGGTATAACCCGCACGATGCGTTTTATATTCGGTCAGCTGGCGTTGTTGGTTTTGTTTCAGATTCGGTAAGGCCAGATCTTCAAAGAGCAGATCAAGATACTCATCTTTCGAAATCTGAAAGACAAATTCATCCTGACCTTCACCATCCTGGCTGGCCTGGCCCTGACCACTGCCGGAACCTCCGCCGCCACCCTGGGGACGTTCAATTCGGTCATTCTGGACGAAATGGTCATTGCCCGGATGCACGCGGTGGTGCAGACCGCCACGCCCCTGATGAAACATCGGTTCGCTAATATCTTCCGTGGGAATGGATACAGACTCGCCGCTGTCGACGTCAGTCACCGAACGCTTATTAATGGCCTCGGAGATCGACTGTTTAATTTGCGCTTTATAACGGCGTAAAAAACGCTGGCGATTCACCATGCTTTTGTTTTTGCCGTTCAGACGCCGGTCAATAAACCAGGTCATATGCCCCCCGTACTACATTTGCCAACTGTATGCTACGCCTGTGTTGCCGCTTCTCTGGCCCACGGTTCGCTGTCGTTGTAGGCCCGGTAGCATGTGTACCGGGCCAGGGTTGTTAAGACGATTTACGTACGCGCAAATACCATTCGCACAGTAAACGCACCTGTTTACGGGTGTAGCCTTTTTCCATCATACGGTCGACAAAATCGTCGTGTTTCTTTTGCTCGTCGGTTGACGTTTTGGCGTTAAACGAAATAACCGGCAACAGCTCCTCGGTATTGGAGAACATTTTCTTCTCAATAACCGTGCGCAGTTTTTCATAGCTGGTCCAGTTCGGATTGCGTCCGCTGTTATTCGCTCTGGCGCGCAGTACGAAGTTAACAATCTCGTTGCGGAAATCTTTTGGATTACTGATCCCCGCCGGTTTCTCGATTTTCTCCAGCTCGGCGTTAAGAGACTCGCGGTCAAACAACTGCCCGGTATCCGGATCGCGATACTCCTGATCCTGAATCCAGAAATCCGCGTAGGTAACATAACGGTCGAAAATGTTTTGCCCATATTCGGAATAGGATTCAAGGTAGGCCGTCTGGATCTCTTTGCCGATAAACTCGGCATATTTCGGGATCAAGTAACCTTTCAGGAACTCCAGATAGCGTTCTGCCTGCTCTTGCGGGAACTGCTCGCGCTCGATCTGCTGTTCCAGGACGTAGAACAGATGGACCGGGTTTGCCGCCACTTCTACATGATCGAAGTTGAACACGCGGGAGAGGATCTTAAACGCAAAACGCGTCGACAGACCGTTCATCCCTTCATCGACACCGGCGTAGTCACGATATTCCTGATACGACTTGGCTTTGGGATCTGTGTCTTTCAGACTTTCGCCATCATAAACCCGCATCTTTGAATAAATGCTGGAGTTTTCTGGCTCTTTAAGGCGCGAAAGAATGGAAAAACGTGACAGCGTTTCCAGCGTGCCAGGGGCGCAGGGGGCGTGAGTCAATTCACTGTGATTAAGCAATTTCTCGTAGATTTTGATCTCTTCGGAAATGCGCAAGCAATACGGCACCTTCACGATGTAAACACGATCGAGGAAGGCTTCGTTGTTTTTGTTATTACGGAAAGTGACCCATTCGGATTCGTTCGAGTGGGCGAGAATAATCCCGTTGAACGGCAGGGCGGAGATACCTTCCGTCCCGTTGTAGTTACCTTCCTGAGTGGCGGTTAGCAAGGGATGCAGCACTTTAATCGGTGCTTTAAACATCTCGACAAATTCCATGATCCCCTGGTTGGCGCGGCACAGTGCACCGGAATAGCCGTAGGCGTCCGGGTCATTCTGCGCGTAGTGTTCGAGTTTACGAATATCGACTTTCCCAACCAGCGCGGAGATGTCCTGGTTGTTCTCATCACCGGGTTCCGTTTTGGCGATAGCAATTTGTTGCAGAATTGACGGCCAGACCTTCACTACCCGGAACTTAGTGATATCGCCACCAAATTCATGCAGGCGTTTTGCCGCCCACGGCGACATGATGGTGCCGAGATAACGGCGAGGAATGCCATACTCTTTTTCCAGAATCTGCGCATCTTCCTGCGGATTGAAAAGACAGAACGGATGATCGTTGACCGGGCTACGCTCACCGTTGGCGCTCAATACATAAATCGGTACGAGCTGCATTAATGATTTCAGTCGCTCAGCAAGCGATGATTTACCCCCACCCACAGGCCCCAGCAGATACAGAATTTGTTTCTTCTCTTCCAGCCCCTGAGCCGCGTGTTTCAGATAAGAGACAATCTGTTCAATCGCGTCTTCCATGCCGTAAAACTCTTCAAACGCCGGATAACGTGCAATGACCCGGTTAGAAAAGAGTCGAGAAAGTCTGGGTTCCTGGGCTGTATCGACCATGACAGGCTCACCGATAGCCATCAATAGCCGCTCAGCCGCGTTGGCATAAGCACTGCGATCTTGCCGACAAGTGGTAAGAAACTCCTGCAGTGTGAACTCTTCGTCCTTGGCAGCTTCATATCGCTGGCGATAGTGATCGAATATATTCATGGTATGCCGTCCTTTCGTTTTTTAGCACAGGTTAAGAGCCGTTCATATGAATAGTAGAGGCTCCCGGAAGAGGTAAACTGAACGACGTCTCTTGCTAAAACACAGCAACTCTCATGCCATTTTATCGACGATGAGAACAACGTGCCCGGTGATACACCTTCAAAATTAAGCGTAGATGGCAAATGGAAAACTTGCCTGCACGGCTTTCTTAATTTCAATGGCATATCAACAACTCATCCATAAATTTTGCATAATTAATGTAAAGACCAGGCTCGCCAGTAACGCTAAATTCATTTGGCTGTAAGCGCGGTGTCATCCGCGTCAGGAAAATTAAACAGTTACTTTAAAAAATGAAAACGTAAAAAGGTTGGGTTTCGATGTATTGACGGGTAAACTTTGTCGCCCGCTAAACATTTGTTTAAGGAATGATTAATTGTGACCAAACTCAAACTTCTGGCACTTGGAGTGCTTATCGCAACGTCTGCAGGCGTAGCGCACGCTGAAGGTAAATTTTCCCTGGGCGCAGGCGTAGGTGTCGTTGAACACCCATATAAAGATTACGATACCGATGTCTACCCAGTACCGGTAATCAACTATGAAGGCGATAACTTCTGGTTCCGTGGCTTAGGTGGTGGTTACTACCTGTGGAATGACGCAACGGACAAACTTTCAATTACCGCTTATTGGTCGCCGCTTTACTTCAAAGCGAAAGACAGTGGCGATCACCAAATGCGTCACCTGGATGACCGTAAGAGCACCATGATGGCTGGTCTGTCTTATGCTCACTTTACCCAGTACGGTTACCTGCGTACCACCCTGGCTGGCGATACCCTGGATAACAGCAACGGCATCGTCTGGGATATGGCCTGGTTGTATCGTTACACCAACGGTGGCCTGACCGTGACTCCGGGTATTGGTGTGCAGTGGAACAGCGAAAACCAGAACGAATACTATTATGGCGTATCGCGCAAAGAGTCCGCTCGCAGCGGTCTGCGTGGCTATAACCCGAACGACAGCTGGAGCCCTTACCTGGAGCTGAGCGCCAGCTACAACTTCCTCGGCGACTGGAGTGTTTACGGTACCGCGCGCTACACCCGTCTGTCTGATGAAGTTACTGACAGCCCAATGGTGGATAAATCCTGGACTGGCCTGATTTCTACCGGGATCACCTACAAATTCTGATAATGCATCTTTCCAGGGCATTTTGTGCATAAAAACAGGGCGTCATGCCCTGTTTTGCATTACGGTGGTGCAATACCTGGGAGGAAACAATGCGACAAAAAATGATTCAATTTAGTGGCGATGTCTCACTGCCAGCCATAGGGCAGGGAACATGGTATATGGGCGAAGATGCCAGTCAGCGTAAAACAGAAGTAGCTGCACTACGCGCGGGCATTGAGCTCGGTTTAACCCTCATTGATACCGCCGAAATGTATGCCGAGGGCGGTGCCGAAATGGTGGTTGGGGAAGCATTAACCGGTCTGCGAGAGAAGGTCTTTCTCGTCTCTAAAGTCTATCCGTGGAATGCTGGCGGGCAAAAAGCGATAAATGCATGCGAAGCCAGTTTACGCCGTCTCAATACTGATTATCTCGATCTCTACTTATTACACTGGTCTGGCAGTTTCGCTTTTGAAGAGACTGTCGCAGCGATGGAAAAATTGATCGCCCAGGGAAAAATCCGCCGCTGGGGCGTTTCTAACCTTGATTATGCCGATATGCAGGAACTCTGGCAGCTGCCAGGGGGAAATCAGTGTGCCACTAATCAGGTACTTTACCATCTCGGTTCACGAGGGATTGAGTACGATCTACTCCCCTGGTGCCAGCAACAGCAGATACCGGTGATGGCTTACAGTCCGTTAGCTCAGGCCGGGCGGTTGCGCAATGGGCTGCTAAAAAACGCAGTAGTCAACGAAATTGCACATGCTCACAATATCAGCTCGGCACAAGTATTGTTGGCGTGGGTAATCAGCCATCAGGGTGTGATGGCGATTCCAAAAGCGGCCACGATTGCCCATGTCCAACAGAATGCGGCTGTGCTTGAGGTCGAACTTTCTCCAGCGGAATTAGCTATGCTGGATAAAGCGTATCCGGCACCAAAAGGAAAAACTGCGCTGGATATGGTGTGATGTTGATACGTGCCGGATGCATCGCACCCGGCACACAACATTAACGCAAATTAACGTTTGGCAACGCGAATGGATTGCGCCAGATGTGCAGGTTTTTCTTTGGTGACTTTTTGCGTTTCTGAAGCGTAAGCCGTTTCTACACAAACAAAGGTCTTGTAGCCATCGTCCGGCATGTCGCCCATGCTAACTGAAAGCGCCGGTCCCGGATTCCAGCCTACAACGTTCAGATGATGCTGGTGACCTACGGCGATAATACGATTCAGCGCTTCATCATTAATCACGCTGCAATCTTGCGGATTCAGATACACGCGATCGGTACGGTCAGGGAAGGTCTGAATACCGTCGGTCAGTACATCTTCTTTCGCGTCATTCACTTTATCAATGAAGCGATCGCCTAGTCCACTGACGCTTACCTTAGTGATATCACCCACGTTAAAGTAGGTATGCAGGGCAGAGGTGGTTTCAAATTCGCCGTGTGCTTCAAGATCGATTTCACAGGCTTTACCCACGCGGAAATGCGCTAATAGCGTAAAGTCGTGCGGCCAGAATTTTTTTGTCTCTTCGCTTTGTGTCAATTCAAAAGTCAGCGCTACGCCATCAGCATCTTCACGATGTGATTTCAGCGTCCACGGCAGGTTGCGGGCAAAACCGTGCGCAGGCAGATCTTGTTGTGCAGCCGGACCAAACCACGGCCAGCAAACCGGTACGCCACCGCGAATGGCGACGCCATTTTTGAACGGTGTGTTGTTACTCAACCACAGAACTTCTTCTTCACCTGCAGGTTTCCATGAGAGAAGGTGTGCGCCCTGTAATGCAAAAGAGGCTTTTACCTGGGGATGATCGACCACAATGAGGTCCAGTTCATCCAGTTTACGACGGGAGAGGACAGGGGAGATTTGTTCGATGACCGGAAGGGCAAAAATTTTCTTAATCATGACGCAGTCCTTTAACTTCATTTTATCAGGTAAAAAAAAGAGCGACCGAAGTCGCTCTTTTTAGATCACAGTGTCATCTCAACTTATTTGGAGATGTGAGCGATCAGGTCCAGAACTTTGTTGGAGTAACCGGTTTCGTTGTCGTACCAAGATACCAGTTTCACGAAGTTGTCGTTCAGAGCGATACCAGCTTTAGCATCGAACACGGAAGTGCAAACTTCGCCGTTGAAATCGGTAGATACTACGTCATCTTCGGTGTAGCCCAGAACGCCTTTCATTTCGCCTTCAGCAGCAGCTTTAACGGCAGCTTTGATCTGCTCGTAAGTTGCAGCTTTTTCCAGACGAACGGTCAGGTCAACTACGGATACGTTCGGGGTCGGAACGCGGAACGCCATACCAGTCAGTTTGCCATTCAGTTCTGGCAGTACTTTACCTACAGCTTTAGCAGCACCGGTAGAGGACGGAATGATGTTCTGGGAAGCACCGCGGCCGCCGCGCCAGTCTTTGTGAGACGGGCCATCAACGGTTTTCTGAGTAGCGGTAGTAGCGTGAACGGTGGTCATCAGACCTTCGATGATGCCGAAGTTATCGTTGATAACTTTAGCCAGCGGAGCCAGGCAGTTGGTGGTGCAGGAAGCGTTGGAAACGATGTCCTGGCCAGCATATTTGTCGAAGTTAGCGCCTTTAACGAACATCGGAGTGTTGTCTTTAGACGGACCAGTCATAACCACTTTTTTCGCGCCAGCGGTGATGTGTTTACGAGCAGTTTCGTCAGTCAGGAACAGACCAGTTGCTTCAGCGACAACGTCAACACCAACTTCGTCCCATTTCAGGTTAGCCGGATCACGTTCAGCGGTAACACGGATTTTTTTACCGTTAACGATCAGATGACCGTCTTTCACTTCAACGGTACCGTCGAAACGGCCGTGAGTGGAGTCATATTTCAGCATGTATGCCATGTAATCAGCGTCTAACAGGTCGTTGATTGCAACGATCTCGATGTCAGAACGTTTCTGAGCAGCACGGAAAACAATGCGACCGATACGGCCAAAACCGTTGATACCTACTTTGATAGTCATATATTCCACCAGCTATTTGTTAGTGAATAAAAGGTTGCCTGTAAAATTACAAAAACCTTACGCAGCGTCAAGCGGAATCGTGTCAATCATTGCGACAAATCAATCCTGTGCCTAAGCATTACGCGACTGACTCGCCTCACTCTTCCTTTGGGCTTGAGACCACATGGGGTCGGCGTCCCGAATTTTAAAGGGCAATTACGATAAAAATGTGATTTTCATCACGATTTAGGTGCGGCCATTTCGTCGAGATCAAGTTTAGGACAAATTTTTGCCAGTTGGTGTTAATGTTTTGTTAGAATCAGTCACGTAATGTGAGCACGATTAAAGTGAGATGTGAGCAAATGGCTAATAAACCTTCGGCAGAAGAACTGAAAAAAAATTTGTCCGAGATGCAGTTCTACGTGACGCAGAATCATGGGACCGAGCCGCCATTTACGGGTCGTTTACTGCATAACAAGCGTGACGGCGTATATCACTGTTTGATCTGCGATGCCCCGCTGTTTCATTCCCAAACCAAGTATGATTCCGGCTGTGGCTGGCCCAGTTTCTACGAACCGGTGAGTGAAGAATCCATTCGTTATATCAAAGACTTGTCACATGGAATGCAGCGCATAGAAATTCGTTGCGGTAACTGTGATGCCCATCTGGGGCATGTCTTCCCCGACGGGCCGCAGCCAACGGGTGAACGTTATTGTGTTAACTCAGCCTCTTTACGCTTTACCGATGGCGAAAACGGCGAAGAAATCAACGGTTGAAAAAACGATTCAGCAACTTATTCCACAGGAGCGGAAAAATTATGAATCTTGATGACATTATCAACAGCATGACGCCTGAGGTATACCAGCGTTTGTCGACCGCCGTTGAACTGGGGAAATGGCCTGATGGCGTTGCGTTGACCGAGGAACAAAAAGAGAACTGCCTGCAACTGGTGATGCTGTGGCAAGCCCGCCATAATACCGAAGCACAGCATATGACAATTGACACAAATGGTCAGATGGTCATGAAGAGCAAACAACAGTTAAAAGAAGATTTTGGTATCTCAGCAAAGCCTATTGCCATGTTTAAGTAAGTGGTTTGTCCCCTTTTTGCCGCGGTTATAAAGGGGATAGCCAACAATAACCTCACGACTCATCTCAATTATCTCGTCACGACCAGGCAAAGCCCCAGCCCGGTCTCTTGCAGTCGCGTTCACGCCTGAATGACTTCTCCTGAACTTAAGTCTCAGACCTATTTGGCCGGTAATCCCTCTCAAATTTGCTCATTTTGCGTTCCGCCTTCCATCAACCTGTAACAGATCCAGCCATTTTCTGCGTAATTGTGATCTCAGTTGTAAAACGCAGATCATTATCTGTGTTTTGCAGATTTAATGTTGACCTCAAAAATCATGTGGGTAAGTATGATGACCATCTAAGCAAAACAAAACACAGAGGATGACGCAATGAAAGCACTGGCTCGGTTTGGCAAAGCCTTTGGCGGCTACAAGATGATCGATGTCCCACAACCCATTTGTGGCCCGGAAGATGTAGTGATTGAAATTAAAGCCGCGGCAATCTGCGGCGCAGACATGAAGCACTACAATGTCGATAGCGGTTCTGATGAGTTTAACTCTATCCGCGGCCATGAGTTCGCAGGTTGTATTGCGCAGGTTGGTGAAAAAGTCAAAGACTGGAAAGTGGGGCAACGCGTCGTGTCGGATAACAGCGGTCACGTCTGCGGCGTTTGTCCGGCCTGTGAACAAGGTGATTTTCTGTGTTGTACAGAAAAAGTAAACCTTGGTCTGGATAACAATACCTGGGGCGGTGGTTTTTCCAAATATTGTCTGGTTCCTGGTGAAATTCTCAAAATTCATCGTCATGCGTTGTGGGAAATCCCTGATGGTGTTGATTATGAGGACGCAGCCGTACTTGACCCTATCTGCAATGCCTACAAATCCATCGCGCAGCAATCGAAATTCCTTCCTGGTCAGGATGTGGTCGTCATCGGCACTGGCCCACTCGGGCTGTTCTCCGTACAAATGGCGCGGATTATGGGGGCGGTAAATATCGTCGTCGTTGGTCTACAAGAAGATGTGGCGGTCCGCTTCCCGGTTGCAAAAGAACTGGGTGCGACGGCAGTAGTAAATGGTTCTACCGAAGATGTGGTGGCGCGCTGCCAGCAAATTTGTGGCAAAGACAATCTGGGACTGGTGATTGAATGCTCCGGTGCCAATATCGCACTGAAACAAGCCATCGAAATGCTCCGCCCGAACGGGGAAGTGGTACGCGTTGGAATGGGCTTCAAACCTCTTGATTTCTCGATTAATGACATTACCGCCTGGAACAAAAGCATCATTGGGCATATGGCCTATGACTCCACCTCATGGCGTAACGCTCTTCGGCTATTAGCCAGCGGCGCTATCAAAGTCAAACCGATGATCACGCATCGTATCGGCCTGTCGCAATGGCGCGAAGGGTTTGATGCGATGGTCGATAAAACCGCAATCAAAGTGATCATGACTTACGACTTTGATGAATAACTACTCTCCTGAAGGAACGTTATCGCATGGAACAGATAACAAAACCGCATTGTGGTGCACGGCTGGATCGCTTACCGGATTGCCGCTGGCATTCGTCAATGTTTGCCATCGTCTCGTTTGGCTTGCTTGTCTGCTGGAGTAATGCCGTTGGTGGCTTGATCCTCGCGCAGCTGAAAGAGTTGGGCTGGACAGATAATTCCACCACTGCCACATTCTCAGCAATCACGACCGCCGGAATGTTTCTCGGTGCGCTGGTTGGCGGCATCATCGGTGACAAAACCGGTCGCAGAAATGCGTTCATCCTCTATGAGGCCATTCATATTGCCTCGATGGTGGTCGGTGCTTTTTCACCGAATATGGATTTCCTTATTGCCTGCCGTTTTGTGATGGGCGTTGGGCTGGGAGCTTTACTGGTGACGCTGTTTGCTGGTTTCACCGAATATATGCCCGGTAGAAATCGCGGAACGTGGTCCAGTCGGGTTTCTTTTATTGGCAACTGGTCATATCCGCTCTGTTCATTGATTGCGATGGGACTCACGCCGCTGATTAGTGCAGAGTGGAACTGGCGAGTACAACTGCTTATCCCTGCAATATTGTCGCTTATCGCTACGGCGCTGGCCTGGCGCTACTTTCCTGAATCCCCGCGCTGGCTGGAATCGCGCGGACGGTATCAGGAAGCCGAGAAAGTCATGCGGAGTATAGAAGAAGGCGTCATACGCCAGACGGGAAAACCTTTGCCGCCCGTGGTTATTGCTGATGACGGTAAAGCGCCACAAGCGGTGCCGTATTCAGCCTTACTGACAGGAGTATTACTGAAACGCGTGATATTAGGTTCTTGTGTGCTGATTGCCATGAACGTTGTGCAGTACACACTAATTAACTGGTTGCCAACGATATTCATGACCCAGGGGATTAATTTAAAAGACTCGATTGTTTTAAATACCATGAGTATGTTTGGCGCGCCATTTGGTATTTTTATTGCCATGCTGGTGATGGATAAAATTCCGCGTAAAACAATGGGTGTGGGGCTATTAATTCTGATTGCGGTGCTCGGATATATCTATTCACTGCAAACCAGTATGTTGCTCATAACGCTGATTGGTTTCTTCCTGATTACTTTCGTCTATATGTACGTTTGCTATGCCTCGGCAGTGTATGTCCCTGAGATCTGGCCGACAGAGGCCAAATTACGTGGCTCCGGTCTGGCGAATGCAGTAGGGCGAATCAGTGGTATTGCCGCACCTTATGCCGTTGCAGTGCTGCTCAGTAGTTATGGCGTAACGGGAGTCTTTATTCTTCTGGGGGCGGTTTCAATTATTGTCGCAATTGCTATCGCAACCATTGGAATTGAAACCAAAGGTGTCTCCGTTGAAAGTTTAAGTATTGATGCAGTAGTCAATAAATAATACTGGTGGATTCAAAATGAAAAATTCAAAAGCAATATTGCAGGTGCCGGGCACAATGAAAATTATTTCAGCAGAAATACCTGTGCCTAAAGAAGATGAAGTTTTGATTAAAGTGGAATATGTCGGTATTTGTGGTTCAGATGTACATGGTTTCGAATCAGGCCCGTTTATTCCGCCTAAAGACCCAAATCAAGAAATTGGCCTGGGTCATGAATGCGCCGGGACGGTTGTGGCTGTGGGAAGCCGTGTGCGCAAATTTAAAGCGGGGGATCGGGTAAATATCGAACCTGGCGTTCCTTGCGGTCACTGTCGTTACTGTCTGGAAGGCAAATATAACATCTGCCCGGACGTTGATTTTATGGCGACACAACCTAACTACCGCGGCGCATTAACGCACTATCTGTGTCATCCGGAGAGCTTTACTTACAAACTGCCCGACAATATGGACACGATGGAAGGGGCGCTGGTGGAGCCTGCCGCAGTCGGGATGCATGCCGCGATGCTGGCAGATGTTAAACCGGGTAAGAAGATAATTATTCTGGGAGCGGGTTGTATTGGTTTGATGACGTTGCAAGCGTGCAAATGCCTGGGAGCTACGGATATTGCCGTCGTTGATGTACTGGAAAAACGTCTGACAATGGCGGAACAGCTCGGCGCGACAGTGGTTATTAACGGCGCAAAAGAAGACACTATTGCACGCTGTCAGCAATTTACCGAAGAAATGGGCGCAGATATTGTTTTCGAAACAGCGGGTTCTGCGGTCACCGTTAAACAGGCACCTTATCTGGTAATGCGCGGCGGTAAAATTATGATTGTTGGTACTGTACCGGGCGATTCGGCAATCAATTTCCTCAAAATCAATCGCGAAGTCACTATCCAGACAGTATTCCGCTATGCCAATCGTTATCCGGTCACGATTGAAGCTATTTCCTCAGGGCGATTCGATGTGAAATCGATGGTGACACATATTTACGATTATCAGGATGTACAACAGGCATTTGAAGAGTCAGTTAACAACAAACACGACATTATTAAAGGCGTTATTAAAATTAGCGATTAACTAATACGGGAGAACAGAATATGCTCGCAGATATCAGATATTGGGAAAACGATGCCACAAATAAACATTATGCAATTGCCCATTTTAACGTATGGAATGCAGAAATGTTGATGGGCGTTATCGACGCAGCCGAAGAAGCGAAATCACCGGTTATTATTTCTTTTGGTACAGGTTTTGTCGGGAACACCTCATTTGAAGATTTCTCTCACATGATGGAATCAATGGCAAAAAAAGCAACGGTGCCGGTAATAACTCATTGGGATCATGGTCGGAGTATGGAAATTATTCATAACGCCTGGACTCATGGTATGAATTCATTAATGCGTGATGCTTCCGCATTTGATTTCGAAGAAAATATTCGTTTAACCAAAGAGGCTGTTGATTTCTTCCATCCGCTGGGTATTCCGGTAGAGGCAGAATTAGGGCATGTCGGTAATGAAACCGTTTATGAAGAAGCGCTGGCGGGCTATCACTATACCGATCCTGACCAGGCGGCTGAATTTGTTGAACGTACGGGCTGTGACTCATTGGCTGTCGCCATCGGCAACCAGCATGGGGTTTATACGTCAGAGCCACAATTGAACTTTGAGGTCGTCAAACGCGTACGCGATGCCGTTTCTGTTCCGCTGGTTTTGCACGGCGCATCGGGGATCAGTGATACCGACATTAAAACTGCAATTTCGTTGGGTATCGCGAAAATCAACATTCATACGGAGCTCTGTCAGGCCGCAATGGTAGCAGTGAAAGAAAACCAGGATCAGCCTTTCCTGCATTTAGAACGTGAAGTACGTAAAGCTGTAAAAGAACGGGCATTGGAAAAAATTAAACTGTTCGGTTCTGATGGCAAAGCGGAATAATGATATGGATAATCTCGACGTTATTTGCATAGGTGCCGCTATTGTTGATATTCCATTGCAACCGGTCAGTAAAAATATCTTTGATGTGGATTCTTATCCTCTTGAAAGAATCGCAATGACCACCGGGGGTGATGCAATAAATGAAGCAACAATTATTTCTCGTCTGGGCCATCGCACAGCATTAATGAGTCGTGTTGGTAAAGATGCCGCAGGACAATTTATTCTCGACCATTGCCGCAAAGAGAATATTGATATTCAAAGCCTGAAGCAGGACGTCAGCATAGATACCTCTATTAACGTTGGACTGGTGACGGAGGATGGCGAGCGGACGTTTGTCACAAACCGTAACGGTAGTCTGTGGAAATTGAATATTGACGATGTTGATTTTGCGCGGTTTTCTCAGGCGAAATTATTATCACTGGCCAGTATTTTCAACAGTCCTCTATTGGATGGTTAAGCGCTAACAGAAATTTTTACGCAAGCTAAAGCCCGGCAGATGATTATCTGTGCCGATATGATCAAACCACGGTTGAATGAAACGCTGGATAATATTTGCGAAGCATTGAGTTTTGTCGATTATCTGTTTCCTAATTTTGCCGAGGCAAAATTACTCACCGGGAAAGAGACACTGGATGAAATTGCTGACTGCTTTCTTGCGTGCGGCGTAAAAACGGTGGTGATTAAAACGGGTAAAGACGGCTGCTTTATCAAGCGTGGTGACATGACGATGAAGGTGCCGGCGGTCGCAGGAATAACCGCCATCGACACTATTGGCGCGGGCGATAACTTTGCTTCTGGCTTTATAGCGGCTCTGTTAGAAGGCAAAAATCTGCGTGAATGCGCACGCTTTGCCAATGCAACGGCGGCTATCTCGGTTCTAAGCGTCGGTGCCACCACCGGCGTAAAAAACAGAAAGCTGGTCGAACAATTGCTGGAAGAATACGAAGGATAATGAAGGCAAATGAAAAAGATACCTTTAGGCACAACGGATATTACGCTTTCGCGAATGGGGTTGGGGACATGGGCCATTGGCGGCGGTCCTGCATGGAATGGCGATCTCGATCAGCAAATATGTATTGATACGATTCTTGAAGCCCATCGTTGTGGCATTAATCTGATTGATACTGCGCCAGGATATAACTTTGGCAATAGTGAAGTTATCGTCGGTCAGGCGTTAAAAAAACTGCCCCGTGAACAGGTTGTAGTAGAAACCAAATGCGGCATTGTCTGGGAACGAAAAGGGAGTTTATTCAACAAAGTTGGCGATCGGCAGTTGTATAAAAACCTTTCCCCGGAATCTATCCGCGAAGAGGTAGAAGCCAGCTTGCAACGTCTGGGTATTGATTACATCGATATCTACATGACGCACTGGCAGTCGGTGCCGCCATTTTTTACGCCGATAGCTGAAACTGTCGCAGTGCTCAATGAGTTAAAGGCCGAAGGGAAAATTCGCGCTATAGGCGCTGCTAA
The DNA here is from genome assembly GCF_046487395.1 of Escherichia sp. WS1450. Taxonomy (NCBI): domain Bacteria; kingdom Pseudomonadati; phylum Pseudomonadota; class Gammaproteobacteria; order Enterobacterales; family Enterobacteriaceae; genus Escherichia; species Escherichia sp. WS1450. The sequence continues at coordinate 188,153 of NZ_JBJQJO010000009.1, forward strand.
CGTCGATGCTGACCATATCCGCGAGTATCTGCAATATGGTGAACTGGATATTATTCAGGCGAAATACAGTATCCTCGACCGGGCATTGGAAAGCGAACTGCTGCCGCTATGTCGTGATAATGGCATTGTGGTACAGGTTTATTCCCCGCTAGAGCAGGGATTGTTGACCGGTACCATCACTCGTGATTACGTTCCGGGCGGCGCTCGGGCAAATAAAGTCTGGTTCCAGCGTGAAAACATGCTGAAAGTGATTGATATGCTTGAACAGTGGCAGCCACTCTGTGCTCGTTATCAGTGCACAATTCCCACTCTGGCACTGGCGTGGATATTAAAACAGAGTGATTTAATCTCCATTCTTAGTGGGGCTACTGCACCGGAACAGGTACGTGAAAATGTCGCGGCATTGAATATCAACTTATCGGATACAGACGCAACATTGATGAGGGAAATGGCAGAGGCCCTGGAGCGTTAAATACTCAACACGATTCACCTCTGTTTCTGTGAAAACTGTGATGAAAATCTGTGATTCAAACAGGTTATTTTGAAAGTAAACATCGGTTATGCGATAATCGCGCTAATGTGATGTAAAAAGATACAGGGGTGTAATCGTGGCGGCAAAAGACAGGATTCAGGCAATTAAGCAAATGGTTGCCAACGATAAAAAGGTGACAGTCTCAAATTTGAGTGGGATTTTTCAGGTAACCGAAGAAACCATTCGCCGCGATCTTGAGAAGCTGGAAGATGAAGGCTTTTTGACCAGAACCTATGGTGGTGCTGTTTTAAATACAGCGATGTTGACGGAGAATATCCATTTTTATAAGCGCGCTTCATCGTTTTATGAAGAGAAGCAGCTTATTGCACGCAAGGCACTACCCTTTATCGACAATAAAACCACCATGGCAGCCGATTCCAGTAGTACCGTAATGGAATTGCTCAAATTGTTACAGGACCGTAGTGACCTGACGTTGCTAACCAACTCGGCGGAAGCGATTCATGTTCTGGCTCAGTCAGAAATTAAAGTCGTTTCAACGGGTGGGGAACTAAACAAAAATACACTTTCCCTGCAAGGAAGAATTACTAAAGAGATCATCAGCCGCTACCATGTCGATATCATGGTAATGAGTTGTAAAGGTCTAGATATTAACAGCGGCGCGCTGGACTCTAACGAAGCGGAAGCTGAAATCAAAAAGACAATGATCCGTCAGGCGACAGAAGTTGCGTTATTGGTTGATCACTCTAAGTTTGATCGCAAAGCTTTTGTCCAGTTAGCTGACTTTAGTCATATTAATTACATAATAACTGATAAATCACCGGGTGCAGAGTGGATAGCATTTTGCAAAGACAATAATATCCAGCTGGTGTGGTAATTTAAGCACACGTTGTCAATATTATTTGTTCCTGCGCCTGGAAATAAAATGATGATAAAGATGCGGCAAGTGAATTTGCCGCAATTGCTACCTTTTTAGCAAATCCGAGGCACCTAATGGAACAATATGATCAAATTGGCGCAAGACTGGACCGCTTGCCTTTGGCCCGGTTTCATTATCGTATATTTGGTATTATAAGCTTTAGTCTGTTATTAACGGGTTTTTTGAGTTATTCAGGCAATGTTGTTTTAGCAAAGCTGGTAAGCAATGGATGGTCAAATAATTTCCTCAATGCCGCCTTTACCTCGGCATTAATGTTTGGTTATTTCATCGGCTCTCTTACCGGTGGGTTCATCGGTGATTATTTTGGGCGGCGCAGGGCTTTTCGCATAAATCTTCTCATCGTCGGTATTGCGGCAACAGGGGCCGCTTTTGTCCCTGATATGTACTGGCTCATCTTCTTTCGCTTCCTGATGGGCACAGGAATGGGGGCGCTGATTATGGTTGGCTATGCTTCGTTTACGGAGTTTATCCCCGCGACGGTGCGTGGAAAATGGTCCGCGCGGCTCTCATTTGTCGGTAACTGGTCGCCCATGTTGTCTGCGGCGATAGGCGTGGTGGTTATCGCTTTTTTTAGTTGGCGGATAATGTTTCTGCTGGGTGGTATTGTCATACTGTTAGCCTGGTTTCTCTCAGGTAAATACTTTATTGAGTCGCCTCGATGGTTGGCGGGGAAAGGACAAATCGCAGGTGCAGAAAGCCAACTTCGTGAAGTAGAGCAGCAAATTGAAAGAGAGAAGAGTGTTCGTTTACCCCCGCTTACTTTGAATCAGAGCAACAGCAAGGCTAACGTAATCAATGGTACTTTCTGGCTGCTGTTTAAAGGGGAAATGTTACGACGTACATTAGTCGCGATTACTGTTTTAATTGCAATGAATATTTCACTTTATACCATCACCGTATGGATACCGACCATATTTGTTAACTCCGGCATTGATGTCGATAAATCAATATTAATGACTGCTGTTATTATGATTGGCGCTCCGGTAGGAATATTTATTGCGGCATTAATTATTGATCATTTTCCTCGTCGATTATTTGGCTCCGCCTTACTTATTATTATTGCCGTGTTAGGCTATATCTATTCAATTCAGACTACAGAGTGGGCGATTTTAATCTATGGCCTGGTGATGATCTTCTTTTTATACATGTATGTTTGCTTCGCGTCGGCGGTTTATATCCCGGAGCTCTGGCCAACGCATTTACGCTTGCGCGGTTCGGGTTTCGTTAATGCCGTCGGACGGATCGTCGCGGTCTTCACGCCTTATGGCGTTGCGGCACTATTAACGCATTATGGGTCAATCACGGTGTTTATGGTGCTTGGCGTGATGTTAGTGCTCTGTGCGCTGGTTCTCTCCATTTTTGGCATCGAAACGCGGAAGGTGTCGCTGGAAGAGATTTCTGAGGTGAATTAAATCTTTCGTTGATGGCGTCAATTGCCAGATGTACCACTGACGTGTTTTATCTGGCCTACAATGGCAGTACAGAATTGTAGGCCAGCATAAAATTACTCCTGCGTCTCTTCCCAGTCTGCCAGCGTATATAGCGTTGCCCCAGCTGCTGACATCTCCATAAACGCGTGCGCACTGTCCTGTGGCTGGATATTCACACCACGACAACCATCGGTAATCACATTAACCTTATAACCTAACTGTAACGCGTCCAGTACGGTAAACTTCACGCAATAGTCAGTAGCCAGGCCCATAATGATCAATTCATCGATTTCATGATCGCGTAACCAGTCATCGAGCGTGGTTTTCTGCCGACGGCCGTTATCAAAAAAGGCACTGTAACTGTCAACTAAAGGATTTTCGCCTTTATGGAACACCGCTGCGATCGCTTTTTGGTTCAGTAACGGATGTAATTGTGCGCCTTCACTGTTCTGCACACAGTGATCTGGCCAGAAGGTTTGTGGCAAACCGTCGAGTTGGCCTTGCGTATAAGGCTCTACACCGTGCTGACTGGCAAAACTGCCGTGATTCGCCGGGTGCCAGTCCTGACTGGCGATAACCGCTTCACCGCGCGACTGGCACCAGTCAATCAGGCGGTTAGCGACATCCACCGTACTGTCACCTTCCGGCACGGCGAGCGCGCCACCAGCACAGAAATCATTTTGTAAATCGACCAGTAACAGGGCGCGAGGGGGCATTGCAGTCTCCTTAATCATCCGGCGTCAGTTCGCCGCGCAGGTTTTGGCTCATGGCCTTGCGAATGGTTTCAGTATCCAGTTCCTGGCTAAGCAGGTAATGCAGTTTGGTTAGTGTGGCTTCTACAGTCATATCTGCACCGCCAATAACGCCGGCATGGGCGAGGGCGTTACCGGTGGCATAACCACCCATGTTCACTTTACCGGACATACATTGTGTCAGGTTGACCACCACAATACCGCGATCGCTGGCTTCTTGTAATTCCTGCAGGAAGGCTTTGTTTTGTGGCGCATTACCCACGCCATATGAGCGCAGAATCAATGCTTTCACCGGTTGGCGCAGAAAATTGCGCACGACGTCAGCAGAAATCCCTGGATAAATCGTCACTACGCCAATCGGTTGTGGGGTGATTGGATGAACGATCAATTCCCCTTCACCGTGCGGGGCGGGTGGCGTATTCAAACGACGAATATGGATACCTGCTTCCAGTAACGGAGGAAGGTTTGGAGAGGCAAACGCATCAAAACCATCGGCATGGGCTTTGGTGGTACGGTTGCCACGATAAAGTCGATTATTAAAAAAGAGAGTTACTTCGTTGATAGGATAATTCGCCGCAACGTACAACGCATTCAGCAGATTAATTTGTCCGTCAGAGCGTAACTCAGCTAGCGGGATTTGTGACCCTGTCACAATGACCGGTTTACCGAGATTCTCGAGCATGAACGACAGCGCAGAGGCGGTATACGCCATCGTGTCGGTGCCGTGCAGAATGACAAAACCATCATAGTCGTCATAATGCGCTTTAATATCTTCAGCAATATGCTGCCAGTCTTCTGGCGTCATATCTGAAGAGTCCATCAGCGGCGTATATTCATGAATGGTGAAATCTGGCATCTCCGGGCGATGGAATTCCGGCATCAGCGCCAGTTGGCGCTGTAGATGACCTGACACCGGAATATAACCCTGCTCGGAACGCTGCATCCCGATGGTCCCGCCCGTGTAGGCGACGTAAATTGATTTCTTTTGCATGATATTGATATGAATGATATCGAAAGAGCAAAAGTATATACGTGAGGCAGGGGGAGCGCACCTGATACTATGCGGATAAGGAAATATGGGGCGAGACAGCGGGAAGAGGATTCGTCGAGGTAAAAAAATGTGGCCGACGATCTGTCGGCCACTCAGTACAAGACTTAACGCACGTTGGCGCAGGTCAGGCAAAACGCATAACGGTTTTGTGGGTCGTTAAACGCGGCCAGCTTGTCGCTTTCACTTTTAACGGTAGAGGCTACCGAGGCCAGCGGTGCAGGTAACATGGCCTGGAACGCATCTGGCAACATTGCCCGGACAGAACCAGACATGTTGTCCATCACTTTGTCGAAGAAGGTCGGTTCATCAACGTAGTATTCCAGATGCCACTGTTTCACTTTTGCCAGCTCTGCTGCTTTGGCGACCGCATCATCGAAATCCCCGAGACTATCGACCAGCCCGTTAGCTTTTGCATCCTGACCGGTCCAGACGTGGCCCTGGGCGATTTTATCAATCTGCTCCGGCGTCGAATGACGCGCATCAGCAACCAGCGTGATAAAGCGTTTATAGCCATTCTCAATGCTTAACTGCATCATCTGCTGCGCTTCCGGCGGCAGTGCCCTGGTGATAGAAACATCCGCCAGCGGTGAAGTTGAGACACCATCAGTATGAACACCAATCGAATCCAGACTATTTTCTACGGTGGTGATCACGCCGAAGATACCGATAGAACCGGTCAGGGTGCTGGGGTTAGCCACAATGTAATTAGCTGGCGTGGAAATCCAGTAACCACCAGATGCTGCCATGCCACCCATCGATACAACCACAGGCTTACCCGCTGCCCGGGCTGCTGCCAGTTCAGCGCGAATCACTTCAGACGCGGTAACGCTGCCGCCTGGGCTATTAACACGCAGGACAATCGCTTTCACTTTCGGGTCAAGGCGAGCGTCGCGGATTTGTGCCGCAGTGGTATCACCGCCAACATTCCCCTGAGTTTCCTCGCCATCCATAATTGCGCCATTAGCGAAGACGACACCGATACTGTCACCGGTATCTGCCGGCGTTTTCAATGCGTAATCGTAATAACTGATGGCGCGATAATTTTTATCAGTTTTACTCCAGCCGAACTCTTTGGTCAGAGTTTTTTCGATTTCGGCACTCGATGCCAGTGCATCGACCAGCTTGTTTTCCAGCGCATATTTCGCGGTATCGCCACCGGTTTTGGTTAAAGCCTCAAGCACCCCTTGCGCGCCAGGGAATACCTGCTGAGCAGGGATCTGCCGGTTAGCGGCAACAGTATTCAGATAGTTTTGCCACAGCTCACCAATCCAGCGGCTGTCAGCTTCGCGGGCTGCCGGTGACATATCATCACGAATAAACGGTTCAACGGCAGATTTATACGTACCCACGCGGAACACATGGGTGGAAACTTTCAGCTTATCCAGTAACGATTTGTAGTACAGACCGTTGGTAGCAAAACCGTGCAGATCCACCACGCCTTGCGGAGACAGCCAAATTTTATTGGCGAAACTGGCGAGATAATATTGCCCCTGGCTGTAGTTCTCGCCAACGGCATAAACCGGTTTCCCGCTGTCACGAAACTCTTTCAGGGCTTTGCCGATGTACTGCATAGACGGTTGGTCGCCGCCTGCGAAGTTTTTCAGATCCATCACGATACCTGTGATATTGCGGTCATCCTTCGCCTGGCGAATGGTATTGACGATATCAAACAGTGAGTTTTCCTGCAGACGATCGGAACTGGCACCAAGCAGTTGGCGGCTTAATTTACTAAACCGCTGAGAACTGTCGGGTTTATCGACGATCACACCAGAAATGTCCAGCAGCAGTGCGCCACGACTGGCCGTTTCTTTCGAATCACCACCACTGACCTGCATCCAAATCCCCACACCAACCAGTACGAGAAAAATAAAGAACAGGTTAAGTACCATTTCACGGACGAAATTCAGCAGACGCCACGTCCATTTAAAAAATCCGGCAATAAATCGCCAAAGGGTTCGCATGTATTCTCCCAACTTAAGGTCACACCTGTCACAGGCGCAATAGATGTGGTTATCGTAATGACCCAACCGGCACTTGTCAGCAGGAATTGCGGACTGTGCTGTAACAAAATCCACTCTCGTGTTAATTTTGTGAATAAATATCACGACAGGAGTTAATCAAATGGATGCACTCGAACTATTGATCAATCGCCGTAGCGCCTCCCGCCTGGCTGAACCCGCGCCAACGGATGAACAACTGCAAAACATCCTGCGTGCGGGGATGCGTGCGCCGGACCATAAGTCCATGCAACCGTGGCATTTTTTTGTGATTGAAGGGGAAGGGCGCGAGCGTTTCAGCGCCGTTCTGGAGCAGGGGGCGATTGCTGCCGGTAGTGATGACAAAGCCATCGACAAAGCCCGTAATGCGCCGTACCGCGCACCGCTCATCATCACGGTGGTGGCGAAATGCGAAGAGAATCATAAAGTCCCGCGCTGGGAACAGGAAATGTCTGCGGGATGCGCGGTCATGGCGATGCAAATGGCAGCAGTTGCCCAGGGGTTTGGCGGCATCTGGCGCAGTGGCGCATTAACTGAAAGTCCGGTAGTGCGTGAAGCATTCGGTTGCCGTGAGCAGGATAAAATTGTCGGTTTTCTCTACCTTGGTACGCCGCAGCTGAAAGCATCTACGTCGATTAACGTCCCGGACCCGACGCCGTTTGTCACTTATTTCTGATAATTGTCGCGAAACTGTCTGGATTGTGAGCAAAGGCGCAGGAATTCAGACACTCTCACTTATCACTTCACGGAATGAGGGTTACCATACCCGGATTGCATTGACAGGAGATGTCCATGAGCGAGAACTCGATTCGTTTGACCCAATACAGCCACGGAGCTGGTTGCGGCTGTAAAATTTCCCCAAAAGTGTTGGAAACTATCCTGCACAGTGAGCAGGCGAAGTTTGTTGATCCGAATTTGCTTGTGGGTAATGAAACCCGCGACGATGCGGCGGTGTACGATCTGGGCAATGGCACCAGCGTTATCAGTACCACCGACTTCTTTATGCCGATCGTTGATAATCCTTTCGATTTTGGCCGCATTGCGGCGACTAACGCCATCAGTGATATCTTCGCGATGGGTGGCAAACCGATTATGGCGATTGCGATCCTCGGCTGGCCTATTAACAAACTATCCCCTGAAATTGCCCGCGAAGTAACCGAAGGTGGACGCTATGCATGCCGTCAGGCGGGTATTGCGCTGGCTGGCGGTCACTCCATCGATGCGCCGGAGCCGATTTTTGGTCTGGCGGTAACGGGGATCGTACCGACCGAGCGAGTGAAGAAAAACAGTACCGCACAAGCCGGATGTAAACTGTTCCTGACGAAACCGCTGGGGATCGGCGTTCTTACCACGGCTGAGAAAAAATCACTGCTGAAACCAGAACATCAGGGACTGGCGACGGAAGTGATGTGCCGGATGAACATCGCAGGCGCGTCCTTTGCCAACATCGAAGGCGTAAAAGCGATGACCGACGTTACGGGCTTTGGTCTGCTGGGGCATTTAAGCGAAATGTGTCAGGGGGCTGGTGTGCAGGCGCGCGTCGACTATGAAGCGATCCCGAAACTGCCGGGGGTTGAAGAGTACATTAAGTTGGGCGCAGTGCCTGGCGGCACCGAACGTAACTTTGCCAGCTACGGTCATCTGATGGGTGAAATGCCGCGTGAAGTGCGCGATCTGCTGTGCGATCCGCAAACTTCTGGCGGTCTGCTGCTGGCGGTCATGCCGGAAGCAGAAAATGAGGTCAAAGCTACAGCCGCCGAGTTTGGCATTGAACTGACGGCGATTGGCGAACTGGTGCCAGCGCGCGGCGGTCGTGCCATGGTTGAGATCCGTTAATTCAATGCGGTTGTTTATTGCCGAAAAACCGAGTCTGGCGCGCGCCATTGCTGATGTCCTGCCCAAACCGCATCGGAAAGGCGATGGCTTTATCGAGTGCGGTAATGGTCAGGTGGTGACCTGGTGTATCGGTCACCTGCTTGAGCAGGCGCAGCCAGACGCCTACGACAGCCGCTATGCGCGCTGGAATCTTGCTGATTTGCCGATTGTCCCGGAAAAGTGGCAATTACAGCCCCGACCCTCCGTGACTAAACAACTTAATGTCATCAAACGCTTCCTGCATGAAGCCAGCGAAATCGTTCACGCCGGTGACCCGGATCGCGAAGGGCAATTACTGGTGGATGAAGTGCTGGACTATCTGCAACTGGCACCGGAAAAGCGCCAGCAGGTGCAGCGTTGCTTGATAAACGACCTGAACCCGCAGGCGGTTGAGCGGGCGATCGACCGTCTTCGTTCCAACAGTGAGTTTGTACCGCTGTGCGTTTCTGCGCTGGCGCGAGCGCGTGCCGACTGGCTGTACGGCATCAATATGACCCGTGCGTATACTATTCTCGGTCGCAATGCCGGTTATCAGGGCGTACTTTCCGTGGGACGCGTGCAGACGCCCGTGCTCGGGCTGGTAGTGCGCCGCGACGAAGAGATTGAAAACTTCGTGGCGAAAGATTTCTTTGAAGTCAAAGCGCATATCGTGACACCTGCCGATGAGCGGTTTACCGCTATCTGGCAACCGAGCGAAGCGTGTGAACCTTATCAGGATGAAGAAGGGCGCTTGTTACATCGTCCGCTGGCGGAGCATGTGGTCAACCGCATCAGCGGCCAACCGGCTATTGTCACCAGCTATAACGATAAACGGGAATCAGAATCCGCACCGCTGCCGTTTTCGCTTTCGGCGTTGCAGATTGAAGCGGCAAAACGCTTTGGTCTGAGTGCGCAGAACGTGCTTGATATCTGCCAGAAGTTGTACGAAACGCACAAGCTAATCACTTATCCGCGTTCCGATTGTCGCTATCTGCCGGAAGAGCATTTTGCCGGACGCCACGCAGTGATGAATGCCATCAGCGTTCATGCACCGGACTTGTTACCGCAGCCAGTGGTCGATCCAGATATACGCAACCGCTGCTGGGATGACAAAAAGGTCGATGCGCACCACGCCATCATCCCGACCGCACGGAGTTCTGCGATCAACCTGACGGAGAACGAAGCGAAGGTCTATAACCTGATTGCCCGTCAGTATTTGATGCAGTTCTGCCCGGATGCGGTGTTCCGCAAGTGTGTTATCGAACTGGAAATAGCCAAAGGTAAATTTGTCGCTAAAGCCCGTTTTCTTGCCGAAGCAGGCTGGCGCACGCTGTTAGGCAGCAAAGAGCGCGATGAAGAAAACGATGGCACGCCGCTGCCTGTGGTGGCGAAAGGCGATGAGTTGCTGTGTGAAAAAGGTGAAGTGGTAGAGCGGCAAACGCAGCCGCCGCGCCATTTTACCGATGCAACACTGCTTTCGGCGATGACCGGGATCGCGCGCTTTGTGCAGGACAAAGATCTGAAAAAGATCCTCCGTGCTACCGATGGTCTGGGGACAGAAGCAACACGTGCCGGGATTATTGAACTGTTGTTCAAGCGTGGTTTCCTGACCAAAAAAGGGCGCTATATCCACTCCACCGACGCTGGAAAAGCGTTATTCCATTCGCTGCCGGAGATGGCAACGAGACCGGACATGACCGCGCACTGGGAATCGGTGCTGACGCAAATCAGCGAAAAGCAGTGTCGCTATCAGGACTTTATGCAGCCGTTGGTGGGGACGCTTTACCAACTGATTGATCAGGCTCGTAGCACTCCGGTCAGACGGTTTAGAGGAATTGTGGCACCAGGTGGGGGGGCTGTTAAAAAAGCACCCAATAATCGTGTGAAAAAAGCGGCAAAGCCCAAAAAAGATAATACGGATTCTGCTAATTAATTCGTTTTCCACTCTAAAACAAAGCCAATGGTAGATATTCCGCCATTGGCTTTATTGGTTATACTCGTCATGCTTCAAGTTGCATGTGCTGCGTCTGCGGGTTATTCGGCCCATCCATGGGCCTCACCCCTTACGGGGCCGCTGAAAGCAGCGTTCAAATCCGCTCCATGCGGATTTGTCGTTCAGCCCAGTCACTTACTTATGTAAGCTCCTCGGGATTCACTTACTTGCTGCCTTCCTACAAATCGAATTATTTAGAGTATATGATATAAGTACCCACAGCTAAAATTATAAACGAAATATCTTTATATTCACGTAAGTTATGTTATGGATTGCATCATTATAAATTATTTTTAAACGCAGGGATTGTGAACATTATTCACAAAATGAATATATATAACTGCTCTATAAAATGATCAGTTCATTTATTTGAAGAGGATAATTATGATTATCGGTATTGACCTCGGGACGACTAACAGTCTGGCAGCGGTATGGCGAAATGGACAAAGTGAACTGATCCCCAATGCGTTAGGCAAGTTTTTAACACCCAGCGTAGTTTGTGTTGACGAAGATGGTATGGTTTTGACAGGGGAGGCAGCTCGTGACCTGCAACTCATCAAACCACAAAACTGTGCAGCCAATTTTAAACGCATGATGGGCACATCAAAGACGTTTAAATTGGGCGGACGTGAATTTCGGGCAGAGGAACTCTCATCGCTGATACTGCGTCAGCTAAAAGATGATGCTGAAAGCTATTTAGGTGAAGAGATAACAGAAGCAGTAATTAGCGTACCTGCTTATTTTGGTGATGTGCAACGCAAAGCAACAAAATTGGCAGCTTCAATGGCAGGCTTAAACGTCGAACGTTTAATTAACGAACCAACCGCCGCTGCACTGGCGTATGGTTTGCATAATAAAGATGATGAACATCAATTTTTGGTATTCGATTTAGGTGGTGGTACGTTTGATATCTCCATACTGGAGTTGTTTGACAATATTATGGAAGTACGAGCCAGTGCCGGGGATAACTTTTTAGGTGGTGAAGATATTGTCGATATCCTGATCGATGCATATTGCTCACGTATGGATCTTCCTGAAAATATTGAATGGCGTGAACCGACACTCCAACGCCATTTACGCATTGAGGCTGAGCGTGTCAAACGCGTGCTTAGTATGCGTGACGAAGCAACTTTCAGTGTGGAGATTGAAGGAAGGCGATATTACTGGCATCTGACCACAGAAAAATTTGAATTTTTATTACAGGCATTTTTCGAGCGAATCCGTATGCCACTGGAACGGGCAATTCGCGATGCAAAAATTAATATTAGCCAATTAGACCAGGTTGTTCTTGTGGGTGGCACTACACGTATGCCGCTGATTCGCAAACTTGTGACACAACTTTTTGGTCGTATACCGGCAATGCATTTAAACCCGGATGAAGTCATTGCTCAGGGCGCGGCTATTCAGGCCGCACTTAAAGCGCGGCACAGCGAATTACAAGATGTAGTAGTGACCGATGTTTGCCCTTATACACTTGGCGTTGATACCTCTAAATCGCTGGGGCATACCCGCGAATCAGGCTATTTTGCACCCGTTATTGAGCGTAACCGAAGTATTCCTTGTAGTCGCGTTCGTGCCTTTTATACGGCACATGATCAACAAACAGAGGTTAATTTTAAAATCTACCAGGGTGAAAGCAGGATGGTGGGTGATAATATTTTCCTTGCGGAGTTGTCAGTGAATGTTCCGCCAAAACCGGCCGGTAATGTGCGTATTGATGTTCGTTTTACGTACGACATTAACGGTATTCTTGATGTCGATATCAGCGTGCCACTGACAGGGGCTAAAAATAGTCTGGTTATTGAACAGAACCCAGGGGCATTAACGGCAGAACAAATACAGCAGTCGTTGTCCAAATTAAGCCTGTTAAAAATTCACCCACGCGATGAACAGATAAACCAGGCCTTTATTGCCCGTCTTGATAATCTCTGTCAACTCACCCTGGCGGAAACACGAGACTGGATAAGCAATTGCTCTCGTCAATTCAGTTATCTACTCGAGAAGCAGGATCCTGATCAACTAGCTGATTTTCGGGCTAAAGTTGAACCGACATTAGACTCTCTGGAATGGGAGCGTCTACAATGAACTGCTGGGAAATATTAGGTTTACAACCTGGCGCGGAAGAACGAGATATTAAGCGTCGTTATGCGCAACTGGTAAAAAATTGCCGCCCGGAAGATTCTCCCGAAGCCTGGCAACAATTGCACGATGCTTATGAACAGGCTTTACGTTATGACGACGAAGATCAGTGGCAAGAAGAGGAAGAAGAGCAACCGATCAATATATCCAGGGGTATTGTTCATCCTCGTCCTGTGATGACATTTCGCGCACTCAACACCTTTTCTGGTCATCCACTTCCTGATGTCACTATTAAATCAGAGGAGGAATTCACCTGGCAAGCCGTGCTGGATATGCTCTGTGAGGAGAATGAAGCAACCCCCGAACACGCCCCCATGCAACTTGCTAAGGCGTTATCTTTCCTTGAGAAAAAAGATCTCAGCTCACGAATGAGCTTTGAAGAAGCGTTATTACTGCATCTTCATCGGGTATTCCGGCCATTATTAACTCTCGCTGCTGCACAAACGTTCAGATGGCATTTAGTTGCAGGCAGCCGTCAACCAGCTATCCAGACAGAAATTAACGAAAGTTGTCTTCTTTATTCACGAATCGAAAAACAAATTACCCCTTTCTTTGGCAGTAACTCGTCTCCACTGGAAGAAATGGAAAACGGGAAGGAAATGGCTACGATTTATCAATCATTAAAGGATAATGAAGAGAGCCTGAAATGGTTTGATATCGCAGTATTAAATAAAGTCGCTGGATTTGAACTATCAGACAACTATATGGCATTGTTAATAGAGCGTTTATCATATTCCTGGCGAAAAGAAAAAATGATTCGCAAGTGGAAATTAACAGAACGCTTCAATAATTTAGCAATGCAACATCATAGTGGATATAAAAAGTTGCTAAATGCCATAAAATTAAAAGGTCTTTTTTATTATCCATCTTCTGTATTCCAGTCCTGCTTACATGCTGCAGAGCAAGGCTATTCACTTGCCTGGTATTCTCTTGGCAAAATGTATTATGAAGGTGATGAGGTTTCACAGGATCTAAAATTAGCCTTTAACTGGTTTACCCGCGCCGCGCAGCATAATGTTATCGATGCTCAGTATGCGCTGGGCATCATGTATCGCGATGGAAGGGGCACGGATAAGAATATTAGTGAGGCACGAAAATGGTTTTTACTTGCTGCCAAAAATGGCAACGCATCTGCGCAATATGAGATTGCCCGTATCTCACGCTTCGCTGTTGAGCCATTACGAAATTATGAAGAAGCATTACGGTGGTATTTATCTGCCGCCACACAAGGACATGAGCGTGCCCAGTATGATTTGGGACAAATGTATATACACGGGATTGGTGTGGCACGTAATAAGGTACAGGCCCATCGTTGGCTTTTGCAATCAGCAGAACAGGGATATTTATATGCGCAATATCATACTGCCAGGTTGTATAGCGAAAGTGAGAGTATTCTACAGGACCAGGAAAAAGCGCTGTACTGGTTTACCAAAGTAGCAAAAAATGGGACAGATGGGGCAGGGGAGGCCATGTATGAATTGGGGAAATATTATTTAACCAACAATGATGATCCTGAAAATAACGCAGAGGCTATTCAATGGATTACTGGTGCAGCGCAGCGTGGGCAAATAGAGGCGATATTTTTGTTAGCCGAAATGTATCTGTACGGTACAAAAGATACCATAAAAGATGAAAATCATGCGCTGCACTGGTACGAAAAAGCGGCGCGTTTAGGGTCGACCGAGGCGCAGCACCAGACTGCGGCAATGTATGCTCAGGGGACAGGCACTAAAATTGATAATAAACAAGCATGGATGTGGCTAACAATTGCCGGAAATAACAACCCCTGGATTGAAAAAGATGCGTTGCGATGCTTAATGTCGGAACAGGATATCCAGGATGCAGAACAAACGGCTGCAAATTGCAAACGTCTGCTAAGGATTTAATTAACTCAGGGAAAATCGTCTGGTTATAAGGAAAACCAGACGATTATAATAACGATTAAATTACACCCTGCGCCAGCATCGCATCGGCAACCTTCACAAAACCGGCAATGTTCGCACCCTGCACGTAGTTGGTTTGCTCACCTTCACCACCATGCTCGACACAGGCATGGTGGATATCCAGCATGATGTGATGCAAACGTGCGTCAACTTTCTCGGCTTTCCAGCCCAGGCGCGCAGCGTTTTGCGCCATTTCCAGGCCCGATGTTGCTACACCGCCAGCATTAGCCGCTTTACCCGGTGCAAACAGTACGCCTGCCTGCTGGAACAGTTCAGTCGCTTCGATGGTGGTCGGCATATTTGCCCCTTCGGCGACGGCTTTAACGCCAGTGGCGATAAGCTGATGCGCGGCGTCAACATCCAGTTCGTTCTGGGTGGCGCAAGGCAGGGCGATATCAACTGGTACAGACCACGGCTGTTGGCCTTCGAGATAGACAAGACCAAATTCTTTGGCGTAATCAGCCACTCGACCATCGCGGCTGGCTTTGATTTCGATAAGACGCGCCAGTTTCTCTTTCGTGAATCCGCTTTCATCAACTACAGTGCCACTGGAGTCTGACGCAGTGATCACACGAGCACCAAATTCCATCGCTTTTTCGATAGCGTATTGGGCGACGTTGCCGGAGCCAGAAACGGAAACGCGCATCCCTTCAAAACCCATACCGTGGCGTTTTAGCATTGCTTCTGTGAAATAAACCAGACCGTAGCCGGTAGCTTCCGGGCGAATAAGACTGCCGCCAAATGAAAGGCCCTTACCGGTGAAGACGCAGGCGGTATTGTTGGAGAGCTTTTTCATCATCCCCGCCATAAAGCCGACTTCACGACCACCAACGCCGATATCACCTGCCGGAACGTCGGTATCCGCGCCCAGGTGGCGATACAGTTCAGTCATCAGCGCCTGGCAGAAACGCATCACTTCGCCTTCGCTTTTACCTTTCGGGTCAAAATCGCTACCGCCTTTACCACCGCCCATCGGCAGGGTAGTCAGGGCATTTTTGAAGGTTTGTTCGAAGCCGAGGAATTTGAGAATGGAGAGGTTAACTGACGGATGGAAGCGCATACCGCCTTTGTACGGGCCGATGGCGGAGCTGAACTGCACGCGCCATGCACGGTTGACCTGTACCTGGTTGCGATCGTCAACCCATACCACGCGAAACTGGATCACGCGCTCCGGTTCAACCAGACGCTCCAGTAATGACATCTGACGATATTTTGGATTTTGTTCAAGAAAAGGCCAGAGTGTGGTCATTACTTCACGAACGGCTTGCGCGAACTCGGTTTGATTCGGGTCGCGCTTTTGGACATGGTTGAGGAATGACTCCAGAGAATATGTCTGATCCATAGATATAAAACCCTTATATATTAATACGATTGTGCTTATGTTGTTTATGTCATGTGCTTTTGCAGTTTTCGACTATACCATCAAGAATGTGACGGTAAGCAAGAAAAAAATGACCCAGGAAAGCAAATTAATAACGAGAGTAATCTCATAACCAAATGCGATAACTCAGACGCTAAAGTTATGCCGCCCGGCTACCGTTATTAGTAGCAGAGACAATAACGTTAAGGAGTTCCCTGTGAGTCGAGCATTGTTCGCCGTAGTATTAGCATTTCCATTAATTGCACTGGCTAACCCGCATTATCGTCCGGACGTGGAGGTGAACGTACCGCCAGAAGTGTTCAGTTCAGGCGGGCAGTCAGCGCAGCCCTGTACTCAGTGCTGCGTTTATCAGGATCAAAATTATTCTGAAGGGGCGGTAATTAAAGCCGAAGGAATACTGCTGCAATGCCAGCGGGATGACAAAACCCTTAGCACTAATCCGCTGGTCTGGCGGCGCGTAAAGCCATAAACGCCTCTAATAATGGAATGTCAGCAGGGGCCAGAGGATATTGCAGCGCCTCTTCAGGTGAGCACCAGACCAGCGCCTGATGTTCATGTGCCTGTAACGTCCCGTGGAAGTCGGGTACGTGCCAGGCATGAAGATGGATAATCCGCCCCGACACTTCTCGCTGATGGCTGGCAACATACTCACCCACAGTTGCTTCGATGCCCAATTCTTCGCGTAACTCACGCACCAGCGCCTGCCGCTGGCTTTCATCCGGCTCGACTTTACCACCAGCAAACTCCCATAATCCCGCCTGATCGCTATGGGCGGGGCGTTGCGCGAGTAAAATTTTGCCATCACGTTCGATGATGGCGGCAACAACTTCAATCATATTCATAAATTACACACGGGCAGATAAGCGAAAAATGCCATAATATCCGCACTGTTGCTCAATCAGAAAGGCTTTATATTTAAGGAGTGCCTGTGTTAGACCGCCATCTTCATCCCCGAATTAAACCTTTGTTGCATAAGTGTGTGAAGGTGCTGGATAAACCCGGCATTACGCCAGATGGTTTAACATTAGTGGGATTTGCCATCGGCGTGCTGGCACTGCCGTTTCTGGCGCTGGGCTGGTATCTGGCGGCGCTAATCGTCATTTTGTTGAACAGGCTGCTTGATGGTCTGGACGGCGCGTTGGCGCGGCGAAGAGAACTTACCGACGCGGGCGGCTTTCTCGATATTTCTCTCGATTTTCTTTTTTACGCACTGGTGCCTTTTGGGTTTATCCTCGCCGCACCGGAGCAAAACGCCCTGGCAGGCGGCTGGCTGCTGTTTGCGTTTATCGGCACGGGCAGCAGTTTTCTCGCTTTTGCTGCGCTGGCGGCGAAACATCAGATTGATAATCCCGGTTATGCGCATAAATCGTTTTATTATCTGGGCGGGTTAACCGAAGGCAGCGAGACGATTTTGCTGTTTGTCCTGAGTTGCCTCTTTCCGGCCTGTTTTCCGTGGTTTGCGTGGGTATTTGGTGCGCTGTGCTGGATGACGACCTTTACGCGGGTATGGAGTGGGTATCTGACGCTGAAGTCGCTCCAGCGTCAGTAATTGCAATGTTATTTGCTGCTGTCCGGGCCGCGTTCACCGGTTGCTACCGGATTTTTTGGATCGCTGCTCCATTCGTACCAGCCGCCGTCGTAAACGGAGACGTTATTCCAGCCCATTGCTCGTGCGTACATAAAGGTTTCGGACGCGCGCCAGCCGGTGCCGCAGTAGAATGAAACTTGCTGATCTGGTTTGATATTCCATGCTTCCCACATAGCGGTAATATCATCGGCGCTACGCATGGTGCCATCCGGGTTATGGAAATCTTCCATATGCGTCGAGTCGCTACCAGCGTGTCCCCAACGTGCTCCGGCTATTTCACCTTTTGGTTTAATATAGCTGTAACCGCTGGTCGTACCGATAAATTCTGGCCACGAACGAATGCTCACCAGCGATGCATCCTGGCGATGCAGCAGTCCACGCGCCTGTTCCATATCAAGCATTAGTTGCGGTTGTGCCGGGATCTTCACGCCGAAATCCGGTTCCGCTTTCACTTTCGGTGGCGTTCCGCGCTCAACGGGCAGTCCCGCGTCGGACCAGGTTTGCCAGCCGCCATCCAGCAGGCGGACATCTTTCACGCCAGCGTAGAGCATAATTTGCGCCACACGCGCTGCGGCGTAAACATCACGCCCGTACAGAATGACCGTGGTGTCATGACGAATGCCGTGCTTCGCCAGCATTGCTTTAAGTTGTTCGTCAGAAACTTTGTTCCACAGCGGCTCGCTTTCAACTTCGTTGGTATCGATGTAGTCAGCGCCGGGAATATGGCTGATAAGGTAAAGCTTAGGAGCGCCCCAGGCCGCTTCAATGACTTTCCAGTCACCGGCAGGTTTCGCCGTAACCTCTTTACCTTGTTGCAGGTCGTGCAGCCATTGCGGATAAACCAGCTGCTCAAAGTGCGGCAGTTTTTGCAGACGGGAAGGTTCGCTTAGCGCGTCACTCAGGATGGAGATATGCGTAAAACCTGCTTTTTGCAGGCGCGCTTTTACCGCGTTGACATCTTTGTCATTGCCATACAATGCGACCGGAGCATCGGCTTTCAGGTTATGTTGCTTGATCCACGCGTTAAGCTGTTCGGTGCTCATTTTGTCGAGCCAGCTAGCAGAGAGGTTTAAGGCGGCAGGTTCATGACCAGAAGGGCCATTTAAGGTTTGTGGCCAGCCGTTATAAAACGCGCTGGGGCGAGTATCTATCGCTTTGCCATTTTGTTGTTGAAGCTGGTCAAGTGTAAGAGGCTTCGCCAGTTCAGCGGCCCACGAAGAAGCGCAAGCCAGCCCTAAAGCCATTGCCAGCACGGTCATTTGAGAAACACGTTTCATCGAAAATCCCGACATTGTAGTTTTGAGTGCGCCATTCTGAACTGACGCATTGGGAAAAACTTTGCGTTATCGCAGTTTGTTGTAATTTTCTGACCACTGCGCCATATCCAGAACAGAACTATCAGCAGGAACATCCTGGAGATCGTGCGTTACCTGAACGACGGGGATCGCCAGGGCGCGAACTTCGCTGAACACCCACTGGCGAAAATTATCGCGCAGAGCTACATCAAGACGGCTGAATGGCTCATCCAGTAGCAACGCTTTTGGCTGAGCGAGAAGGGCGCGAAGCAGAGCAACGCGCGCTCGCTGACCGCCAGACAAAGTGGCAGGATCCTGATGGAACATACCGCCAAGCCCCGCACGCTCCAGCGCATCATTTACCGCATCGCGCCTTGCAACACCTTTGAGTGCCGCTGGCAGAGCCAGCAGTAAATTTTGCCCGACGCTGAACTGGTCAAATAACAGTGCATCCTGGAAAAGAATGCCAATCTGACGCTGTGCGGTGGATAGCATGTCAATCCGTTGCTCATTGAGCCATAGCTCACCTGTACAAGAAAACTGTCCGGCCAGCGCACCAATCATCCATGAAAACAGTGTGGATTTTCCACAGCCAGACGGCCCCATTAACGTGACAATGTCACCTTTATCCACCGTAAAGTTAACGTTTGTCAGCAAGCGGCTTTCTGGTAAACGTAGCGAAACATTTTTCACGCAGAGCATTAGCGGAGTCCTTGTCTGACATAACCTACCCATTTTGCGACTAACGCGGTCAGGGCAAAAATAATAAGCGGTAATAGAAGTTGCCATAAAGCCTGGGCGGCGAGAATACCGTTGCTGCCGCCGCTGCTTAATGCCACCGCTTCAGTGGTGAGCGTCGGAAAACGCCCCGCGCCCAGCCACAGCGTCGGCATATACTGCGCAATACTGACTGAAAATCCCACCGCGAAGGTAATCAGCGCAGGGCGCAACATGAGTGGGCATTTCACGTAAAAGAAGATTTTGGCCCGCGACCAGCCCAGTGTTTGCGCAATCAAAATTAACCGTGAATCAATGCGCAGCCAGGCGGGTTGCAGGATAAACAGCATCCACGGCATTACCCACAGCAGATGCCCCCAGACCACCGCTGTCCAGCTCCCATCTATGTTCAGCCATAGCGCCAGCATGTACTGGCCCGCCACCAGTGGCAGAGCGGGTAATAAAATGGGCAACCATAGCCACAACTGGCGACGCTGTGGCCCCCATTCCAGCCACAGCAGTAACAGGAGCAAAGCGATGAATGTCGCCACCAGCCCCATTGTCAGGCTGTTGATGAGCGCTTCACTATTGATCGTCGACTGATCCGCGAGGATCGCCAGCAGAACCACACACAGCACACCGGTTAAGGGTAAAAAAATCGCCAGCGTAATCCCTGGCAATAAAGGCGTGGCAGGCTTACGAACGCCATCTACGCGGGGAATAGTACGCCGCCAGCCACGCCATAGCAGATAGCCCAGCAAAACGTAGGCGGCGAGTAACAGCATCAGCAGCAGGCTGGCGAGTGCGCCTTTCCCTTGTTGATCGGCGTCGCCCTGAGTTAACCACTGCCAGCTAATTACTGCCAGCGTCGGGGGATTACCTGGCCCAAGAATAATCGCCACATCCACGACCGACAGCGACCAGGCA
This sequence comes from Escherichia sp. WS1450, assembly GCF_046487395.1. NCBI lineage: Bacteria > Pseudomonadati > Pseudomonadota > Gammaproteobacteria > Enterobacterales > Enterobacteriaceae > Escherichia > Escherichia sp. WS1450. The sequence goes on from NZ_JBJQJO010000009.1 coordinate 208,650, forward strand.
ACAATCGCCAGCATCGCCATTGCCAGCGCAGGCGCGACGGAGGGCAACAGTAGCCAGTTCAGGCATTGCCAGCGGCTGTAGCCCAGCGAATCCAGCACAATGAGTTGCTGCAACAGCCGTTTTTCGCTCAATACTGCCGCTAAGATCCACAGCAGAAATCCGCTTTCTTTCACCGCCAGGGTAAAGCCCAGCCCAATACCCAATTTGTCCATTGGCGGAGTGAAATATGGGAAATAGTCATAAAGCAGCCCTCCGTCAGCAAAGAGCAGAAGGGCGCTGGTGGCAAAAGCCACATGGGGAATGGCGAGCAGCCACGGCAGACGGGCGCACATACGCTGCCATTTCGGCCCAGGCCACAGCGCCACAACCACCAGCAGGGCAATCAACAAAGCGCCGACCGCTGCGATGGTTGTCGACACCAGCGTTGCCAGTAATGCCTGCGGTAACTGCGGGTCGGCAAATAACGTCTGCCAGTGTGTCAACGACAAAGCAGGCGATATCAGCGTGAGAGCTGCCGGGATCAGCGGTGCATAAATCACCGCTACCATCGCCCACAGCAAAAAGATTAATGCGTACCGTAACGGTGTAGCCATTCTTGTTCCAGCGCATTTACCCAACCTGCGTGCGGTTCAGCCAGTACCGGCGGCAGATCCTGCGGCATTCTTGATTGCAATTTTTCGCGCTGCCCGTCAGGCAGTTTTTGCGGATCGAGAACCGAAGGATCGCCCCAGACAGCAGGGTCTGCTTTACGCAGTTGTGCATCGGGTGAGAGCAGGAAATTGGCGACAACCTTCGCCGCAGCACTGGCATTCGCGTTAGCAGGAATGGTGACGAAATGCACGTTGCCAATCATTCCCTCGCTAAAGCCAAAGCTGTAACTGCTGGCGGGTAAATCGCCGCTGGCAATTTTTTGCTGCGCATGAGCAGGGTTAAAGGTCAGCGACAGGCGCAATGTACCGGCTTTTAGCAGGGCATCCATCCGTGCAGGCGAAGGCGGAAAATCCTTTCCTTCGCGCCATAAATACGGATGCAGCGTATCAAGATATTGCCACAAGGGCGCAGTGACACGGGCGAAAGTCGCATCGTCCGGCGCTTCTTTTAACGCGGCGGGGTCTGGCGTCAGCATAATCAGCAACTGTTCAAGAAACGCCGTGCCGGTAAAGTCCGGTGGGCGCGGATAGGTAACCGTGCCGGGATTGGCTTTAGCAAACTCCAGCAACGCTTGCGGCGTTTGTGGTGGCTGTGGCGTAACATCGCGGCGGGCGATAAACGTCAGTTGTGCGCCGCCCCAGGGCGATTCAGCCCCTTCTGTAGGCACTGAAAAATCTTCCCGCACCGGCAGCTGTGTGTCGACATAGCGCCAGTTGGGCAGAGTCTCCGCCCAGCCTGTTTGTAATAAATTGGCCTCTTTTAAGGTGCGGAAGTTTTCGCCGTTCACCCAGAGCAGATCCACCGAACCGCCTGTTTTGCGTCCGGCAGCAGCTTCGGTCTGAATGCGCTTCACCGCGTCTGCGGCATCCGCGAGACGAACAATCTTCAGGTTTATAGCGTAATGGGTTTTCATCTCGCCGCTAACCCAGTCGAGATAGCGGTTAATTGCCGTATCGCCGCCCCAGGCGTTAAACCAGACGGTTTGCCCTTTGGCCTCATTTTTAATTTCCTGCCAGTCACTGGCATGTGTTGCCAAAGAAAACAGCGATAACAATCCCAGCAACCACACACAATGGCGCATCATCTCTCCTTAGGAATAAAACTAGATGTATAATCTATTGTTTTTTCATTTGTTGTTTTGTTTGTGTTTTTTAGGGGCCACCAATAAGGCCCCTTGCGCAGTTCGAATTCTTCTGGTGCTATTTTTCCTCTTTTTTCTGTCTTCCTCCATTATTCTGTTTGACTCGATGTTCTGTATTACGAAATCGAATTAGAGGGCAGATACTTAGAAATTACCAGTTCAGCTTTCCATTAGTTCCGGATGTTTAAACGTGATATGCGCGGAGCCCTTCTTAAAGTATCTGATACTGAACATCTCATCTTCATAGCACTCTTTACCCTGAACAGACTGGATGTGCCATCCTGATGAATGGTTATGTTTTTCCCGTTGCCGGGGATGGGGGTGCCGCTGAACAGATGTAGCATTCTTTCCAGGTCGGCGAGTCGGTCAGTCTGTTGTCCGGTGATAAGATGAAATCCCCACCGGTCCCATCTCACCAGATTGTTGATAATGATTTTACTTCCAAATTTACAGGGAGAGTTGGTTTTATAATTCCAGCTCAGTTCCCTGAAGACGTTAATCACTCCCCGCTTAAACACTTCATCCTTATTCTGGTGCAGTTGTTCAAATGTGCTCAGAATGTTCGCTTCACTGATTTCCGGAAAATTATCATATTCCAGTGACCTGTACCATGTATCACGTGC
>NZ_JBJQJO010000010.1:0-205664 GCF_046487395.1 Escherichia sp. WS1450
ATCAAAAAAGAATAAAACTCAGTCTTGGGGGACTCAGTCCGGTAGAATACCGGACTGAGCATCAAAAAGCCGGTTAACTGAAACTGTCCAGGTTTTGGGGTTCAGTTCAAAACGCCTTATCTGGCCTACGGGAGCATTTGTAGGCCTGATAAGACGCGGCAAGCGTCGCATCAGGCATTGGCGCGGCAAAACAACAACCTCACTTATTCTGCGTGTGCAGCATATAGTTCACGTCCACGCCGGGGCCGAGCTTAAAGGAATTAGTGATCGGGTTATAATGCAGCCCGGTCATATGACGCTCTTTGAGGCTTGTCTGATCCACCCAGCCCAGCAGTTCTGCCGGTTTTATAAATTTCTTCACGTCGTGCGTGCCTTTGGGCACCATGCGCAAAATATATTCAGCACCAACCACCGCCATCAGCCACGACTTGCCGTTGCGGTTAAGCGTCGAGAAAAAAACATCGCCGCCCGGTTTCACCAGTTGCGCACAGGCTCTAACCACTGACTGCGGATCGGGAACGTGCTCCAGCATCTCCATGCAGGTCACCACATCATACTGCCCGGCATGTTTTGCCGCGTGCTCTTCCACGGTTTCCTGCACGTACTCTACCTGAATGCCACTTTCCAGCGCGTGCAACTTTGCCACCTGCAATGGCTCAAAGCCCATATCCAGACCGGTCACCGTCGCGCCTTCGCGCGCCATACTCTCGGCCAGAATGCCGCCGCCACAACCGACATCGAGCACCTTTTTGCCAAATAAACCGCCAGCACGCTCGGCAATATAGCCCAGACGCAGCGGGTTAATGCGGTGCAGCGGTTTGAACTCACCTTCAAGATCCCACCAGCGGGAGGCGACAGCTTCAAATTTAGCGATCTCTTCGTGGTCTACGTTATGGTTTACCGGCGATTTTTCGGCATTCATTGGCACTTCTACTCCGTAATTGGCAAGACAAACGAGTATATCAGGCATTGGATGTGAATAAAGCGTATAGGTTTACCTCAAACTGCGCGGCTGTGTTATAATTTGCGACCTTTGAATCCGGGATACAGTAGAGGGATAGCGGTTAGATGAGCGACCTTGCGAGAGAAATTACACCGGTCAACATTGAGGAAGAGCTGAAGAGCTCCTATCTGGATTATGCGATGTCGGTCATTGTTGGCCGTGCGCTGCCAGATGTCCGAGATGGCCTGAAGCCGGTACACCGTCGCGTACTTTACGCCATGAACGTACTAGGCAATGACTGGAACAAAGCCTATAAAAAATCTGCCCGTGTCGTTGGTGACGTAATCGGTAAATACCATCCCCATGGTGACTCGGCGGTTTATGACACGATCGTCCGTATGGCGCAGCCATTCTCGCTGCGTTACATGCTGGTAGACGGTCAGGGTAACTTCGGTTCCATCGACGGCGACTCTGCGGCGGCAATGCGTTATACGGAAATCCGTCTGGCGAAAATTGCCCATGAACTGATGGCCGATCTCGAAAAAGAGACGGTCGATTTCGTTGATAACTATGACGGCACGGAAAAAATTCCCGACGTCATGCCAACCAAAATTCCTAACCTGCTGGTGAACGGCTCTTCCGGTATCGCCGTAGGTATGGCAACCAACATCCCGCCGCACAACCTGACGGAAGTCATCAACGGTTGTCTGGCGTATATCGATGATGAAGACATCAGCATTGAAGGGCTGATGGAACACATCCCGGGGCCGGACTTCCCGACGGCGGCAATCATTAACGGTCGTCGCGGTATTGAAGAAGCTTACCGTACCGGTCGCGGCAAGGTATATATCCGCGCCCGTGCTGAAGTGGAAGTTGACGCCAAAACCGGACGTGAAACCATTATCGTCCATGAAATTCCGTATCAGGTGAACAAAGCGCGCCTGATCGAGAAGATTGCGGAACTGGTAAAAGAAAAACGCGTGGAAGGCATCAGCGCGCTGCGTGACGAGTCTGACAAAGACGGTATGCGCATCGTGATTGAAGTGAAACGCGATGCGGTTGGTGAAGTTGTGCTTAACAACCTCTACTCCCAGACCCAGTTGCAGGTTTCTTTCGGTATCAACATGGTGGCATTGCACCATGGTCAGCCGAAGATCATGAACCTGAAAGACATCATCGCGGCGTTTGTTCGTCACCGCCGTGAAGTGGTGACCCGTCGTACTATTTTCGAACTGCGTAAAGCTCGCGATCGTGCTCATATCCTTGAAGCATTAGCCGTGGCGCTGGCGAACATCGACCCGATCATCGAACTGATCCGTCATGCGCCGACGCCTGCAGAAGCGAAAACTGCGCTGGTGGCTAATCCGTGGCAGCTGGGCAACGTTGCCGCGATGCTGGAACGTGCTGGCGACGATGCTGCGCGTCCGGAATGGCTGGAGCCAGAGTTCGGCGTGCGCGATGGTCTGTACTATCTGACCGAACAGCAAGCCCAGGCAATTCTGGATCTGCGTCTGCAGAAACTGACCGGTCTTGAGCATGAAAAACTGCTCGACGAATACAAAGAGCTGCTGGATCAGATCGCAGAACTGCTGCGTATTCTTGGCAGTGCCGATCGTCTGATGGAAGTGATCCGCGAAGAGCTGGAACTGGTTCGTGAACAGTTCGGTGACAAACGTCGCACTGAAATCACCGCCAACAGCGCAGACATCAACCTGGAAGATCTGATCACTCAGGAAGATGTGGTTGTGACGCTCTCTCACCAGGGCTACGTGAAGTATCAGCCGCTTTCTGAATACGAAGCGCAGCGTCGTGGCGGGAAAGGCAAATCTGCCGCACGTATTAAAGAAGAAGACTTTATTGACCGACTGCTGGTGGCGAACACCCACGACCATATTCTGTGCTTCTCCAGCCGTGGTCGCGTCTATTCGATGAAAGTCTATCAGTTGCCGGAAGCCACTCGTGGCGCGCGCGGTCGTCCGATTGTCAACCTGCTGCCGCTGGAGCAGGACGAACGTATCACCGCGATCCTGCCGGTGACCGAGTTTGAAGAAGGCGTGAAAGTCTTCATGGCGACCGCTAACGGTACTGTGAAGAAAACCGTCCTCACCGAATTCAACCGTCTGCGTACCGCCGGTAAAGTGGCGATCAAACTGGTTGAAGGCGATGAGCTGATCGGCGTTGACCTGACCAGCGGCGAAGACGAAGTAATGCTGTTCTCCGCCGAAGGTAAAGTGGTGCGCTTTAAAGAGTCTTCTGTCCGTGCGATGGGCTGCAACACCACCGGTGTTCGCGGTATTCGTTTAGGCGAAGGCGATAAAGTCGTCTCTCTGATCGTGCCTCGTGGCGATGGCGCAATCCTCACCGCAACGCAGAACGGTTATGGTAAACGTACCGCAGTGGCGGAATACCCGACTAAGTCGCGTGCGACGAAAGGGGTTATCTCCATCAAGGTTACCGAACGTAACGGTTTAGTGGTTGGCGCGGTGCAGGTAGATGACTGCGACCAGATCATGATGATCACCGATGCCGGTACGCTGGTACGTACTCGCGTTTCGGAAATCAGCATCGTGGGCCGTAACACCCAGGGCGTGATCCTCATCCGTACTGCGGAAGATGAAAACGTAGTGGGTCTGCAACGTGTTGCTGAACCGGTTGACGAGGAAGATCTGGATACCATCGACGGCAGTGCCGCGGAAGGGGACGATGAAATCGCTCCGGAAGTGGACGTTGACGACGAGCCAGAAGAAGAATAATTTTACTTCTTCATGCCAAAAGGGAGCTATCTCCCTTGTTTGAATTGAAAAGTCCAGGCTGCAAAGTCTGGGCTTTTGTCGTATTAGGGCGCGGTAAAGTTTTGCTGTGCTCGTAAAAAATGGCTGGCTATACACAAGGAATGTGGCAATGAGTGGTGAAAAAAAGGCGAAAGGCTGGCGGTTCTATGGTCTTGTAGGTTTTGGCGCAATAGCACTGCTTTCCGCTGGCGTCTGGGCGTTGCAATATGCTGGCAGTGGGCCAGAAAAAACGTTGTCGCCGCTGGTGGTGCACAACAATCTGCAAATCGATCTCAATGAGCCGGACCTCTTTCTCGACAGCGACTCTCTGAGCCAGCTTCCCAAAGATCTCCTTACCATTCCGTTTCTCCACGATGTTCTGAGTGAAGATTTCGTTTTCTATTATCAGAATCATGCCGATCGTCTGGGCATTGAAGGCAGCATTCGCCGCATTGTCTATGAACACGATCTCACGCTGAAAGATAAGCTCTTTTCTTCACTCTTAGATCAGCCCGCGCAGGCGGCGCTATGGCACGATAAACAAGGCCATCTTTCACATTAGATGGTGCTGATCCAGCGCAGTGGTTTAAGCAAACTGCTGGAGCCATTGTTGTTTGCCGCTACCAGCGACAGCCAGTTAAGCAAAACGGAAATCAGTAGTATTAAGCTAAATAGTGAAACCATCCCGGTTTATCAGTTGCGCTATAACGGCAATAACGCCCTGATGTTCGCGACTTATCAGGACAAGATGTTGGTATTTTCCAGCACGGATATGCTGTTTAAAGATGACCAGCAGGATACCGAAGCCACGGCGATCGCAAGTGATTTGTTGAGCGGTAAAAAACGCTGGCAAGCCAGCTTTGGCCTGGAAGAGCGTGCTGCTGAAAAAACGCCAGTACGCCAGCGCATCGTGGTCAGCGCCAGGTTGCTGGGGTTTGGCTACCAGCGATTAATGCCTTCTTTTGCTGGCGTACGCTTCGAAATGAGCAACGACGGCTGGCATAGCTTTGTGGCGTTAAATGATGAATCCGCCAGCGTAGATGCCAGTTTCGATTTTACGCCGGTATGGAACAGTATGCCTGCCGGGGCCAGCTTCTGTGTGGCGGTGCCGTATTCGCATGGTATTGCCGAAGAGATGCTTTCGCACATCAGCCAGGAAAACGACAAGCTGAACGGGGCGTTAGATGGTGCAGCCGGGCTGTGCTGGTATGAAGACTCAAAATTACAAACCCCGTTATTTGTTGGTCAATTTGATGGCTCAGCCGAACAGGCACAACTGCCTGGGAAACTGTTTACGCAAAATATTGGTGCGCACGAAAGCAAAGCGCCAGAAGGTGTTTTGCCGGTAAACCAGACTCAGCAGGGCGAAGCGCAAATCTGGCGTCGCGAAGTGAGTTCCCGATACGGTCAGTATCCGAAAACACAGGCGGCGCAACCCGATCAATTAATGTCGGATTATTTTTTCCGCGTGTCGCTGGCGATGCAAAACAAAACGCTGCTTTTCTCCCTCGATGACACACTGGTTAATAACGCCCTGCAAACACTGAATAAAACCCGCCCGGCAATGGTGGATGTAATACCCACTGATGGCATCGTTCCGCTCTATATCAATCCACAAGGCGTGGCGAAACTGCTGCGTAACGAAACGTTGACCAGTCTGCCGAAGAATCTCGAACCGGTTTTTTATAACGCCGCACAAACTTTATTAATGCCTAAGCTGGACGCTTTATCTCAACAACCGCGTTATGTCATGAAGCTGGCCCAGATGGAACCCGGTGCCGCCTGGCAGTGGCTACCCATAACCTGGCAGCCGCTATGAGGCACGGGCTGCTGGCGCTGATTTGCTGGCTGTGTTGTGTTGTTGCCCATAGCGAAATGCTGAATGTCGAACAATCCGGGCTGTTTCGCGCGTGGTTTGTACGCATTGCACAGGAACAACTCCGCCAGGGGCCAAGCCCACGCTGGTATCAGCAGGATTGTGCGGGCCTGGTGCGATTTGCGGCGAACGAGGCGCTGAAAATTCACGACAGCAAATGGCTAAAAAGTAACGGTATAGCAAGTCAGTATTTGCCGCCTGAAATGACGCTAACACCTGAACAGCGTCAACTGGCGCAAAACTGGAATCAGGGGAACGGGAAAACCGGCCCCTACGTGACCGCGATTAATTTGATTCAGTACAACAGCCAGTTTATTGGCCAGGACATAAACCAGGCGCTGCCTGGCGATATGATTTTTTTCGATCAGGGCGATGCCCAGCACTTAATGGTCTGGATGGGGCGTTACGTCATCTACCACACCGGAAGCGCCACGAAAACTGACAACGGAATGCGCGCAGTCAGTCTGCAACAACTTATGACATGGAAGGACACCCGATGGATACCCAACGATTCCAATCCCAATTTCATTGGCATTTATCGTTTAAATTTTCTGGCGCGATAGCAGCGTGCTTGTCCCTGTCTCTTGTGGGAACAGGGCTTGCTAATGCTGATGATTCGCTTCCTTCCAGCAACTATGCGCCGCCCGCCGGGGGAACATTCTTTTTGCTCGCTGACAGCAGTTTTAGCAGCAGTGAAGAGGCGAAAGTGCGACTGGAAGCGCCGGGGCGTGATTATCGGCGCTATCAGATGGAAGAGTACGGCGGTGTGGACGTTCGTCTGTATCGTATTCCTGACCCGATGGCATTTTTGCGCCAGCAGAAAAATCTGCATCGCATTGTGGTGCAACCGCAATATCTGGGCGACGGGCTGAACAATACGCTGACCTGGCTGTGGGATAACTGGTACGGCAAATCTCGCCGCGTGATGCAGCGTACTTTTTCTTCTCAGTCTCGGCAGAATGTGACTCAGGCGTTACCCGAATTACAGCTCGGCAATGCCATTATTAAACCTTCCCGTTATGTACAGAACAGCCAGTTTTCACCGCTGAAAAAATATCCACTGGTGGAACAGTTCCGTTACCCACTATGGCAGGCTAAACCGGTCGAGCCGCAGCAAGGGGTAAAACTGGAAGGCGCATCCAGCAATTTCATCTCGCCGCAGCCGGGTAACATCTATATTCCTCTCGGCAAACAAGAGCCGGGACTGTACCTCGTCGAGGCGATGGTCGGTGGATATCGGGCGACGACGGTGGTATTTGTCTCTGATACCGTGGCGCTTAGCAAAGTGTCGGGTAACGAGCTCCTGGTGTGGACCGCGGGTAAAAAACAGGGTGAAGCGAAGCCGGGATCAGAGATCTTGTGGACTGACGGTCTTGGCGTGATGACCCGCGGTGTGACCGATGACAGCGGTACCTTGCAGTTACAACATATATCGCCGGAACGTTCATACATTCTGGGTAAAGATGCTGAAGGCGGCGTTTTTGTCTCCGAGAATTTTTTCTACGAAAGCGAAATCTACAACACCCGCTTGTATATCTTTACCGACCGCCCTCTGTATCGTGCAGGCGATCGTGTTGATGTAAAAGTGATGGGCCGCGAGTTCCACGACCCGTTGCATTCATCCCCCATCGTCAGCGCCCCGGCGAAGCTTTCAGTGCTGGACGCCAACGGCAGTCTGTTGCAAACCATCAATGTCACGCTGGATGCGCGTAATGGCGGGCAGGGGAGTTTCCGCCTGCCAGAAAATGCCGTCGCCGGAGGTTATGAGTTACGCCTGGCTTACCGCAAACAGGTCTATAGCAGCAGTTTTCGCGTAGCCAACTACATCAAACCACATTTTGAGATTGGCTTAGCCCTCGACAAAAAAGATTTCAAAACTGGCGAAGCGGTCAGCGGCAAACTGCAACTACTCTATCCGGATGGCGAACCGGTAAAAGATGCCAGCGTGCAGTTAAGTTTGCGCGCTCAGCAACTTTCGATGGTTGGTAACGATTTGCGTTATGCCGGACGTTTCCCGGTGTCGCTGGAAGGTAGCGACGCTGTTTCTGACGATAAAGGCAATGTAGCGTTAAACCTTCCCGCCGCCGATAAACCGAGCCGCTATTTACTGACCGTCTCCGCCAGCGATGGCGCGGCATATCGTGTTACTACTACCAAAGAGATCCTCATTGAACGCGGTCTGGCGCATTACTCTCTAAGCACCTCCGCACAATACAGTAATAGCGGCGAGTCGGTTGTGTTCCGTTATGCCGCGCTGGAATCTTCAAAACAGGTTCCTGTTACGTATGAATGGTTGCGTCTCGAAGACCGCACGAGCCATAGCGGAGAGCTACCGTCAGGCGGCAAATCCTTTACCGTCAATTTCGATAAACCTGGCAACTACAATCTGACATTACGCGATAAAGACGGCTTAATTCTCGCCGGGTTAAGTCATGCAGTTAGCGGTAAGGGCAGCACGGCGCATACGGGTACGGTAGATATCGTGGCAGATAAAACGCTGTACCAGCCTGGCGAAACCGCGAAGATGCTGATTACCTTCCCGGAGCCAATTGATGAAGCATTATTGACGCTGGAACGCGATCGCGTTGAACAGCAGTCGCTGCTATCGCATCCGGCAAACTGGCTGACGTTACAACGTTTAAACGATACCCAGTATGAAGCCCGCGTACCGGTGAGCAATTCCTTTGCGCCTAATATCACTTTTTCGGTGCTGTATACCCGTAACGGTCAGTACAGTTTTCAGAACGCCGGGATCAAAGTTGCCGTTCCCCAGCTGGATATCCGGGTGAAAACGGACAAAACCCATTACCAGCCCGGTGAACTGGTCAATGTCGAATTAACCTCGTCGCTCAAAGGTAAACCTGTTTCTGCGCAGCTAACGGTTGGTGTGGTCGATGAAATGATCTACGCGCTGCAACCGGAAATCGCGCCGAATATCGGCAAATTTTTCTATCCGCTGGGGCGTAACAATGTGCGTACCAGCTCCAGTTTGTCGTTTATCAGCTACGACCAGGCGCTCTCCAGCGAGCCGGTTGCGCCTGGCGCGACCAACCGCAGCGAGCGGCGAGTAAAAATGCTTGAACGTCCACGGCGTGAAGAGGTGGATACCGCGGCATGGATGCCGTCACTCACAACCGATAAACAAGGCAAAGCGTATTTTACGTTCCTGATGCCTGATTCGTTAACCCGCTGGCGTATCACCGCGCGTGGGATGAACGGCGACGGGCTGGTCGGGCAGGGGCGTGCTTATCTGCGTTCGGAAAAAAATCTCTACATGAAGTGGAGTATGCCAACGGTGTATCGCATGGGCGACAAACCGGCGGCAGGACTGTTTATCTTCAGTCAGCAGGATAACGAACCGGTGGCGCTGGTGACTAAGTTTGCAGGCGACGAGATGCGCCAGACGCTGACCCTGCATAAGGGGGCGAACTATATTTCGTTGGCGCAGAACATTCAGCAATCTGGCTTGTTAAGCGCAGAACTGCAACAAAATGGGCAAGTGCAGGACAGCATTAGCACAAAACTGTCTTTTGTTGATAACAGCTGGCCCGTTGAACAGCAGAAAAACGTCATGCTCGGCGGTGGCGATAACGCGCTGATGTTGCCCGAGCAGGCGAGCAATATCCGGCTACAAAGTAGCGAAACGCCGCAGGAGATTTTCCGTAACAATCTTGATGCGTTAGTCGATGAACCGTGGGGTGGCGTGATCAACACCGGTAGCCGTCTGATCCCGCTCAGTCTCGCCTGGCGTTCGCTTGCCGATCATCAAAGTGCCGCCGCTAACGACATTCGTCAGATGATTCAGGATAACCGTCTGCGGCTGATGCAACTGGCGGGGCCCGGTGCGCGCTTTACCTGGTGGGGGGAAGATGGCAATGGCGACGCCTTCCTGACGGCATGGGCATGGTACGCCGACTGGCAGGCCAGCCAGGCGCTCGTCGTAACGCAACAACCGGAATACTGGCAGCATATGCTCGACAGTTATGCCGAGCAGGCAGATAACATGCCGTTATTGCATCGGGCGCTGGTGCTGGCGTGGGCACAGGAGATGAATCTGCCGTGCAAAACGTTGTTGAAAGGGTTGGATGAAGCTATCGCCCGGCGCGGAACTAAAACTGAAGATTTCTCTGAGGAAGACACCCGCGATATCAATGACAGCCTGATCCTCGATACACCGGAATCTCCACTAGCAGATGCGGTGGCAAACGTCTTAACCATGACGTTGCTGAAAAAAGCGCAGTTGAAGTCCACGGTGATGCCACAGGTTCAGCAATATGCGTGGGATAAAGCGGCAAACAGCAATCAGCCGCTGGCGCACACGGTTGTGCTGCTCAATAGCGGGGGCGACGCTACCCAGGCGGCTGCTATTTTAAGTGGTTTGACCGCTGAGCAATCTACTATTGAGCGCGCGCTGGCCATGAACTGGCTGGCGAAATGTATGGCGACAATGCCTCCAGTTGTGTTGCCTGCGCCTGCGGGCGCATGGGCCAAACATAAGTTAACTGGAGGGGGCGAATACTGGCGTTGGGTTGGTCAGGGCGTGCCGGACATTCTCTCTTTTGGTGACGAATTATCGCCGCAAAATGTGCAGGTCCGCTGGCGTGAACCGGCAAAAACGGCTCAACAAAGTAACATTCCGATGACCGTTGAACGCCAGTTGTATCGGCTTATCCCCGGTGAAGAAGAGATGAGCTTTACTCTGCAGCCGGTGACCAGCAATGAGATTGACAGCGATGCGCTGTATCTCGATGAAATCACGCTTACCAGCGAGCAGGATGCCGTTCTGCGCTATGGTCAGGTGGAAGTACCGCTCCCGCCGGGAGCCAATGTTGAGCGCACAACATGGGGCATTTCGGTCAATAAACCCAACGCCGCGAAACAGCAGGGGCAATTGCTGGAAAAAGCGCGAAATGAAATGGGCGAACTGGCCTATATGGTGCCGGTGAAAGAACTGACGGGAACGGTCACTTTCCGCCATTTGCTGCGCTTCTCGCAAAAAGGGCAATTCGTTCTGCCTCCTGCTCGTTATGTGCGTTCCTATGTACCTGCACAGCAAAGTGTTGCGGCAGGGAGTGAATGGACCGGGATGCAGGTGAAATAAGTGAACTGGCGCAGAATCGTCTGGCTATTGGCGTTGGTTACTCTGCCAACGCTTGCGGAGGAGACGCCGTTACAACTCGTGCTGCGCGGTGCGCAGCACGATCAACTGTATCAGCTGTCGTCATCAGGCGTGACCAAAGTCTCAGCATTACCTGACACTCTCACCACGCCGTTAGGGAGTTTGTGGAAACTGTATGTTTACGCCTGGCTGGAGGATACCCATCAACCGGAGCAGCCCTACCAGTGTCGTGGAAACTCCCCGGAAGAGGTTTATTGTTGTCAGGCTGGGGAGAGCATAACGCGCGATACCGCGCTGGTACGTTCCTGTGGGCTCTATTTTGCGCCGCAGCGGTTGCATATTAGCGCAGATGTGTGGGGGCAATACTGGCAACAGCGTCAGGCACCTGCGTGGTTAGCGTCTCTTACTACGCTGAAGCCAGAAACCTCGGTAACGGTTAAATCACTGCTTGATTCATTAGCGACGTTACCCGCGCAAAACAAAGCTCAGGAAGTCTTACTGGATGTGGTGCTGGACGAGGCGAAAATCGGTGTCGCATCCATGCTCGGTAGTCGGGTACGGGTGAAAACCTGGAGCTGGTTTGCCGATGATAAACAGGAAATCCGTCAGGGTGGTTTTGCCGGCTGGTTAACCGATGGTACACCGCTGTGGGTTACTGGCAGTGGCACCAGCAAAACGGTACTAACCCGTTATGCGACGGTGCTTAATCGGGTTTTGCCAGTGCCGACGCAGGTTGCCAGTGGGCAATGTGTAGAGGTGGAGCTGTTTGCCCGCTATCCGCTGAAGAAAATCACAGCGGAAAAGAGTACGACGGCAGTAAAACCCGGCGTACTTAATGGGCGCTATCGTGTGACATTTGCCAATGGTAACCACATTACATTTGTCAGCCACGGTGAGACGACCTTACTGAGCGAAAAGGGCAAACTGAAATTGCAGTCGCATCTTGATCGTGAAGAGTACGTTGCCAGAGTTCTGGATCGCGAGGCGAAAAGTACGCCCCCTGAGGCAGCGAAAGCCATGACCGTGGCGATTCGCACTTTTTTACAGCAAAACGCCAATCGGGAAGGCGATTGCCTGACCATCCCCGACAGTAGCGCCACGCAGCGTGTTTCTGCTTCGCCAGCGACCACGGGGGCGCGAACGATGACCGCCTGGACGCAGGATCTTATCTATGCGGGCGATCCGGTTCATTATCACGGCAGTCGCGCTACCGAAGGGACGCTTTCCTGGCGGCAAGCCATGGCCCAGGCGGGGCAGGGGGAGCGTTACGACCAGATACTCGCGTTTGCTTATCCCGACAACAGCCTTAGCCGCTGGGGAGCGCCACGCTCAACCTGTCAGTTATTACCCAAAGCGAAAGCCTGGCTGGCGAAAAAAATGCCGCAGTGGCGGCGTATATTACAAGGCGAGACGGGGTACAACGAACCAGACGTGTTTGCGGTCTGTCGTTTAGTCTCAGGTTTCCCCTATACCGATCGGCAGCAGAAACGGCTGTTTATTCGTAACTTCTTTACGCTTCAGGATCGGCTGGATTTAACCCATGAGTATCTGCACCTGGCCTTTGATGGTTATCCCACCGGGCTTGATGAGAACTATATCGAAACGCTGACCCGACAATTATTAATGGACTAATGCTATGCGAAAGATTTTTCTTCCGTTGTTACTGGTGGCGCTTTCGCCTGTCGCTCACAGTGAAGGTGTGCAGGAAGTCGAGATTGACGCACCGCTCTCTGGCTGGCATCCGGCAGAGGGCGAAGATGCCAGTTTTTCACAATCGATCAATTACCCGGCGTCGTCCGTCAACATGGCAGATGATCAAAATATCTCAGCGCAGATCCGCGGCAAAATAAAGAATTATGCTGCGGTGGGTAAAGTTCAGCAGGGCCGGCTGGTGGTCAACGGTGCCAGTATGCCGCAGAGAATTGAATCCGATGGTTCATTTGCACGCCCTTATATTTTCACTGAAGGCAGCAACAGCGTGCAGGTCATCAGCCCAGATGGGCAAAGCCGACAAAAAATGCAGTTTTACTCAACGCCGGGCGCTGGAGTGATCCGCGCGCGTTTACGGCTGGTTCTCTCCTGGGATACGGACAATACCGACCTCGACCTTCACGTTGTTACACCTGATGGCGAACACGCCTGGTACGGTAACACCGTGCTGAAAAACAGTGGTGCACTGGATATGGATGTCACGACGGGGTACGGCCCCGAGATTTTCGCCATGCCAGCGCCGATTCACGGACGTTATCAGGTGTATATCAACTACTATGGCGGACGCAGCGAAACGGAATTAACCACCGCCCAACTGACGCTGATCACCGATGAAGGATCGGTCAATGAGAAACAGGAAACATTTATTGTACCGATGCGTAATGCTGGTGAGCTGACGCTGGTGAAAAGTTTTGACTGGTGATTAATGGGGTTACCTTCGCCGTCGATGTTCAAGAAAACGCCCGATAACTTTCGCTATCGGGTGTTTTTATTGATTAATTCAACCGTTCAATCACCATCGCAATTCCCTGGCCGCCACCAATGCACAGTGTTGCCAGCCCCAGCGTTTTATCGCGTGCCTGCATGGCATGTAATAGTGTGACCAGAATACGAGCACCACTGGCACCGATAGGATGCCCGAGCGCGATGGCCCCGCCGTTGACATTCACTTTCTCAGAATCAAAGCCCAGGGTTTTCCCAACGGCAAGGAACTGCGCGGCAAATGCTTCATTAGCTTCGATGAGATCAATGTCTGCCAGTTGCAGCCCCGCCAGTTGTAACGCTTTTTGCGTGGCAGGTACTGGCCCCATACCCATCAATGCGGGGGGCACGCCACCGCTGGCATAACTTTTAATGCGAGCCAGGGGGGGAAGGCCTGCTGCCAGCGCCGCAGATTCTTCCATAATCACCAGAGCGGCAGCACCGTCGTTAATACCAGACGCGTTCCCGGCGGTAACTGTTCCTGCTTTATCGAAGGCCGGGCGCAATGCGCCTAACGCTTCAGTCGTAGAATCCGCTTTCGGGAATTCGTCTTGACTGAAGACGAAGGTTTTCTTCCGAGTGACAACATTTACCGGGACGATTTCGGCTGTAAAAGCACCGGACTCAATTGCGGCTGCCGCTTTACGCTGTGAATGTAGCGCCAGTTCATCCTGCATTTCTCGGGTAATTCCGTACTCTTTGGCCACGTTCTCGGCGGTAATCCCCATATGATAACCATGGGTGGCGCACATCAGACCATCGCGCAGGATTACGTCATAAACCTGTCCGTCTCCAAGACGATAACCAGAGCGTGCTTTTGCATCGAGTAAGTAGGGCGCTAAACTCATATTTTCCATACCCCCCGCCACAATGCTTTGCGCCTGACCTGCCTGAATTGCCTGGGCGGCAAGCGCCACACTTTTAAGACCCGAACCACACACTTTATTGACCGTGAATCCGCACACCGTTTCTGCCAGCCCGCTTTTTAACAGTGCCTGACGTGCCGGATTTTGCCCCAACCCGGCTTGCAACACGTTACCCATAATCACTTCATCAATGTGTAGTGAATCGATTTTTGCACGTTCAATGGCGGCTTTAATTACTGTCGCCCCCAGGTCGATGGCGCTGGTGGAAGCGAGTGAACCGTTAAAACTACCGATAGCAGTACGTACCGCACTGACGATGACACAATTTTTCATTTTTTATTCCTTCTGTCTGTCGGGTTGCCGTCAGAACAGCGTTAAACCAATGACGAAAATGACGCCGGAGAAGAGCAGGGCAGTGATGCAATAGCCCATGATGTCGCGGACACCGAGTCCGGCGATTGCCAGTGCTG
This sequence comes from Escherichia sp. WS1450, assembly GCF_046487395.1. Lineage (NCBI taxonomy): Bacteria > Pseudomonadati > Pseudomonadota > Gammaproteobacteria > Enterobacterales > Enterobacteriaceae > Escherichia > Escherichia sp. WS1450. The sequence goes on from NZ_JBJQJO010000010.1 coordinate 14,518, forward strand.
GCAGCGCCCAGAATGGTTGTGCCATGTTCATCCATTGCTCGCCGTAGGCGATCGCCATTACCGATTTACCGAGATCAGCGCCCAGCGCCTGGGCTGCGGGTATCACGAAAGGTCCCTGAATAACCCAGTGACCGCCGCCAGACGGAACGGCGAAGTTAATCAGTGCAGAACTAAAAAAGGTCATTACCGGGAAGGTGTCTTTGTTCGCAACATTGATGAAGAATTCGGTAACGAGTCCGCCCAGACCGGAATGCTCCATCATCAGTTGGATCCCAGCGTAGAAGGGGAATTGCACCAGAATACCGGCAGTACTGCGTGCTGCCGCGCTGATAGCACGCATATAAGCCATTGGCGTTTTATGTAGCAGCAGACCCGCAATCATAAACATCAGGTTGACGGTATTGATGGTGATGTTGAAGCCATGTTCGCTGAAGTACATCGCAAGGTAAGTGATACCGAGTGCGCCGATGATCAACGTCAGAATGCGGCTTTCTTCCAGTCGCTCGGATGGTGGGGCATCTTTCGGTAGCTGCTTTTGAAAATCAGCCTCTTCCATGAGTAGTTTCGGATCGATACTCACCACGTCAGACGGTTTTGGCATCATCATGCGGGTGATAAATGGCATCACCACAATCAACGCCACAGTGATGAAAATGTTAAAACCACTGAACAGAGTATCGCCCACCGGGATCAGCCCGGCGATATGCTCAACCGGGTTGCCCGGTGTTGCAGCCAACAGAGGCATTGAGCCAGAGAAACCGCCACCCCAGGTGAGAAAACCAATGTAGGCGCAGGCAATGAGCAACGGATAATCAGAACCGGGTACTCGGCGGGCGACTTCACGGGCAAACATTGCGCCGACAACCAAACCAAATCCCCAGTTGATGACACAAGCGACTGAACCGAAGAAAGTAACCAGCATGACGCCCTGTACGGGCGTCTTTGCGGCGGAGGCGGCAGTACGCAGCAAACTTTTTACCGGAGCAGAGCTGGCAAGGGCATGACCGGTAACGATGATAAGCGCCATCTGCATACCAAACGCCAGCAAGTTCCAGAAACCGTCACCCCACATTTTCACCATGCTGATCGGCGTTTGTGGTGTTAACCAAAGCGCGATCACGAAAGTTAGCAATGTCAGCAACATGGCAAAGATCAGTGGATCGGGAAGCCACCGGCTGACAAAACGCGTCATAAAACGCGATATGCGACCAATCATAAATCACCCCGTTGCGTATTCAGATCGGCGGCGACTTCAAACCGAGCTTCTGTTTTGGCACGCACGGTGGCTAAATCACACCCGTCGGCAATTTCGGTGAGCCACATTTTGCCGTCAATAAAACGAAAGACAGCCAGTTCAGTAACCAGCATATGCACCGCATGTTGCGCAGTGAGTGGCATGGTGCAGCGGCGTAAAATTTTTGCTGAACCATCTTTGGCACAATGTTCCATGGCGATGATCACTTTGCGCGACCCGGTCACCAGATCCATCGCGCCACCCATACCGGGCACCATTTTCCCAGGCACTACCCAGTTCGCGAGGTTTGCTTCTTCGCCTACTTGCAAACCGCCGAGCACGCAGGCATCAATATGACCGCCGCGGATTAGCGCAAATGACATGGCGCTATCAAACATGGCTGCACCGGGTAAAACACCGCACGGTTGTCCGCCAGCGTTCACCAGATCTGGATGCGCTGTCGTGACCGGGCCTAAACCGAGGAAGCCGTTTTCCGATTGCAGAGTGATATGAATACCCTCCGGTAAATAATTGGCGACCATTGTGGGTAAACCGATCCCTAAGTTAACGATGTCACCATCACGAAGCTCTTGCGCCACACGGCGCGCAATACGTTGTTTCGCATCCATTATTTGCTCTCCTGTGAAACGATGATGTGGTCGATAACGGCACCAGGGGTGACAATATGGTCAGGTTGCAGCTCGCCGGTTTCGACCAGTTCATCCGGCTCTACCAGCGTGATATCAGCCGCAAGGGCTATCAGGGGGTTAAAGTTGCGGGCGCTAAGGTGATAGGTCAGGTTGCCAAGTGTGTCGCAACGATGAGCGCGAATTAGCGCCAGGTCGGCGCGCAGCGGGCGTTCGAGCAGCCAGGTTTTACCGTCGAGTGTCAGTGTCTGTTTGCCTTCCTCTACGACGGTGCCGACACCCGTTGGGGTGAGAAAACCACCAAGTCCAGCTCCACCACAGCGAATTTGCTCGATTAGCGTACCTTGCGGCACCAGAACGACGTCCATCTCACCAGATATCATGCGCCGACCTGTTTCCGGGTTGGTGCCGATATGTGAAGCAATCACTTTGCGGACTCGACCATTGACGATGAGCGGACCGATGCCAGTATCAACAAACGCGGTATCATTGGCTATCAATGTCAGGTCGCGAACACCAGATTCCAGTAATGCTTCAACCAGGCGGGATGGAGTGCCAATCCCCATAAATCCGCCCACCATGATGGTCATGCCGTCACGAAAGAAGCCGGTGGCATCTTGTAATGTCATCAATTTTGTTTTCATTTTTTATCCCTCTTGCATACACCGTTGTGGGTACAGTCAGGGAATAGCAAGGGGAGTGCCAGAATGAGATTATTGGATTTTGTTATTTAACTAATTGAATATGAAGGGATAAATTGGATGGGGATTTATAAGGAGAATGAGCGGCTATGCAGAAAATTGCGCACTGTGCAAATTTCTGCATAGCAAGTTTTGGCGTTATACATCCGCCGGATCGATACCGTATTCCTGCAGTTTATACATCAATGCACGGCGACTGATGCCCAGCATTAAAGCAGTGCGGGTTCGGTTTCCTTCTTGTTGTTCCAGCACTTCCATAATGATGCGTTTTTCGACGCGTTTAATTTCCTCTTTTAAATTACGCTCTCCGACAGGGGATGTTTTTACCTCGCCAGCATTACAGACTGGCTGACGAATCTGCGGCGGAAGATCCTCAGAAAAAATGATCGGGCCTGAGTTCATCACGACGGCGCGTTCAATAACGTTGGAAAGCTCTCGAATATTTCCCGGCCATGACCAGGCGGTAAGCAGTGACATTGCCATCGGATCGATGTCGATAATATCGCGCTGATTCTCACTACTGAATTTTTGCAAAAAGTGATTAGCTAACAGGGAAATATCTTCCCGGCGATCGCGCAGAGGCGGCAGTATTAAATGAATAACGTTAAGGCGATAAAAGAGATCTTCACGGAAGGTGCCTTCTTTTACCATTGCCTGTAAGTCACGGTTGGTGGCAGCAATGATGCGGATATCAACTTTTATGGTCTGATGGCCGCCAATCCGTTCAAATTCCCGTTCCTGCAGAATGCGTAGTAATTTGGCTTGCAGTACGAGCGGCATTTCGCCAATTTCGTCGAGGAGCAGAGTACCTTCGTTGGCACGTTCAAATAATCCCTGACGCAAGGTTTGTGCACCAGTAAATGCACCTTTTTCATGACCAAACAGTTCACTTTCGAGCAACGATTCCGGCAGCGCCGCGCAGTTGACTTTAATGAACGGCCCCTTTGCCCGCCGCGAATTGTAGTGAATCGCTCTGGCAATCAACTCTTTCCCGGTGCCGCTTTCACCGCTAATCAAGACGCTGGCCTGAGAAAGGGCAATTTTGGCGGTGTCTTTGCAGATATCCATCATCGCCGGGCTGTTGGTGAGAATGTGCCCCCATTGCCAGCTGGTGCTCAGTGCCTGGTGCAGATGACGGATCTCTTTTTTCATTGACTGGAGTTGTAAAGCGCGCTGAACGATTAAATTCAACTCATCGAGATCAAACGGTTTAATAACATAGTCGAAGGCTCCGCAGCGTAGCGCTTCGACGGCGGTTTCCACTTCAGCATAGGCCGTCATCAGAATAACGGGTGTCCGGGTCTCATTACTGCGCATATCCTTTAGTGCCTTGATGCCGTCCATCTCTGGCATGCGGATATCCATCAACACCACGTCAGGGTGAATATCGACAAACAGGTGTAATGCTGTGCGTCCGTTGTTCGCACAATGTGTTTCGAATCCTTGTAGTGCAAAAGCGGTGCTCAGCATACGGCGAACATTATCTTCATCATCCACAATAAGGATGCGATTAATAGCAGTCATAAAGTCTGATTTCCCTGCGGGTTGATCGGTAAAATAAGCGTGAAGGTTGCGCCGTAGCCCGGCAAACTGGCGACGCGAATATCACCCTGATGGGCATTAATGATGCGTTGACTTAACGCCAGACCAAGCCCGGTTCCAGAGGCTTTGGTGGTGAAAAAGGGATCGAAGATCTTTTTTTGCAGCGAGAGATCAATGCCACAGCCGTTGTCCTCTATCGAAATGGCCTGTTGTGAGTCGCTGTATTGCCAGGTTTGAATGCGAATTTTCCCTCGTGCGCTGATAGCCTGGACGGCATTGATCAGGATATTCAGTAGTACCTGTTTGAGCAGTTCACGATCGGCGTTAATCGGGTTTAATTCATTATCCAGTTCGCTTATGAAGTCGACCCGCGCTTGTACGCCGGCGGTTTGTACCAGTACCAGAGTTTCTTCAACCAATGCATTGAGACTGACTTGTTGCCATTGACTGTGGCGTGGACGTGAAAATTCGAGCAATTGCTGAATAACTTTGTTAATTGAATCGATTTCTTTGAGTACTACGGACAGATATTCCTGATGTATTAGGTCGCTGGTTTGTTGGCGCAAGATCTGTACATAACCATGAATAGCCGTTAGCGGATTACGTACTTCATGCGCGACGCCAGCCATCAGCTCACCCAGTGTGGCGAGGCGTTCTGCTTGCGCCATGCGGCGCTGGGTTTCTTTGCGGGCAGTTAAATCAGAGAAAATCACCAAAGCACCTATCATTTCACCATGCGTGTTATGAATACGACTGGTAGTGACACTGAGTTCAATGGTGCGGTCACGGCCTGGAAAACTGATCTCCAGCGCCACATGTTCGGTGCCATGTTCCAGCGTATCCAGTACTGGACTGTAGAACTGAGTATTGTCGAACAACATGGAGTAAGGCTGCCCTACCAGTTCATGACGTTGATAGCCAGTGATGACTTCTGCTGCCGGGTTCATGGTGGTTACATCACCCTGGCGGTCAATGGCAATGACGCCATCGGCAGCGTTTTCAATAATCAGATCGTTAAGTGTCCGCGTTTCACGCAGTGCCTGGGCGAGGTTGTTAACACTCTGACTGATTTGCCCCATTTCACCGGGCAATTGTGGTAATCGAGTGGGAATATTTTGCGCCAGAGTCGAGAGGCCATCGGTGATGATATCAATATTGGCGCTCAGGCGACGGGAGAAAAGGACAATCAACAGCAGGCTTATCAGCAAACCGGCGGTGAGCACAATGATAATCCTCATATCCATTTTCCAGGCCTGGCGGCGAATATCTTCGGTTAATTCATTGGCCCAGATATAGCCGAGGATTTCACCATTACGCTCAATGGGGATCATTGAATTCAAAATATCGCCGCGCACCTGCCTGCCTGAATAAACCAAAGGGGTATTTGTACGCATGACTTCGCGACCAGGGTGATCTGCGGCAATGGTAACGCCGACATTATTCTGATATAGCGCTGAAGGCGCGTAGGTGATTATCGCATCCAGCGTTTTGTTGTAATAACCAGCGCCGATGCCAGGGAAGGCGTGAGTGATATTTTCGGTAATGGGGGCAAGTTCTGCATTTAATGCGCGGATACGCTCCTCACGTGGTAAGTCGATGTAGAGATCATAGCGATCGCCTAGTGCCTGATTAAGCAGGTTGACCACGGCAGAAAGTTTTTTCTCTTTTTCAGATAAGACTGCTGAACGTCCTTCCGTTTCTACGATATAACCAATAGTAAGCGTTGGGACAATGACCATCAGGATTGCCATCAGAATCATTTGATTGCGTAAGCGGCGTGGATAAATCCACTTCATATAATGCATGCTGAAATCCACTAGTCTTGTCCGGTATATGACGATTATCAGAGGTTAAGGTGATGATTTCTCGGCGGTGTATCATATTCCAGAGAAGAGAGAACATTGCGGTAACACGCTTTTACCGCTACCTTAACCACACTCCATCGGTCACCTGAGGCGGAGCTTCGCCCCTTTGAAATACCTTGCTTCTTTTCGTACAACCCTGAAAGCCTCGCGCTACATGTTCAGAGCATTGGCGTTAGTGCTCTGGCTGTTGATTGCTTTTTCATCCGTTTTTTACATCGTTAATGCGTTACATCAGCGAGAATCGGAAATTCGTCAGGAATTTAATCTGAGTTCCGATCAGGCTCAGCGCTTTATTCAACGCACCTCTGATGTGATGAAAGAGCTGAAGTACATCGCCGAAAATCGCTTATCGGCAGAAAACGGTGTGCTTTCCCCGCGTGGACGAGAAACGCAGGCGGATGTGCCTGCGTTTGAACCGCTGTTTGCCGACTCCGATTGTTCCGCAATGAGTAACACCTGGCGAGGCTCTCTGGAGTCATTGGCGTGGTTTATGCGCTACTGGCGCGATAATTTCTCTGCAGCTTACGATCTCAACCGGGTATTTTTAATCGGCAGCGATAACCTCTGCATGGCCAATTTCGGTCTGCGTGATATGCCAGTGGAACGCGATACCGCGTTGAAAGCGTTGCATGAACGCATCAATAAATATCGAAATGCACCACAAGATGATAGCGGCAGTAACCTCTACTGGATCAGCGAAGGTCCGCGCCCTGGCGTCGGGTATTTTTACGCGTTGACGCCAGTTTATCTGGCGAACCGGTTGCAGGCGCTTTTGGGTGTCGAGCAGACCATCCGGATGGAGAACTTTTTCTTACCTGGTACGTTGCCGATGGGGGTTACCATTCTTGATGAAAATGGTCATACCCTGATTTCGCTTACCGGACCAGAAAGCAAAATTAAGGGCGATCCTCGCTGGATGCAGGAACGCTCCTGGTTTGGCTATACGGAAGGGTTCCGGGAGCTGGTGCTGAAGAAAAATCTGCCACCCTCATCGCTAAGCATCGTGTATTCGGTGCCGGTTGATAAGGTGCTGGAACGCATTCGCATGTTGATCCTTAACGCAATTTTGCTGAATGTGCTTGCCGGAGCTGCATTGTTTACTCTCGCGCGGATGTACGAGCGGCGTATTTTCATTCCGGCGGAAAGCGACGCCTTGCGACTGGAAGAACATGAGCAGTTTAATCGCAAGATTGTCGCCTCCGCGCCAGTGGGTATCTGCATTTTGCGTACCGCTGATGGCGTCAATATTTTAAGTAACGAACTGGCGCATACCTATCTCAATATGCTTACGCATGAGGACCGCCAACGGCTGACACAAATTATCTGTGGGCAGCAGGTCAATTTTGTTGATGTCCTGACCAGCAACAATACCAATCTGCAAATCAGCTTCGTCCATTCGCGCTATCGTAATGAAAACGTGGCCATTTGTGTGCTGGTGGATGTTTCTTCGCGCGTGAAGATGGAAGAGTCGTTGCAGGAGATGGCACAAGCAGCGGAACAGGCGAGCCAGTCAAAATCGATGTTCCTTGCCACCGTCAGTCATGAGCTGCGAACGCCGCTGTATGGCATTATCGGTAACCTGGATCTTTTGCAAACCAAAGAGTTACCGAAAGGCGTCGATCGTCTGGTGACGGCAATGAACAACTCTTCCAGCCTGTTGTTGAAAATTATCAGCGATATTCTCGATTTCTCGAAGATTGAATCGGAACAGTTGAAGATCGAACCGCGTGAGTTTTCACCGCGTGAAGTGATGAACCACATCACCGCCAACTATTTACCGCTGGTGGTACGCAAGCAGCTAGGCTTGTACTGCTTTATTGAACCGGATGTGCCAGTGGCCTTAAATGGCGACCCGATGCGTTTACAGCAGGTCATCTCCAATCTGTTGAGTAACGCCATAAAATTCACCGATACCGGCTGTATAGTTCTACATGTTCGCGCTGATGGCGATTATCTCTCTATCCGTGTTCGCGATACCGGCGTGGGGATTCCGGCGAAAGAAGTGGTGCGCTTGTTTGATCCCTTCTTCCAGGTCGGAACGGGCGTACAGCGAAACTTCCAGGGGACCGGTCTGGGTCTGGCGATTTGTGAAAAACTGATCAGCATGATGGACGGCGATATCTCGGTAGATTCAGAACCGGGAATGGGCAGCCAGTTTACCGTGCGTATTCCGTTGTACGGCGCTCAGTACCCGCAGAAAAAAGGCGTGGAAGGGTTGAGTGGTAAACGCTGCTGGCTGGCGGTCCGCAATGCGTCGCTCTGTCAGTTCCTGGAAAACAGTTTGCAGCGCAGCGGCATCGTCGTAACAACATACGAAGGGCAGGAACCGACTCCCGAAGATGTGTTAATCACTGACGAGGTAGTGAGTAAAAAATGGCAGGGCAGAGCGGTAGTGACCTTCTGTCGTCGACATATTGGTATTCCGCTGGAGAAAGCGCCAGGAGAGTGGGTACACAGTGTGGCTGCTCCGCATGAGCTACCGGCATTGTTGGCGCGTATTTATTTGATCGAGATGGAGAGCGACGATCCTGCTAACGCTCTGCCGTCGACGGACAAAGCGGTCAGCGATAATGACGATATGATGATTCTGGTCGTGGATGATCATCCGATTAACCGACGTCTGCTGGCAGATCAGTTGGGATCGTTGGGCTATCAATGTAAAACCGCGAATGATGGCGTCGATGCGCTTAATGTACTTAGCAAGAATCATATTGATATCGTGCTTAGCGACGTCAACATGCCAAATATGGATGGTTACCGCTTGACGCAACGCATTCGTCAGTTGGGACTGACGTTGCCGGTAATCGGAGTAACTGCTAATGCGTTGGCTGAAGAGAAGCAGCGGTGTCTGGAGTCCGGTATGGACAGCTGCCTGTCGAAGCCGGTAACGCTGGATGTGATAAAACAGACGCTGACGGTATATGCCGAGAGGGTCAGGAAATCGCGGGAATCGTAGGCTGTATAAGACGTTTACGCCGCATCTGGCATTCAGTGCAAATGCCAGATGCGACGCTGGTGCGTCTTATCTGGCCTACTTTGTTGTAATCCATTGAAATAATGGGAATCGTAGGCCGGATAAGGCGTTTACGCCGCATCCGGCATTCAGTGCAAATGCCAGATGCGACGCTGACGCGTCTTATCTGGCCTACAGGTGATTAGTCTTTATCTGCCGGACTTAAGGTCACAGAAGAGAGATAATTCAGCAGAGCAATATCGTTCTCGACACCCAGCTTCATCATCGCAGATTTCTTCTGGCTACTGATGGTTTTGATACTGCGGTTCAGCTTTTTAGCGATCTCAGTCACCAGGAAACCTTCCGCAAACAGGCGCAGAACTTCACTCTCTTTTGGCGAGAGACGCTTGTCACCGTAACCACCAGCACTGATTTTTTCCAACAGGCGAGAAACGCTTTCCGGGGTAAATTTCTTCCCTTTCTGCAGCGCGGCGAGAGCTTTCGGCAGATCGGTCGGTGCACCTTGTTTCAGCACGATCCCTTCGATATCCAGATCCAATACCGCACTAAGAATCGCCGGGTTGTTGTTCATAGTCAGAACAATGATCGACAGGCTTGGGAAATGGCGCTTGATGTACTTGATTAAGGTAATGCCATCGCCGTACTTATCGCCAGGCATGGAGAGATCGGTAATCAACACATGCGCATCCAGTTTCGGCAGGTTGTTGATCAGTGCTGTAGAGTCTTCAAATTCGCCGACAACATTCACCCACTCAATTTGCTCAAGTGATTTGCGAATACCGAACAAGACTATCGGATGGTCATCGGCAATAATTACGTTCATATTGTTCATGTAATAGGCTACCTTGCTACAGCAAGCTCTTGACATAACTGTCAATGTCGCTGATGTATTTTTCTATTCCTGGAACATCCTTCTCACGAATCAGATGTTCCAGCGTTTCACATAACTGCTTGCCGGGTACCAGATTTAGCATGGCAAATACGCCTTTAAGACGATGAGCCGTTTGGGCTAACGCAGCAAAGTCACTGGTTGCTGCTTCAGTATACAGCCTCTTAACATCATCCGGTACTGTGTCTACAAAGAGCGCATAATAGCCGCTGGCATGGAGTTGCGCATTTTCATCTCCGCCCAGAGGCGATTCTGTCACCTCTTCCTGCGCCAGTTGCACTTCAATTAATTGTAAGACCGCTTCCTGCATAGCGTTGCTCATATTGAAGTTGACGCACAATTGACCAGGCCCAATTTCCCGTACGCCAGACTCATCATCGCTTAAAAGCAAGCCAGAGGCAGTAAGATTAGACGGATTATCCGTTAAAAAGATATCATAATCTTGACTAATTAATCTTTCATCGGGTGTGATACAGGTTGCACCCCAATTTTCTAACTGGCGAGTGACAATATTCCGAATTTCTGCCGAAGTAACATCCACCATTACGCAGACATCATCCAGTAAACGCTCTTCTTCCTCTTCAACTTCCGGGTCAGCTGCGAGCATTTTGATATGCACAGAGTAGCGTGTACCAAGCCCATCCCGCGTTTTAATGTTTAAATGGCCGCCCAGTTTACGTGCCAGTTGATCGCTCAGCCAGAATGCCAGCGGGTCCGCCTTGCCATAGCGATCGTTTTGGGTCTGGTTGATAAACGGGAAGTGCAAATTATCCATTTCATGAATACTTACGCCTTCTCCGGTGTCCAGAATGCGGAACGTCAGGCGGTCTTCGGAGGACTCATCCTGATCAACCTCAAGGGTGATTTTTCCCAATTGTGTTGAGGTCACGGCATATTGCATCAGTAGCAGCAAAATGCGTCGTAAGGCATCGCGATCGCCGCGGCGCATATCGTGTGCTTTCAGATGATTGTTAATCAGCAGTTGCAGACCTTTACGCTTGATGGCAGGCAACACTGAAGGCACAACTTCATCAATCAAATCCTGCACAGAGAACAGCACCGTCTCACTTTTCCAGCTATCGTCCGCAAGCATGTTCGCTAACTGTATTTCATCGACCAGCCGCACCAGCACATCTGCCTGATTCGCCAGTTGTTTGCTTTCCGGGGCGTTGAGTTTAGCTGCGCTCTCCGCCAGGGACTGTGCAGGTTCTTTCAGCGCATCGCCAATGTTTTTCATAAAGGTCATCCGCCCCTGCTGGTTTTTCTCATACAGACGCTGCGCCTGCTTGAGTTTCTTGTTTACCAGCACTTCGCGATCCTGATCGCGAATAATGAAAATTTGTGTGCGCGGCGCGACCTGGCTGCGGAACATGCGGATCTCATACAGCTCGTTATTGATCGTCGCCTGAATAATCCCCTGATGTTGTTCCGCCATGGTGGTGATGTTTTGCAGATTCAAATGCGGCAGCAAATGATCGGCAATTTTGTTACTTATGACAGTGCGGTTCGATTCCTGATCGTGAACCAGCAGGCCGAGCGGCAGCAGTGAGACTATCTCTTCATTAATTGCCCGTAAAATGCGCAATTCGTTATTGACCGCCGTGCTGGGGACGCTTTCTGTACTGCGGCTGGAGAAATGGCGGAATGTGGTATAGCCAAATAACGCCAGCGCCAGCAAACCGATGTTCAGCAGCAGTGGCAGCAGAATGTTTTGCAACGTATCCAGCAATAAGGTGCCATAAGGAACCTGCCAGACCAGTCGCATATCGGTAGAGTTGAGTGCCGAGGAGATTTCAATCTTCGTACTGTTAAAGTGGATACTGACGCTATCCGTCCCTTCTTTCTCATTATCATTGTTTCCCGTTGCCGTCGCGTCTGGCTCAAGGCGGAAACTGTCCAGCGGCATACCCGGCGGGATCAAATCATTAATCGGCAGATCAAAAGCCACGACCGTTGCCAGATGTCCTGGCTGGTTGAACGTGGTACGCAAGGTAAAGTAATGACCGTTCTGCCAGGCCAGGCGGCGCATGTTAGAAAAACTTTCGCGTTCATCGAGGGCGTTGGCCTGTTGCAACATCTCTGCACGACGTGAATCAACAATGTCGCTGACGGTCGATTCTTTAAATCCGGAGGTGAGATCTTTGAGGGGCAGGGTTGAGATCAGCACCAGACTGTTATCCTGACCATTCAGGTAATACATCGACCACGGTACATTTTCTGCGCCCCACAATGTGTCCAGATAGGTGGACATCCGTTGAGTCATCTCAAGCGTTGAGTTGTCGTGAGAGCCAAAGATTAACGCTTCCGTTTTGCGGCGTGGTTTTTCCAGATAGTAGACATCCTGTTTCAGGCGCGTCTCTTGTAAACCTTCGCCGGAGGAGGGGGAGGTCGTCGCGGCAATGTTGTCGTAAATCTGCCAGGTCACGTAACGCCAGGTATCGACGCGCTTTTGGATTGCGTGGGTAATGTCGACAATCTGGTAACTTTTATCTTTCAGCCAGGCGTTAACGGCACTTTGTACCATTACCCCCATCGTCACCAGTAACACAATGATCAACAGTAAAAAGAAGCGGGTAATGCTCCCCGGTAGGAGTGAAAAGCGGGTCGTGGCCGTTGTCTCTTTCTGACGCATTCGTGTTTATGACCTGTTAAAACTTCGCGAAGTGATAGGGCAGTATAAAGGGTACAGTGTGAAATTCCAGACTCTTACCTGATTGATGATTTTCTATTCTCCCGTGATATTTATCATCCTGCATTGGGGGAAATAGATGTACAAGCGCCATTTCGCTGTACAAATAACCTACAAAAAGCCCAACGAAATTAATTGCAAATAAACGAAGATTGCTGGAAATTATGCTGATGTTAATTATTTGTGAAATAGTTAACAAGCGTTATAGTTTTTCTGTGGTAGCACAGAATAATGAAAAGTGTGTAAAGAAGGGTAAAAAAAACCGGATGCGAGGCATCCGGTTGAAATAGGGGTAAACAGACATTCAGAAATGAATGACGGTAATAAATAAAGTTAATGATGATAGCGGGAGTTATTCTAGTTGCGAGTGAAGGTTTTGTTTTGACATTCAGTGCTGTCAAATACTTAAGAATAAGTTATTGATTTTAACCTTGAATTATTATTGCTTGATGTTAGGTGCTTATTTCGCCATTCCACAATAATCTTAAAAAGTTCCCTTGCATTTACATTTTGAAACATCTATAGCGATAAATGAAACATCTTAAAAGTTTTAGTATCATATTCGTGTTGGATTATTCTGCATTTTTGGGGAGAATGGACTTGCCGACTGATTAATGAGGGTTAATCAGTATGCAGTGGCATAAAAAAGCAAATAAAGGCATATAACAGAGGGTTAATAACATGAAAGTTAAAGTACTGTCCCTCCTGGTCCCAGCTCTGCTGGTAGCAGGCGCAGCAAACGCTGCTGAAGTTTACAACAAAGACGGCAACAAATTAGATCTGTACGGTAAAGTAGACGGCCTGCACTATTTCTCTGACGACAAGTCTGTAGATGGCGACCAGACCTACATGCGTCTTGGCTTCAAAGGTGAAACTCAGGTTACTGACCAGCTGACCGGTTACGGCCAGTGGGAATATCAGATCCAGGGCAACAGCGCTGAAAACGAAAACAACTCCTGGACCCGTGTGGCATTCGCAGGTCTGAAATTCCAGGATGTAGGTTCTTTCGACTACGGTCGTAACTACGGCGTTGTTTACGACGTAACTTCCTGGACCGACGTACTGCCAGAATTCGGTGGTGACACCTACGGTTCTGACAACTTCATGCAGCAGCGTGGTAACGGCTTCGCGACCTACCGTAACACTGACTTCTTTGGTCTGGTTGACGGCCTGAACTTTGCTGTTCAGTACCAGGGTAAAAACGGTAGCGTAAGCGGCGAAGGCATGACCAACAACGGTCGTGGTGCTCTGCGTCAGAACGGCGACGGCGTTGGCGGATCTATCACTTATGATTACGAAGGCTTCGGTATCGGTGGTGCGATCTCCAGCTCCAAACGTACTGATGATCAGAACAGCCCGCTGTACATCGGTAACGGCGACCGTGCTGAAACCTACACTGGTGGTCTGAAATACGACGCTAACAACATCTACCTGGCTGCTCAGTACACCCAGACCTACAACGCAACTCGCGTAGGTTCCTTGGGTTGGGCAAACAAAGCACAGAACTTCGAAGCTGTTGCTCAGTACCAGTTCGACTTCGGTCTGCGTCCGTCTGTAGCCTACCTGCAGTCTAAAGGTAAAAACCTGGGTGTCATCAATGGTCGTAACTACGACGACGAAGATATCCTGAAATATGTTGATGTTGGTGCGACCTACTACTTCAACAAAAACATGTCCACCTACGTTGACTACAAAATCAACCTGCTGGACGACAACCGCTTCACCCGTGACGCTGGCATCAACACTGATGACATCGTAGCTCTGGGTCTGGTTTACCAGTTCTAATCTCGATTGATATCGAACAAAGGGCCTGCGGGCCCTTTTTTCATTGTTTTCAGCGTACAAACACAGTTTTTTGGTGTACTCTTGCGACCGTTCGCATGAGGATAATCACGTATGGAAATAAGCTTTACCCGCGTGGCACTGCTGGCTGCCGCGCTCTTCTTTGTTGGTTGCGATCAAAAACCACAACCCGCCAAAACCCACGCTACTGAAGTTATCGTTCTTGAAGGCAAAACCATGGGTACCTTCTGGCGTGCCAGCATTCCGGGCATTGACGCCAAACGCAGTGCCGAACTTAAAGAAAAGATTCAGACCCAGCTGGACGCCGACGATCAGCTGCTTTCGACCTATAAAAAAGATTCCGCGCTGATGCGATTTAACGACTCGCAAAGTTTATCGCCGTGGCCGGTAAGTGAAGCGATGGCCGATATCGTCACCACCTCGCTGCGCATTGGCGCAAGGACCGATGGTGCGATGGATATAACCGTCGGGCCGCTGGTGAATCTGTGGGGCTTTGGCCCGGAACAACAGCCGATTCAAATTCCGAGCCAGGAACAGATCGATGCGATGAAAGCCAAAACCGGCTTACAGCACCTGACGGTGATTAATCAGTCCCACCAGCAATATCTGCAAAAAGACCTGCCGGATTTATATGTCGATCTCTCTACCGTCGGTGAAGGTTATGCGGCGGATCACCTGGCACGCTTGATGGAGCAGGAAGGGATTTCCCGCTATCTGGTGTCGGTGGGCGGCGCGCTGAACAGCCGTGGTATGAACGGTGCAGGCCAGCCGTGGCGGGTAGCGATTCAAAAACCAACCGATAAAGAAAACGCGGTTCAGGCCGTGGTGGATATCAACGGTCATGGGATTAGTACCTCTGGCAGCTACCGTAACTATTACGAACTGGACGGCAAACGTCTTTCTCATGTTATCGATCCGCAAACCGGGCGTCCCATCGAACACAATCTGGTATCCGTGACGGTGATTGCTCCGACGGCGCTGGAAGCCGATGCCTGGGATACTGGCTTGATGGTACTGGGGCCGGAGAAAGCCAAAGAGGTTGTTCGTCGGGAAGGGCTGGCGGTTTATATGATCACCAAAGAGGGCGATAATTTTAAAACCTGGATGTCGCCGCAGTTTAAAAGCTTCCTTATCAGCGAAAAAAATTAAAGCGCAAGATTGTTGGTTTTTGCGTGATGGTGACCGGGCAGACTAAAGGCTATCCTTAACCAGGGAGCTGATTATGAAAAACGCCACATGCTTAACTGACGATCAACGCTGGCAATCTGTCTTAGCCCGCGACCCGAATGCCGACGGCGAATTCGTTTTCGCCGTGCGCACCACGGGTATCTTTTGCCGTCCGTCTTGCCGCGCCAGACATGCCTTGCGGGAAAATGTCTCCTTCTACGCAAATGCCAGCGAGGCACTCGCCGCCGGATTTCGCCCCTGCAAACGTTGTCAGCCAGACAAAGCCAATCCCCGGCAACATCGCCTTGATAAAATTACCCACGCCTGCCGACTTCTGGAACAGGAAACGCCTGTAACGCTGGAAGCCTTAGCCGACCATGTGGCGATGAGTCCGTTCCATCTGCATCGGTTGTTTAAAGCGACTACCGGAATGACGCCGAAAGCCTGGCAACAGGCCTGGCGCGCTCGCCGTTTGCGCGAATTGCTGGCGAAAGGGGAGAGCGTGACGACGTCTATTCTTAACGCCGGATTCCCCGACAGCAGCAGTTACTACCGCAAAGCTGACGAAACGCTGGGCATGACGGCTAAACAATTCCGTCACGGTGGCGAAAATCTGGCGGTGCGTTACGCGCTGGCTGATTGTGAGCTGGGCCGTTGCCTGGTGGCAGAAAGCGAGCGGGGGATTTGCGCGATATTGCTGGGCGATGATGACGCGACATTAATCAGCGAGTTGCAGCAGATGTTTCCCGCTGCCGACAACGCGCCTGCCGATTTGACGTTTCAACAACATGTGCGTGAAGTGATCGCCAGCCTCAATCAACGCGATACGCCGCTGACGTTACCGCTGGACATTCGCGGCACTGCTTTTCAGCAACAAGTCTGGCAGGCACTGCGCACGATAGCTTGCGGTGAAACCGTCAGTTATCAGCAACTGGCTAACGCCATCGGCAAACCGAAAGCGGTACGGGCCGTTGCCAGCGCCTGTGCCGCCAACAAGCTGGCTATCATAATACCCTGTCATCGGGTGGTCCGTGGTGATGGCACACTTTCCGGTTACCGCTGGGGCGTGTCGCGTAAAGCGCAACTGCTGCGCCGCGAAGCTGAGAATGAGGAGAGGTAATGTTGGATCTGTTTGCCGATGCTGAACCGTGGCAAGAGCCACTGGCGGCTGGTGCGGTAATTTTACGGCGTTTTGCTTTTAACGCTGCGGAGCAACTGATCCGCGATATTAATGATGTTGCCAGCCAGTCGCCTTTTCGCCAGATGGTCACTCCAGGCGGATATACCATGTCGGTGGCGATGACCAACTGTGGGCATCTGGGCTGGACGACCCATCGGCAAGGTTATCTCTATTCGCCCATTGATCCGCAAACAAATAAACCGTGGCCCGCCATGCCGCAGAGTTTTCATCATTTATGTCAACGTGCGGCTACGGCGGCGGGCTATCCAGATTTCCAGCCAGATGCTTGTCTTATCAACCGCTACGCTCCTGGCGCGAAACTGTCGCTGCATCAGGATAAAGACGAACCGGATCTGCGCGCGCCGATTGTTTCTGTTTCTCTGGGCTTACCCGCGATTTTTCAATTTGGCGGCCTGAAACGAAATGATCCGCTCAAACGTTTGTTGTTGGAACATGGCGATGTGGTGGTATGGGGCGGTGAATCGCGGCTGTTTTATCATGGCATTCAACCGTTGAAAGCGGGGTTTCATCCACTCACCACCGACTGCCGCTACAACCTGACATTCCGTCAGGCAGGTAAAAAAGAATAAAAATAAGAATTATTATTGCTGTGCGCGCGAAGATGTTTAAACTGCGGGCTGTAATTCATTGTCCGGGTTTTCTGCATGGAACTTCTTGTACTTGTCTGGCGGCAGTATCGCTGGCCATTTATCAGTGTGATGGCGCTAAGCCTCGCCAGTGCGGCATTAGGCATTGGCTTAATTGCTTTTATCAATCAGCGCCTTATCGAAACGGCAGATACCAGTCTGCTGGTGTTGCCGGAGTTTCTGGGATTATTGCTGCTGTTGATGGCCGTCACTCTCGGATCGCAACTGGCGCTCACCACTTTGGGGCATCACTTCGTTTACCGACTGCGTAGTGAATTTATCAAGCGAATTCTCGATACCCACGTCGAGCGCATTGAACAACTTGGTAGCGCCTCGTTGCTGGCGGGGTTAACCAGCGATGTGCGCAATATCACCATTGCTTTTGTGCGTCTGCCGGAACTGGTGCAGGGGATCATCCTCACTATCGGTTCCGCGGCGTACTTGTGGATGCTGTCGGGCAAAATGTTGCTGGTAACGGCTATCTGGATGGCAGTCACCATCTGGGGCGGTTTTGTGCTGGTGGCGCGGGTTTACAAACATATGGCGACCCTGCGTGAAACCGAAGACAAGCTGTACACGGATTTTCAAACCGTACTCGAAGGGCGCAAAGAGCTGACTCTGAACCGTGAACGCGCCGAGTATGTGTTTAACAACCTCTACATTCCTGATGCGCAAGAGTATCGCCATCATATTATCCGCGCAGACACCTTCCATCTTAGTGCCGTGAACTGGTCAAACATCATGATGCTGGGCGCTATCGGCCTGGTGTTCTGGATGGCGAACAGTCTCGGTTGGGCTGATACCAACGTTGCCGCGACCTATTCGTTGACGCTGTTATTCCTGCGTACGCCGCTGCTTTCGGCGGTTGGCGCATTACCGACGCTGCTGACGGCGCAGGTGGCGTTTAACAAGCTGAACAAATTCGCGCTCGCGCCTTTCAAAGCAGAGTTTCCGCGCCCGCAGGCGTTTCCCAACTGGCAAACGCTGGAGCTGCGTAACGTGACGTTTGCTTATCAGGATAACGCGTTTTCCGTTGGTCCGATTAATCTCACCATCAAACGTGGCGAGCTGCTGTTTCTGATTGGCGGCAACGGTAGCGGAAAATCGACGCTGGCGATGTTGCTGACGGGCTTGTATCAGCCACAAAGCGGCGAAATCTTGCTGGATGGCAACCCTGTCAGCGGCGAACAACCGGAAGATTATCGCAAACTGTTTTCGGCAGTGTTTACCGATGTCTGGCTGTTTGATCAACTGCTGGGGCCGGAGGGGCAACCCGCTAACCCGCAACTGGTTGAGAAGTGGCTGGCGCAGCTGAAAATGGCTCATAAGCTTGAGTTAAGCAACGGGCGTATTGTTAACCTGAAGTTATCGAAAGGGCAGAAAAAACGCGTGGCGCTGTTGCTGGCGCTGGCAGAAGAACGCGATATTATCCTGCTGGATGAATGGGCGGCGGATCAGGACCCACACTTCCGTCGTGAGTTTTATCAGGTGCTGCTGCCGCTGATGCAGGAGATGGGTAAAACGATTTTCGCCATCAGTCATGATGATCATTACTTTATCCACGCTGACCGCCTGCTGGAGATGCGCAACGGGCTACTTAGCGAGCTGACAGGCGAAGAGCGCGATGCTGCTTCGCGTGATGCCGTTGCCCGGACGGCATAATATTTCGACGCTGACCTGGCGGACTGCTGCCGCCAGGTCAATATTCTAAAAATCCCTTCATTTCTAATAACCCTATAATTAATCAACGAAATTATAATGTTTCTAAAATTAGAATATAATTTATAAACATTATTTAAATGTTGTTACTTAAGTGTTACCGTTGATGCCGCGCAAATCTCACCTGCAATAAAGCGACTAAAAGTAAGGCATTAACAAGATGAAAAAAGTGACTGCCATGCTCTTCTCGATGGCCGTGGGGCTTAATGCCGTTTCGATGGCGGCAAAAGCGAAAGCGTCCGAGGAGCAGGAAACTGATGTACTGTTGATTGGCGGCGGCATTATGAGCGCCACGTTGGGGACCTATTTACGCGAGCTGGAGCCTGAATGGTCGATGACCATGGTGGAGCGCCTGGAGGGTGTCGCGCAGGAAAGTTCGAACGGCTGGAACAACGCCGGAACCGGGCATTCTGCACTGATGGAACTCAATTACACCCCGCAAAATGCCGACGGCAGCATCAGTATTGAAAAAGCAGTCGCCATTAACGAAGCATTCCAGATTTCCCGCCAGTTTTGGGCACACCAGGTCGAACGTGGTGTGCTGCGAACCCCACGTTCATTTATTAATACCGTTCCACATATGAGCTTTGTCTGGGGCGAGGATAACGTCAATTTCCTGCGCGCCCGTTACGCCGCGTTGCAACAAAGCTCGCTGTTTCGCGGTATGCGTTACTCTGAAGATCACGCGCAGATCAAAGAGTGGGCACCGTTAGTGATGGAAGGGCGCGATCCGCAACAGAAAGTGGCAGCCACGCGTACGGAAATTGGTACTGATGTGAACTATGGCGAGATCACCCGCCAGTTAATTGCTTCCTTGCAGAAGAAATCTAATTTTTCGCTGCAACTCAGCAGCGAAGTCCGCGCCCTAAAGCGTAATGACGATAACACCTGGACCGTCACTGTTGCCGATCTGAAAAACGGCACTGCACAGAACATCCGCGCCAAATTTGTCTTTATCGGCGCGGGCGGTGCGGCGCTGAAGCTGTTACAGGAATCGGGGATTCCGGAAGCGAAAGACTACGCCGGTTTCCCGGTGGGCGGTCAGTTCCTTGTTTCGGAAAACCCGGACGTGGTTAATCACCATCTGGCGAAGGTTTACGGTAAAGCATCCGTTGGCGCACCACCGATGTCGGTTCCGCATATCGATACCCGTGTTCTGGACGGTAAACGCGTCGTGCTGTTTGGGCCATTTGCCACCTTCTCAACCAAATTCCTCAAAAACGGTTCATTGTGGGATCTGATGAGTTCCACCACCACCTCTAACGTGATGCCGATGATGCACGTCGGGCTGGATAATTTCGATCTGGTGAAATATCTGGTGAGTCAGGTGATGTTGAGTGAAGAGGATCGTTTTGAAGCGTTGAAAGAGTACTATCCGCAGGCGAAAAAAGAGGACTGGCGTTTGTGGCAAGCGGGGCAGCGCGTACAGATTATCAAGCGTGATGCCGAGAAAGGTGGCGTACTGCGTCTGGGTACCGAAGTCGTCAGTGATCAGCAAGGGACCATTGCCGCGCTCCTGGGGGCATCGCCAGGGGCGTCAACCGCCGCGCCGATTATGTTGGATCTGCTGGAAAAAGTATTTGGCGATCGCGTTTCCAGTCCGCAATGGCAGGCAACGTTGAAGGCGATCGTTCCGTCTTATGGACGCAAGCTGAACGGTGATGTAGCGGCAACAGAACGCGAGTTGCAGTACACCAGCGAAGTGCTGGGGCTGAAATACGACAAGCCGCAGGTAGCAGATAGTACGCCTAAACCGCAGTTGAAACCGCAACCCGTTCAAAAAGAAGTGGCGGATATTGCGTTGTAATGATATGCCACATCCGGCATGGTATGCCGGATGTGGCTTATGCTGATAAGACGCGCCATCGTCGCATCAGTCAACCGGCTCGGGCGTTAGATGTCGGATGCGGCGTGACCGCCTTATCCGACCTACGGGGTGCCGCACTTCACAGCAGTTTAGCGAACTACCGCGTTGTCAATTTTCTCTTCCGCCTTCCAGATGCGGTATTTCACATCCACATTGTCTGGCGTATACACCACGATCGGCAGCTTGCTGTTGTAACGCAGCATTCCAGCATCGCCCAGATACGCGGTGACAAATTTCTTCTCTTTTTTGCCATCCGGGCAGGCCATCATCGTGGAAACCGGGGAACTGACTTTATCAAAGACATAATAATCATAGCCCCAGCCTTCCAGCGTTTTGCTTTCCAGCTTCCCGCCGAGACGATGCAAATTGCAATCGACTTCCAGCGTCTGGCCGATTAACAGTTCTACTTTCAGGGTAGATTCATCTTCTTGCGGGGTTAACTGAATCACCTGACGCTTCATGCCTTTTTCAGCTTGTGGATAAGGCGCGATTTTTTCCAGTGGCTGGACGCTTTCTGCCGCCCAGGCGGAAGTGGTGGCGAAAGCGGCAAACAATACTGCAGGTAGAATGGTCTTCATTTTTTTGCTTTCCTTCTTCATTTATAGGTTTTCACCGATGATGTCGCTGAAGGTTAACATATTCATCAGATTTATTAATTTGCTTTATGAATAACTTAAAGAACATTCAGACAATTTTACCTGCTCTTTTAGTGTTAAATTCTGATGAGAAAACAAACCAGCAGAAATATCTCTGGCGAATTAATCGCTATATAAATATGTTTATAACCATTTGAAATGTGAGCAAAAGCCCGTTTTTGCCACGCTTCCCGCCACTCTTTTGATCCTGCTACAGGTTTTACCCCGATCGGGGTATGCATCTTTGACACATCCTTTAATATCTTAGCGGCTATAAAAATGGCTTATTAATTATGCGGTTTATTTGGTCGCTCTCAATTTTCAGAGCGCGTTAATGATGGAAGGTCAATGTGAAGATTGATGCATCCCGTCGGGGCATACTCACTGGTCGCTGGCGCAAAGCCAGTAACGGTATCCGTCCGCCCTGGTCCGGTGATGAATCTCATTTTCTGACCCATTGCACCCGCTGCGACGCCTGTATTAATGCTTGTGAAAACAACATTCTGCAACGCGGCGCGGGCGGCTATCCGAGCGTTAATTTCAAAAATAACGAGTGCAGCTTCTGTTACGCCTGCGCGCAGGCTTGCCCCGAATCGCTATTTTCTCCGCGCCACACCAGGGCCTGGGATTTGCTGTTCACCATCGGGGAGGCGTGCCTGGCGTATCAAACAGTTGAATGCCGCCGCTGTCAGGATAGCTGTGAGCCAATGGCAATTATCTTTCGCCCGACGCTCTCCGGGATCTACCAGCCGCAACTTAATAGCCAACTTTGCAACGGATGTGGAGCATGTGCAGCCAGCTGTCCGGTATCAGCCATAACTGCGGAGTATCTCCATGCACACTAACTGGCAAGTTTGCAGCCTGGTCGTGCAGGCCAAAAGCGAACGAATTTCAGACATCAGCACCCAACTGAACGCCTTTCCCGGCTGTGAAGTTGCTGTCAGCGACGTGCCGAGCGGTCAGTTGATTGTGGTGGTGGAAGCAGAAGACAGCGAAACGCTGATCCAAACCATTGAGTCAGTACGCAACGTAGAGGGCGTGCTGGCGGTGTCGCTGGTTTATCACCAGCAGGAAGAGCAAGGTGAGGAAACACCATGAAACTCAGTCGTCGTAGCTTTATGAAAGCTAACGCCGTTGCGGCCGCTGCGGCGGCTGCCGGTCTCAGCGTGCCGGGCGTTGCCCGCGCCGTTGTTGGTCAGCAGGAAGCCATTAAATGGGATAAAGCGCCGTGCCGTTTCTGCGGTACTGGTTGCGGCGTTCTGGTCGGAACGCAGCAGGGGCGTGTGGTGGCCTGTCAGGGCGACCCGGACGCACCGGTTAACCGTGGTCTGAACTGCATTAAGGGCTATTTCCTGCCCAAAATCATGTACGGTAAAGACCGTTTGACGCAGCCGCTGCTGCGTATGAAAAACGGTAAATATGACAAAGAAGGCGAATTTACCCCAATCACCTGGGATCAGGCCTTCGATGTGATGGAAGAGAAATTCAAAACCGCCCTGAAAGAAAAAGGGCCGGAATCGATCGGTATGTTCGGTTCTGGTCAGTGGACTATCTGGGAAGGTTATGCCGCGTCCAAGCTGTTTAAAGCGGGATTCCGTTCGAACAACATCGATCCGAACGCGCGTCACTGTATGGCGTCGGCAGTAGTTGGCTTTATGCGTACCTTTGGTATGGATGAGCCAATGGGCTGCTATGACGACATCGAGCAGGCTGACGCGTTTGTGCTGTGGGGCGCAAACATGGCGGAGATGCACCCGATCCTCTGGTCGCGCATCACTAACCGTCGTCTCTCCAACCAGAACGTCACCGTGGCGGTGCTTTCTACCTACCAGCATCGTAGCTTCGAGCTGGCGGATAACGGCATCATCTTTACGCCGCAATCAGACCTGGTGATCCTGAACTACATCGCCAACTATATCATTCAAAACAATGCGATAAATCAGGACTTCTTTAGCAAACACGTTAACCTGCGCAAAGGGGCGACGGACATCGGCTACGGTTTACGTCCGACCCATCCGCTGGAAAAAGCAGCGAAGAATCCAGGTTCTGACGCCTCCGAACCGATGAGCTTTGAAGATTACAAAGCCTTCGTTGCTGAGTATACGCTGGAAAAAACTGCCGAAATGACCGGCGTGCCGAAAGACCAGTTAGAACAACTGGCGCAGCTGTATGCCGATCCGAACAAGAAAGTCATCTCCTACTGGACGATGGGCTTCAACCAGCATACTCGTGGCGTGTGGGCTAACAACCTGGTTTACAACCTGCACCTGCTGACCGGCAAAATTTCCAAGCCGGGTTGCGGTCCGTTCTCCCTGACCGGGCAGCCTTCTGCGTGTGGTACTGCGCGTGAAGTGGGCACCTTTGCTCACCGTCTGCCTGCGGACATGGTGGTGACTAACGAGAAACACCGTGATATCTGCGAGAAGAAGTGGAATATCCCGAGCGGCACCATTCCGGCGAAAATCGGTCTGCACGCGGTGGCACAAGACCGTGCGCTGAAAGACGGCAAGCTGAATGTTTACTGGACCATGTGTACCAACAACATGCAGGCCGGGCCGAACATTAATGAAGAGCGTATGCCAGGCTGGCGCGATCCGCGCAACTTTATCATCGTTTCCGATCCGTATCCGACAGTCAGTGCGCTGGCCGCCGACTTGATCTTGCCGACCGCAATGTGGGTAGAGAAAGAGGGCGCTTACGGTAACGCCGAACGCCGTACTCAGTTCTGGCGTCAGCAGGTACAGGCACCGGGCGAAGCGAAATCGGATCTCTGGCAGTTAGTCCAGTTCTCCCGCCGCTTCAAAACTGAAGATGTATGGCCGGAAGAGCTGTTGGCGAAGAAACCGGAACTGCGTGGCAAAACGCTGTACGAAGTTCTGTATGCCACCCCGGAAGTGAGCAAATTCCCGCTATCCGAACTGGCGGAAGATCAGCTGAACGATGAATCCCGCGAGCTGGGCTTCTATCTGCAAAAAGGGCTGTTCGAAGAGTACGCATGGTTTGGTCGCGGTCACGGTCACGATCTGGCACCGTTCGATGACTACCACAAAGCGCGCGGTCTGCGCTGGCCGGTGGTGAACGGTAAAGAAACGCAGTGGCGTTACAGCGAAGGTAACGACCCGTACGTGAAAGCGGGCGAAGGCTACAAGTTCTACGGTAAACCGGATGGCAAAGCGGTGATTTTCGCGCTGCCTTTCGAACCGGCGGCGGAAGCACCGGATGAAGAGTACGACCTGTGGCTCTCTACCGGACGCGTTCTGGAGCACTGGCATACCGGCAGTATGACTCGCCGTGTACCGGAACTGCACCGTGCCTTCCCGGAAGCGGTCCTGTTTATTCACCCGTTGGATGCGAAAGCGCGCGATCTGCGCCGTGGCGACAAAGTGAAAGTGGTTTCTCGCCGTGGCGAAGTGATCTCGATTGTTGAAACGCGCGGTCGTAACCGTCCGCCACAGGGCCTGGTGTACATGCCGTTCTTCGACGCCGCACAGCTGGTTAACAAACTGACGCTGGACGCGACCGATCCGCTCTCGAAAGAGACGGACTTCAAGAAGTGCGCGGTCAAACTGGAGAAGGTGTAAGCCATTATGTCCCGGTCAGCGAAACCTCAAAATGGTCGCCGCCGCTTTCTGCGCGATGTCGTTCGCACAGCAGGCGGGCTGGCTGCCGTGGGTGTGGCGCTGGGGTTACAACAGCAAACCGCACGCGCATCTGGCGTGCGGTTGCGCCCGCCCGGAGCCATAAACGAGAACGCCTTTGCCAGTGCCTGTGTGCGTTGCGGTCAGTGTGTTCAGGCTTGCCCTTACGACACCTTAAAACTGGCGACGCTGGCCTCAGGCCTGTCAGCGGGCACGCCATATTTTGTTGCACGGGATATTCCTTGCGAAATGTGTGAGGACATTCCGTGCGCCAAAGTGTGCCCGAGCGGTGCGCTGGATCGTGAGATCGAATCGATCGACGACGCGCGGATGGGGCTGGCGGTACTGGTGGACCAGGAAAACTGTCTCAACTTTCAGGGGCTGCGCTGCGATGTTTGTTATCGCGAATGCCCGAAAATTGATGAGGCCATCACCCTGGAGCTGGAGCGCAACACGCGTACCGGTAAGCACGCCCGCTTTCTGCCAACGGTTCACAGCGACGCCTGTACCGGCTGCGGTAAGTGCGAAAAAGTGTGCGTGCTGGAACAACCGGCAATCAAGGTGTTACCGCTGTCACTGGCGAAAGGGGAGTTAGGTCACCATTACCGCTTCGGCTGGCTGGAGGGGAACAATGGCAAATCGTAAACGTGACGCCGGGAGCGAGGCGCTGGAGAAAAAAGGCTGGTGGCGCAGTCACCGTTGGCTGGTGTTACGTCGCCTTTGTCAGTTCTTCGTGCTGGGGATGTTTTTGAGCGGTCCGTGGTTTGGTGTGTGGATGTTGCACGGCAACTACAGCAGTAGCCTGTTATTCGACACCGTTCCACTGACCGATCCGCTGATGACACTGCAAAGTCTTGCCAGCGGTCATTTGCCTGCCACGGTGGCGTTGACCGGAGCGGTGATTATCACCGTGCTCTACGCCCTGGCAGGAAAGCGATTATTTTGCAGCTGGGTCTGCCCGCTGAACCCGATTACCGACTTAGCGAACTGGTTACGCAGGCGCTTTGACCTCAATCAGTCTGCGACGATCCCACGCCACATTCGCTACGTGCTGTTGGTGGTCATTCTGCTGGGATCGGCCTTAACCGGCACGCTCATCTGGGAATGGATCAACCCCGTTTCCCTGATGGGGCGCAGTCTGGTAATGGGATTCGGCAGCGGCGCGCTGCTTATTCTCGCGCTGTTTTTATTTGATCTACTGGTCGTTGAACACGGCTGGTGCGGGCACATTTGTCCGGTTGGCGCGCTGTATGGCGTGCTGGGTAGCAAAGGTGTCATTACCGTTGCGGCCACCGATCGGCAGAAATGTAACCGCTGTATGGATTGTTTTCATGTTTGCCCGGAACCGCATGTGCTACGTGCCCCGGTGCTGGATGAACAAAGCCCGGTGCAGGTCACCAGCCGCGATTGCATGACGTGCGGTCGCTGCGTGGATGTCTGTTCTGAGGATGTATTTACAATAACTACACGATGGAGTTCGGGAGCGAAATCATGAAAAGCCATGACCTGAAGAAAGCGCTGTGTCAATGGACGGCGATGCTGGCCCTGGTGGTGAGCGGCGCGGTTTGGGCGGCTAATGGCGTCGATTTTAGCCAGTCGCCGGAAGTATCCGGGACGCAGGAAGGGGCCATTCGGATGCCAAAAGAGCAGGAACGGATGCCGCTGAACTATGTGAATCAGCCGCCAATGATCCCGCATAGCGTTGAAGGTTATCAGGTAACGACCAATACCAACCGCTGCTTGCAGTGCCACGGTGTCGAAAGCTATCGCACCACTGGCGCGCCGCGCATCAGTCCTACTCACTTTATGGACAGCGACGGCAAAGTGGGCGCGGAAGTGGCTCCGCGTCGTTATTTCTGTCTGCAATGTCACGTGCCGCAGGCTGATACCGCGCCAATCGTGGGGAATACCTTTACCCCGTCAAAAGGTTACGGGAAATAAGAGGTTATTATGGGAAATTCTGACCGTAAGCCTGGTCTGATTAAGCGCCTGTGGAAATGGTGGCGTACCCCCAGCCGTCTGGCGCTGGGGACGCTGCTGTTGATCGGTTTTGTCGGTGGCATCGTCTTCTGGGGCGGCTTTAACACCGGGATGGAAAAAGCCAATACCGAAGAGTTCTGCATTAGCTGCCACGAAATGCGTAACACGGTGTATCAGGAATACATGGATTCCGTGCACTACAACAACCGTAGCGGCGTTCGTGCGACCTGTCCGGATTGTCACGTTCCGCACGAGTTTGTGCCGAAGATGATACGCAAGCTCAAAGCAAGTAAAGAGCTGTATGGTAAAATTTTTGGCGTTATTGACACGCCGCAGAAATTTGAAGCTCATCGCCTGACGATGGCACAGAATGAGTGGCGGCGCATGAAGGACAATAACTCGCAGGAGTGCCGTAACTGTCACAACTTCGAGTATATGGATACAACCGCCCAGAAATCGGTTGCCGCGAAGATGCATGACCAGGCGGTGAAAGATGGGCAAACCTGTATTGATTGCCATAAAGGGATAGCGCACAAGCTGCCCGATATGCGCGAAGTCGAGCCAGGTTTTTAACAGGGTTATTGCGTGGGTATGCTTGAAGCCAGAGAGTTACTTTGCGAGCGGGATGAACGAACCTTATTTAGTGGCTTGTCATTTACGCTGAACGCAGGAGAGTGGGTACAAATCACCGGTAGCAACGGCGCGGGGAAGACAACGCTTCTCCGTTTGCTGACGGGGTTGTCTCGCCCTGATGCGGGTGACGTTCTCTGGCAAGGGCAGCCCTTGCATCAGGTACGCGACAGCTACCATCAAAACCTGTTATGGATAGGCCATCAGCCGGGGATCAAAACCCGGCTGACGGCGTTAGAAAATCTGCACTTTTATCATCGCGATGGCGATACCGCACAATGTCTGGAAGCCCTGGCGCAGGCCGGGCTTGCCGGATTCGAAGATATTCCGGTAAATCAACTTTCTGCCGGGCAACAACGCCGCGTCGCTTTAGCGCGTCTGTGGCTAACCCGTGCCACGTTATGGATCCTCGACGAGCCTTTTACCGCGATTGACGTTAACGGCGTCGATCGTCTGACCCAGCGTATGGCGCAGCATACGGAGCAGGGGGGGATTGTGATTCTGACTACCCACCAGCCGCTCAACGTTGCTGAAAGTAAAATTCGCCGCATTTCACTGACGCAAACGAGGGCCGCATGATGTTCTGGCGCATTTTCCGTCTTGAGCTGCGCGTAGCGTTTCGCCATAGCGCCGAAATCGCCAACCCGCTGTGGTTCTTCCTGATTGTCATTACCCTTTTTCCGCTCAGTATCGGTCCGGAGCCGCAACTGCTGGCGCGTATTGCGCCGGGTATTATCTGGGTTGCTGCGCTGCTTTCATCCTTGCTGGCACTGGAGCGTCTGTTCCGTGACGATTTGCAGGACGGCAGTCTTGAACAATTGATGTTGTTGCCGTTACCCTTGCCCGCCGTTGTGCTGGCGAAGGTGATGGCGCACTGGATGGTAACCGGTCTGCCGTTACTTATCCTTTCGCCCCTGGTAGCAATGCTACTGGGAATGGATGTTTATGGCTGGCAAGTGATGGCGCTGACGCTACTGCTGGGAACGCCTACGCTTGGCTTTCTCGGAGCACCGGGCGTGGCGCTGACAGTGGGACTTAAGCGCGGTGGTGTGCTGCTCAGCATTCTCGTATTACCGCTGACTATCCCATTACTCATCTTTGCCACCGCCGCGATGGACGCGGCTTCTATGCATTTGCCCGTTGATGGGTATCTGGCAATTTTAGGCGCGTTGCTGGCAGGCACCGCGACATTAAGTCCTTTTGCGACGGCGGCAGCGTTACGAATCAGCATTCAATAACGCTGGATTACTGATTTTTGTTCGAGTCTGGTATCGAAACTATGTGGAAAACACTGCATCAACTGGCGATCCCACCACGGCTGTATCAAATCTGTGGCTGGTTTATACCGTGGCTGGCAATTGCCAGTGTGGTCGTGCTTACCGTCGGCTGGATCTGGGGATTCGGCTTTGCTCCGGCTGATTATCAGCAGGGAAATAGCTACCGCATTATCTACCTGCATGTGCCTGCGGCGATCTGGTCGATGGGCATTTATGCATCAATGGCGGTGGCGGCTTTTATTGGCCTTGTCTGGCAGATGAAAATGGCCAACCTGGCGGTGGCGGCGATGGCCCCCATTGGTGCCGTGTTTACCTTTATTGCCCTAGTTACCGGCTCTGCATGGGGAAAACCGATGTGGGGCACCTGGTGGGTATGGGATGCACGCCTGACTTCTGAGCTGGTGCTGCTGTTTCTGTATGTTGGTGTAATTGCCCTGTGGCACGCCTTCGACGACCGCCGTCTGGCGGGCCGTGCGGCAGGTATTCTGGTGCTGATTGGCGTGGTGAATCTGCCGATTATTCATTACTCCGTGGAGTGGTGGAACACCCTGCATCAGGGATCAACGCGGATGCAGCAAAGTATCGATCCGGCGATGCGTTCGCCGCTGCGCTGGTCGATTTTTGGCTTCCTGCTGCTGTCTGCCACGCTGACGCTGATGCGGATGCGTAATTTGATTTTGCTGATGGAAAAACGCCGTCCGTGGGTGAGTGAACTGATACTGAAAAGAGGCCGTAAATGACCCCTGCATTTGCTTCCTGGAATGAATTTTTCGCAATGGGCGGTTACGCCTTTTTTGTCTGGCTGGCGGTGGTGATGACCGTTATTCCGCTGGTGGTTTTGGTCGTGCACTCGGTGATGCAGCATCGCGCAATTCTGCGTGGTGTGGCGCAACAGCGGGCGCGTGAGGCGCGTTTACGTGCTGCGCAACAGCAGGAGGCTGCATGAATATTCGCCGTAAAAACCGCTTGTGGATTGCCTGTGCTGTGTTGGCAGGTTTGGCGCTGACCATCGGTCTGGTGCTGTATGCGCTGCGCTCGAATATCGATCTCTTTTATACGCCGGGGGAAATTCTCTACGGCAAGCGTGAAACTCAGCAGATGCCGGAAGTCGGTCAGCGTCTGCGCGTTGGCGGGATGGTGATGCCGGGTAGCGTGCAGCGCGATCCCAATTCGCTGAAAGTGACCTTCACCATTTACGATGCTGAAGGCTCAGTGGATGTTTCTTACGAAGGCATTTTGCCGGATCTGTTCCGTGAAGGGCAGGGCGTTGTGGTGCAGGGCGAGCTGGAAAAAGGCAATCATATCCTCGCGAAAGAAGTGCTGGCGAAACATGATGAAAACTACACGCCGCCAGAAGTTGAGAAAGCGATGGAAGCTAACCACCGTCGCCCGGCGAGTGTTTATAAGGACCCAGCATCATGATACCAGAAATTGGTAACGGGCTGCTGTGCCTGGCGTTAGGGATTGCGCTGCTGCTGTCCGTGTATCCGCTATGGGGCGTGGCGCGCGGAGATGCGCGCATGATGGCGTCTTCCCGCTTGTTTGCCTGGCTGCTGTTTATGTCTGTGGCTGGCGCATTTCTGGTACTGGTCAATGCCTTCGTGGTCAACGACTTTACCGTCACCTATGTTGCCAGCAACTCCAATACCCAGCTTCCGGTGTGGTATCGCGTGGCGGCTACCTGGGGCGCGCATGAAGGCTCGCTCCTGCTGTGGGTGCTGCTGATGAGCGGCTGGACCTTTGCGGTGGCGATTTTTAGTCAGCGTATTCCGCTGGATATTGTGGCCCGCGTACTGGCGATAATGGGGATGGTCAGCGTCGGCTTTTTGCTGTTCATTCTCTTTACCTCTAACCCGTTCTCACGCACGTTGCCGAACTTCCCGATTGAAGGTCGCGATCTTAACCCGCTGTTACAGGATCCGGGGCTGATCTTCCATCCGCCTCTGCTTTATATGGGGTACGTCGGCTTCTCGGTGGCGTTTGCTTTTGCCATTGCTTCTTTGTTGAGCGGGCGTCTGGACAGCACTTATGCGCGTTTTACTCGTCCGTGGACACTGGCAGCGTGGATCTTCCTGACGCTCGGCATCGTGCTCGGTTCCGCATGGGCCTATTACGAACTCGGCTGGGGCGGCTGGTGGTTCTGGGATCCGGTAGAAAACGCCTCGTTTATGCCGTGGCTGGTGGGGACTGCGCTGATGCACTCACTGGCGGTCACTGAACAACGCGCCAGCTTCAAAGCGTGGACATTACTGCTGGCAATCAGTGCCTTCTCGTTGTGTCTGTTGGGGACTTTCCTCGTGCGTTCCGGCGTGCTGGTATCGGTACACGCGTTTGCGTCTGATCCGGCGCGCGGTATGTTTATCCTCGCCTTTATGGTGCTGGTGATTGGTGGTTCGCTGCTGCTGTTTGCCGCGCGTGGACACAAAGTTCGCTCACGCGTAAACAATGCGCTGTGGTCGCGGGAATCTCTGCTGTTAGCGAACAACGTTTTGCTGGTCGCCGCGATGCTGGTGGTATTACTGGGGACGCTGCTGCCGCTGGTGCACAAGCAACTGGGACTGGGCAGTATTTCGATTGGCGAACCGTTCTTCAACACCATGTTTACCTGGCTGATGGTGCCGTTTGCGCTGCTGCTTGGTGTCGGTCCTCTGGTGCGCTGGGGGCGCGATCGCCCACGTAAAATCCGCAATTTATTGATTATCGCCTTCATCTCAACGCTGGTGCTGTCGCTGCTGCTGCCGTGGCTGTTCGAAAGCAAAGTTGTGGCGATGACGGTGCTCGGCCTGGCAATGGCCTGCTGGATTGCGGTGCTGGCAATTGCGGAAGCTGCGCTGCGTATTTCACGTGGCACGAAAACCACCTTCAGTTATTGGGGAATGGTGGCGGCTCACCTGGGGCTGGCAGTGACAATTGTTGGTATTGCCTTTAGCCAGAACTATAGCGTTGAGCGTGATGTGCGCATGAAGTCCGGCGATAGTGTCGATATTCATGAATATCGCTTCACCTTCCGTGATGTCAAAGAGGTGACTGGCCCGAACTGGCGCGGCGGTGTGGCGACTATCGGCGTAACGCGAGATGGCAAGCCGGAAACGGTGCTGTATGCGGAAAAACGTTATTACAACACTGCTGGGTCGATGATGACCGAAGCGGCAATTGACGGCGGCATCACGCGTGACCTGTACGCCGCGCTCGGTGAAGAGCTGGAAAACGGCGCGTGGGCCGTGCGTCTTTACTACAAACCGTTTGTTCGCTGGATTTGGGCGGGTGGGCTGATGATGGCATTGGGCGGGCTGCTGTGCCTGTTTGATCCTCGCTATCGTAAGCGCGTGAACCCGCAGAAAACTGCGCCGGAGGCTGTATGAAGCGCAAAGTATTGTTAATTCCGTTGATTATCTTCCTGGCGATTGCCGCGGCGCTGCTGTGGCAGCTGGCGCGTAATGCCGAAGGGGATGATCCGACCAATCTGGAATCGGCGCTCATTGGCAAGCCGGTGCCGAAGTTTCGCCTCGAATCACTGGACTATCCGGGGCAGTTTTATCAGGCGGATGTGCTGACTCAGGGCAAACCAGTGCTGCTTAACGTCTGGGCAACCTGGTGTCCGACCTGCCGTGCGGAACATCAATATCTGAATCAGCTTTCTGCGCAGGGCATCCGCGTGGTCGGCATGAACTATAAAGACGATCGCCAGAAGGCAATCAGCTGGCTGAAAGAGCTGGGCAATCCTTACGCACTAAGCCTGTTTGATGGCGACGGCATGTTAGGACTGGATCTCGGTGTCTATGGCGCGCCAGAAACGTTCCTCATCGACGGCAACGGCATCATTCGCTATCGCCATGCGGGCGATCTCAATCCTCGCGTCTGGGAAGAAGAGATCAAGCCGCTGTGGGAGAAATACAGTAAGGAGGCCGCACAATGAGGTTTTTATTGGGCGTGCTGATGCTGATGATCTCCGGCTCAGCGCTGGCGACCATCGACGTGTTGCAGTTTAAGGATGAAGCGCAGGAGCAGCAGTTCCGCCAACTCACTGAAGAACTACGCTGCCCGAAATGCCAGAACAACAGCATTGCCGATTCCAACTCGATGATTGCCACCGACCTGCGCCAGAAAGTGTATGAACTGATGCAGGAAGGTAAAAGTAAGAAAGAGATTGTCGATTATATGGTGGCGCGTTACGGCAACTTCGTCACTTACGATCCGCCGTTAACGCCGCTGACCGTGCTGCTGTGGGTGCTTCCGGTAGTGGCTATTGGCATTGGCGGTTGGGTCATTTACGCCCGTTCGCGGCGTCGGGTACGCGTGGTGCCGGACGCGTTTCCTGAACAAAGCGTGCCGGAAGGTAAGCGTGCCGGATATATTGTTTATCTGCCGGGTATTGTGGTGGCGTTAATTGTGGCTGGCGTCAGCTACTACCAGACGGGCAATTATCAGCAGGTGAAAATCTGGCAGCAGGCTACGGCACAGGCTCCGGCGTTACTGGACAGGGCGCTGGATCCGAAAGCCGATCCGCTCAACGAAGAAGAGATGTCGCGCCTGGCGCTGGGGATGCGTACTCAACTGCAAAAAAATCCGGGAGATATAGAAGGCTGGATTATGTTGGGCCGCGTTGGCATGGCGCTGGGTAACGCCAGTATTGCCACCGATGCATACGCTACTGCATATCGCCTCGATCCGAAGAACAGTGATGCGGCGCTCGGATACGCTGAAGCGTTGACACGTTCATCTGATCCCAACGACAACCGCCTCGGTGGTGAACTGCTACGCCAGTTGGTGAGAACTGACCACAGCAATATCCGTGTGTTAAGCATGTATGCGTTTAATGCCTTTGAGCAGCAGCGATTTGGCGAAGCCGTTGCCGCGTGGGAGATGATGTTGAAACTCTTACCTGCCAACGATACTCGCCGTGCGGTGATTGAACGTAGTATCGCGCAGGCGATGCAACATTTGTCGCCGCAGGAGAGTAAATAATAAGAGGCCCGATGGTGATGCCATCGGGCTATTTTTATTGTGCCCCGCGTTGTTGCAGGAACAGAATGGTGGCCGCCACGCGTGAGCGGACATTGAGTTTACGCAGCAGATTGCGAATGTGTACTTTTACTGTCTGCTCGGAAATATTCAACACCGAGGCAATCTGTTTATTTGACAGCCCCTGTGCCAGCTCGTGCAGAACATCCAGCTCGCGCTCCGTCAGCACGCTGAAGGGATCTTCTTCCGCGCCAAACATTTCACGTTCACGTAAGTACTGATTGACGCGTTCGCTAAAGACTTTGCTGCCTTTCGCTCCGGCACGAATCGCTTCCAGCAACACTTCCGGGTCGCTGTCTTTCAACAGATAACCGTCTGCGCCTGCGTCTATCAGCGCAAAGACATCGCTGGAGGCATCTGATACGGTCAGGATAATAATTTGCGCGGTAACGCCATCCCTGCGCAAGGCATTGAGGGTATCCAGGCCACTCATACCTTTCATATTGAGATCCAGCAAGATCACGTCGATATCCAGTCTATTCGCCAGATCGATCGCGCTCGCGCCGTCGCCCGCTTCGGCGACCACTTCAAAGCCAGGATCAAGCTCCAGTAACTGACGAACACCGCGTCGCATAAGTGGATGATCATCCACAATCATCACCTGAAAAGGCGTTGCTTCAGGCATAGTAGTCTCCTGAGGTTTTATTAGAATCATTATGTTTGAGCGTAGCGTTGGTAACGCTACCAGGCGCGTGAATGTTACCCCATTTTATGTATGGACATGTAGCGAAAACTACAACCTTGTCGTTCGCTTTGGCATCACTTTCATTATAAAGACGGAATTTTGCATCAGCTTCTCATCAAGAAAAACAACTAAAAAATCAATCACAATACTTGTGCATTTCTTTAAACAGTTTTTAAAAACTGACTCCGGGTATGGAGCTATGGGTATTTTCTCTACCCAATGCTTTTAACAGCAATTAATTTCATAGGATGAAAGCTCAATGCATCAATCTGGTTCTGTTTCTCTTTGTCGTTCCGCAATATCTGTTCTGGTGGCTACAGCGTTATATTCACCCATAGCATTGGCATCAACAGTTGAGTATGGTGAGACAGTTGATGGTGTTGTCCTGGAAAAAGATATCCAGCTGGTTTATGGGACCGCCAATAATACGAAAATTAATCCTGGCGGAGAACAGCATATTAAAGAATTTGGTATAAGTAGTAATACTGAAATTAACGGCGGGTATCAGTACATTGAAATGAATGGCACTGCAGAATACTCAGTATTAAATGATGGTTATCAAATTGTTCAAATGGGTGGTGCGGCAAACCAGACTACCCTCAATAATGGTGTGCTACAGGTTTATGGCGCAGCGAATGAACCTACGATTAAAGGCGGGCGCTTAATTATTGAAAAAGATGGGATTACCGTCTTTGCCGCTATCGAAAAGGGAGGATTACTGGAGGTTAAAGAGGGGGGATTAGCATTTGCGGTAGATCAGAAAGCAGGCGGTGCGATTAAAACAACCACCCGGGCCATGGAGGTATTCGGAACAAACCGTCTCGGTCAGTTCGATATCAAGGATGGTATTGCTAATAATATGCTGTTGGAAAACGGCGGAAGTTTGCGAGTTGAAGAAAATGACTTCGCTTATAATACCACTGTGGATAGTGGCGGCTTACTGGAGGTTATGGATGGCGGGACTGCAACTGGCGTTGATAAAAAAGCAGGCGGAAAATTAATTGTCTCAACGAATGCGCTGGAAGTGAGTGGTACAAACAGTAAAGGCCAATTTAGTATAAAAGATGGTGTGTCAAAAAATTATGAACTGGATGATGGTTCCGGGCTCATTGTTATGGAGGACACGCAGGCCATTGATACTATCCTTGATGAGCATGCCACTATGCAATCGCTGGGAAAGGATACTGGTACGAGAGTGCAGGCAAATGCGGTGTATGATCTCGGTCGATCAGATCAGAATGGAAGTATCACGTATTCCTCTAAAGCCATCTCTGAAAATATGGTTATCAACAATGGCCGCGCTAATGTCTGGGCTGGCACAATGGTTAACGTTTCAGTCAGAGGGAATGATGGCATTCTTGAGATCATGAAGCCGCAAATAAATTATGCACCCGCTATGTTGGTGGGTAAGGTAGTGGTTTCTGAGGGCGCTTCTTTTAGAACGCATGGTGCCGTGGATACCAGCAAAGCGGATGTTTCGCTCGAAAATAGCGCATGGACCATCATTGCCGATATCACTACGACGAACCAAAACACTCGCCTCAACTTAGCCAACCTTGCGATGTCTGGCGCAAATGTGATTATGATGGCTGAGCCAGTGACTCGTTCATCTGTGACGGCAAGTGCGGAAAATTTCACTACGTTGACCACCAATACCCTATCGGGAAACGGCAATTTTTATATGCGTACCGATATGGCTAATCATCAGAGCGATCAGCTCAACGTCACCGGGCAGGCAACAGGTGATTTCAAAATATTCGTTACGGACACCGGTGCCAGCCCGGCAGCAGGTGATAGCCTTACACTGGTAACAACGGGCGGCGGTGATGCTGCATTTACGTTGGGCAATGCCGGAGGCGTTGTTGATATCGGTACGTATGAATATACCTTGCTGGATAATGGCAACCATAGCTGGAGCCTCGCAGAGAATCGCGCGCAAATTACCCCTTCAACCACTGATGTGCTGAATATGGCGGCAGTACAACCGCTGGTATTTGATGCAGAACTGGACACCGTGCGTGAGCGTCTTGGTAGCGTAAAAGGCGTTAATTACGATACGGCGATGTGGAGTTCGGCAATTAACACCCGCAACAACGTGACCACTGATGCGGGAGCTGGCTTTGAGCAAACATTGACCGGGCTGACGCTCGGTATCGATAGCCGTTTCTCCCGTGAAGAAAGCAGCACAATTCGCGGCTTGTTCTTTGGTTACTCTCATTCTGATATTGGTTTTGATCGCGGCGGCAAAGGTAATATCGATAGCTATACCCTGGGGGCTTATGCTGGTTGGGAGCATCAGAACGGTGCCTATGTTGATGGGGTGGTGAAAGTTGACCGTTTTGCCAACACCATCCATGGCAAGATGAGTAATGGAGCAACAGCGTTTGGCGATTACAATAGTAACGGCGCGGGTGCTCATGTCGAGAGCGGGTTCCGTTGGGTTGACGGATTGTGGAGTGTTAGACCCTATCTGGCCTTTACCGGCTTTACCACAGATGGTCAGGACTACACGTTATCAAACGGCATGCGCGCGGATGTGGGAAATACCCGCATATTACGGGCTGAAGCGGGAACGGCGGTAAGCTATCACATGGACCTGCAAAACGGTACGACGCTGGAACCCTGGCTGAAAGCCGCCGTACGTCAGGAATACGCCGATTCTAACCAGGTGACAGTTAATGACGATGGCAAATTTAATAATGATGTGGCTGGAACCCGTGGCGTTTATCAGGCTGGGATAAGGTCATCGTTCACCCCGACGTTAAGCGGTCATTTGTCAGTCAGCTATGGCAATGGCGCAGGGGTAGAATCGCCGTGGAATACTCAGGCGGGTGTGGTCTGGACGTTCTGATAACAGAAAATAAACAGGCCGTGATGTGTCGCGGTCTGTTTATCGAATTAAATGCAGATATAAAAAAACCAACCGTAAAGGTTGGTTTTTTTTTGGGATTTTTGGTCGGCACGAGAGGATTTGAACCTCCGACCCCCGACACCCCATGACGGTGCGCTACCAGGCTGCGCTACGTGCCGACTCGTGGCTGCTAATACTACCGTTTTCCACACCGATTGCAAGTAAGATATTTTGCTAACTGATTTATAATTAATCAGTTAGCGATAAAACGCTTCTCGTCTGTCAGTACTTGCAATAACAAACTTAACTGTGGTTTTTCATCTTTCACTCTTTCACCACGTAAGTTGTAAGTACGGTATTTACCGTTATTGTTCAGCACCAGCGTCTTTTTCGGGGTGGTAATTGCCAGCGTATCGTTATCCGCGGCGGTAACCCAGTAATGACGGCGTTGAGGGTTGAACAAATCCTGACCTTGCGAATATTCGCTGGCAGGTGTGCTGACATGTAGCAGGCGTTGCATCAGCGTCGTCATCAGATCGGTATGATCAGTCAGAGCATTAATACGCTGCGCTGGCGTGCCTGGCCAGTGAATCACTAATGGTACCTGCAGATGACCGTGGGACCAGTCAAAGGTTTCTTCCTCTTCGCTCAGCGGAATACCCCGACCGGCAGTGATAATCACCACCGTATTGTCCAGTTTGCCAGAATCACGCAGTGCATTGAGCACGCGGTTGATCTGGTCATCGACATTGCCTGCCGCCCGGCTATATTTCCGTGCAAATGCCTGCTGATTGCTGTCGTCAATGTTAGTGCCATTGAAAGAGACCCACGAGAACCAGCGGTTATCTTCTTGTGCGTAGCGGCCCAGCCAGTTGATCCACTGCGTGGCGGTCTGCTCGTCGGATTGGGTGCGTACGCTCGGCATCGAGAAATCTGACAACAATGCCTGGCGATACAGCGGGCTGGTAAAGCCATCTGATGAGAATAACCCCAGCTGATAGCCTTGCTGATTAAGCGCAGTTATTAATGCCGCAGGCGTACGGGTCGACAGAATGCCGTCCATATAGCTCGGCGAGATGCCATAGAACAGGCCAAAGATGCCGTTGTCTGTAGTGTTGCCGGAGCTCATATGGCGCGTGAACGAAATATTTTGCTCAGCAAAACCTGCCAGCGCAGGCATCTGCTTCTCGAAGCGTGAGTAGTTCAGGCCATCGACAGTAATCAACAGCACATTCTGCCCGGTGCCCATATCGCGATAGCGCAGTTCGCTTAACGGATACTGAACGGAAACGGCGTCTGGATTACCTTGCTCAATGAGACGGCGTTGATATTCCTGCGCATCCAGCAGACCATGCTTCTCAAGAAAACGTCGCGCCGTCATTGGGTACGAAAGCGGCAGGTTAGCGCGCTGCATGGTGATCGGGCGATAGAAGTTGGCATCGGCCCAGATATACACCACATGCGAGGCGATAAAGGCGATAAATAAGAATGCGGCCAGCGGGCGCGCGAAGCGCCGACGACGCGTCAGGCTGCGTAGCTTTTGCCAGCTCCACGTCGCAAACACCAGTTCAAGCAATAAAATAACCGGCACGCTGATGAACATCAGCTGCCAGTCGCGCGCCATCTCATTTTCGTCAGGGTTGATAACCAGCTGCCAGACGATGGGATTAAGATGGAGATGGAAACGAGTAAAGACTTCGCTATCGATCAGTAATAGCGTCATTCCCGCCGTTGCCAGAATGACGGACAAAAACCTCATCAGCCTCTGGGAGCCGACGATAAAGGTCAGCGGGAAGAGGATCAGCAAGTAGGTGGCGAACACCAGGAAGCTGAAATGGCCGATAATGCTTACGTAGGAATAAATGCGACCAGCAAGCGTTGTCGGCCAGTCGGCGATAAACAGGTAACGGCTGCCAATGACGAGCGAAAGCAGAATATTGAACAGTGCAAACCAGTGCCCCCAACTGACCATCTGGGAGACTTTTTCACGGTAGCGCTGACGATGAGTTACCATAACCTGTTATCTGTTTCCCTTAGTGCGCTTTGTCTTCGTTGATAGAGGACTGTAAGGCGCGGGCAAAAGAGTTGGCAATTGCCTGGCGTTGGGCCGGGGCAATGCTGGTGTTGATAAGGTTAGTGACCATGTTGCCTAACACCATCAGGGAAAGGTCGGTCGGAGCCTTATGTTTTTCCAGTACGTTGAGCAGCTCTGCGAGCAATTGTTCAACCTGTTCATCACTGTAGCGGGAAATTTGTGGCATAAATCGAAATCAGTTAGTTGATGAAAGGGCAACATATTACCGTAGCAACGGTTTTTTTTCTGCTTTTTTATGCGTTAAATCATTCTCGTTACGCTGCCTTCTGTAAAATGACCGCCATCTTTTATTGCGTCGCTTAACCGGCGGTGGTTGAATACCGCCCGGTCTTAAAGGAGAGTTTATCATGAGTCTGGATATCAACCAGATTGCTCTGCACCAGCTTATCAAGCGTGATGAGCAGAACCTTGAGCTGGTGTTGCGCGATTCATTGCTGGAACCGACGGAAACCGTCGTTGAGATGGTGGCAGAACTGCATCGGGTCTATAGCGCCAAAAATAAAGCTTACGGCTTGTTTAGCGAAGAGAGTGAACTGGCGCAGACGCTGCGTTTACAGCGTCAGGGCGAAGAGGACTTTCTGGCATTTAGCCGCGCGGCAACCGGTCGCCTGCGTGACGAATTAGCGAAATATCCTTTTGCTGACGGTGGATTCGTGCTGTTTTGCCACTATCGCTATCTGGCGGTGGAGTATTTGCTGGTGGCAGTTCTGAGCAATCTGAGCAGTATGCGCGTTAACGAAAATCTCGACATCAACCCAACTCATTATCTTGATATCAATCATGCGGATATTGTTGCGCGTATCGATTTAACCGAGTGGGAAACCAATCCAGAGTCGACCCGCTATCTCACTTTCCTGAAAGGACGAGTAGGGCGCAAAGTGGCGGATTTCTTTATGGATTTCCTCGGTGCCAGCGAAGGGTTAAACGCGAAAGCGCAAAACCGTGGGCTGTTGCAAGCGGTTGATGATTTCACTGCCGAAGCACAACTGGATAAAGCAGAGCGACAGAACGTGCGCCAGCAGGTTTATAGCTACTGTAATGAGCAGCTGCAGGCAGGCGAAGAGATTGAACTGGAATCGCTGTCGAAAGAGCTGGCAGGCGTCAGCGACGTGAGTTTCACGGAGTTTGCGGCTGAAAAAGGCTACGAACTGGAAGAGAGCTTCCCGGCAGACCGTAGCACACTGCGTCAGT
Organism: Escherichia sp. WS1450; assembly: GCF_046487395.1. Classification (NCBI taxonomy): domain Bacteria; kingdom Pseudomonadati; phylum Pseudomonadota; class Gammaproteobacteria; order Enterobacterales; family Enterobacteriaceae; genus Escherichia; species Escherichia sp. WS1450. The sequence goes on from NZ_JBJQJO010000010.1 coordinate 55,446, forward strand.
TGACGAAGTTTGCCGGTAGCGGCGGTGGCTTGACTATTAATTTTGATGCGATGCTGTTGGGCGAACGGATTTTCTGGGATCCGGCGACCGATACCCTGACCATTAAAGGCACGCCGCCGAATTTGCGCGATCAATTGCAGCGCCGGACGTCTGGCGGCAATTAATCGGTTTTGTGTTCTGAATGCCAGATGCGGCGTGAACGCCTTATCTGGCCTGCAAAAAATAGCAATACCGTAATCAGGCATAATTTGCAGAGACAAAAAACCCCGCCGGAGCGGGGTTTTTTACAACTTATTCAGCAATTAAGCGCGAACGAAGTCGATGTGCAGCAGCTTCGGTTTGTACGGGTGACGCTGTACGTCCTGAGCTTTAACTTTGATTTCTTTACCGTCAACAACGATGGTCAGAACTTCGCTGTAGAATTCAGCTTTAACTTGCATGTTCATGACTTTGTCGTGATCCAGTTCGACAGCCAGCGGCGCTTCTTTGCCACCGTAGATGATTGCCGGGAACTTGTTAGCGGCACGCAGGCGGCGGCTCGCACCCTTACCCTGCTCTTTACGTACTTCTGCGTTGATAGTAAACATTTCTTTCTCTCTTAAATTAATCCTGCTACAGGCGACCCAGCAACAGGTAAGTGATCTGCTTTGCGTATGCAAAAGCGGGCGAGATTCTATACTCAATCGCCTTATACATCAATCAAAACTACCATTAACCGCGTAATTCGTGCGCCCGACGAAAACGACCTTCGTAATCGAACACTTTTTCACGCACTTGCCAGTACTGACCTTTCATGCGGGCGACGACAAAATCCGGGTGTCGCAGTAATGCTTGCTGGGCGAGGATATCGGCGGCGGTGATCCAGCGCAGAGGGATGCCCGGTGTGCGCGTATGCGGGCGGATAAAAAGCTGCTCGAAGGCGGTACGCTGGGCGGGCGTTTGCAGACGGAAACGCTCACTCACATCCGCGCCGTCTTCATCGTAATAGGTGATTTTCAACCATTCGCCTTTCTCGTCGTGCCCATGCTGCAAAGACATGCCGCTACAGCGTAATACCAGCGCGTCTTTCAGTCGTAGCGCCGCTTTTAACATATCATCCGGGTCAACCAGAATGGTGTCACACTCGCGGCAACGGCGGGCGGCAATATCATTTTCTGCGTTACATTGCGGGCAATTTTTAAAACGGAAACGGAAGTCACACTGTTCGCGATGTCCGTCGTCATCTTCAAACCATCCCTGACAGCGACGACCAAAGTGTTCAATCAATGTCCCGTCAGCGGTCGTTTTCCCCCAAAAGGTGTTGGCAAAACCGCAGGCAGGGCAGAAAACCTGTACCGGGACGTTGTCACTTTTGCCTTTCGGTGTACCAACTTCCGGCGCGTAGAGGTCGTGAGGATTACCCGCATAATCAAGAATTAAGCAATCAGTCTTGCCAGGAGCGAGACGCAGACCGCGCCCGACAATTTGTTGGTAAAGACTCACTGATTCGGTAGGGCGCAGAATGGCGATAAGATCGACGTGCGGGGCGTCAAATCCGGTGGTCAGTACCGCGACGTTGACCAGATAGCGAAAACGCTGGGCTTTAAAATCTTCAATTAACACATCGCGCTCAGCGCCGGGGGTGTCGCCAGTAATCAGTGCAGCATCTTCGGCAGGCAGCAGTCCCACTATCTCCTTGGCGTGTTCAACGGTGGCGGCGAAAATCATCACTCCTTTACGCTTTTCGGCGAACTCCATAATCTGGCTGATGATGTGCGGGGTAATACGTTGCTGTTTTTTCAGCTCGCGGTTGAGATCGGCTTCGCTGAAAAGCCCGTTACTCTGTGCCTGCAAGCGGCTGAAATCGTATTGCACTACCGGCATATCCAGCCGTTCTGGCGGCGTCAGATAGCCGTGTTTAATCATATAACGCAGCGGCAGCTCATAAATGCAGTCACGGAAAAGGGCTTTCTCATCCCCGCGTACCATGCCGTGATAATGGAACTGATAAATCCAGCCTTTGCCCAGTCGAAAAGGCGTGGCAGTCAGCCCCAGCAGGCGTAAGTGGGGATTCACTTTGGTCAGGTGAGTGAGGATTTGCTGATACTGGCTCTCTTCATCGTCACCAATACGGTGACATTCATCGACAATCAACAGCGAAAATTCACCCTGAAAGGCATCAAGATTACGGGCGACCGACTGCACGCTGCCAAATACCACTTTACCGTGGCTCTCTTTGCGCTTTAGCCCGGCGGCAAAAATATCGGCTTCCAGCCCCAGCGCCTGATATTTTGCATGGTTTTGCGCCACCAGTTCTTTAACGTGTGCCAGCACCAGCACGCGACCACGAGCCAGCCGTGCCAGTTCCGCTATCACCAGGCTTTTACCTGCACCGGTGGGCAGCACGATAACGGCAGGGGTTTTATGACGACGAAAATGGTTGAGCGTGGCATCCACGGCTTCTTGCTGATATGGGCGGAGTGTAAAAATCATGGTCTCGCGTAGGTAGATTATTCTGCTAATAGTATGCCACGGATCTTTTTCCCTTGAGGGAAGTTATTAGACCGCTATACTGGGCAGACAACAGTTCAGATTTTCGGGTCAATGCCCGACCTCCGTTTTTACAGGCAAAATCACACACATGCGACTTGATAAATTTATCGCACAGCAACTCGGCGTTAGCCGTGCTATTGCCGGGCGTGAAATCCGCGGCAATCGTGTCACCGTCGATGGCGAAATCGTTCGTAATGCAGCGTTCAAACTGCTTCCTGAACATGATGTCGCTTACGATGGCAACCCGCTGGCGCAGCAACACGGTCCACGTTACTTCATGCTCAATAAGCCTCAGGGCTATGTTTGCTCCACGGACGACCCGGATCACCCAACGGTGCTCTATTTTCTGGATGAACCGGTAGCGTGGAAACTGCATGCCGCAGGGCGTCTGGATATCGATACCACCGGTCTGGTACTAATGACAGATGATGGTCAGTGGTCGCACCGCATTACTTCCCCGCGCCATCATTGCGAGAAGACCTATCTGGTGACGCTGGAATCACCCGTAGCTGACGATACGGCAGAGCAATTTGCTAAAGGCGTGCAGCTGCATAACGAAAAAGATCTCACTAAGCCGGCGGTGCTGGAAGTGATTACCCCAACGCAGGTTCGTCTGACCATCAGCGAAGGGCGTTATCATCAGGTGAAACGTATGTTCGCCGCCGTGGGTAACCATGTGGTTGAGCTGCATCGTGAACGTATTGGCGGCATTACGCTGGATGCTGATTTAGCCCCCGGTGAATATCGTCCGTTAACTGAAGAAGAAATTGCCAGCGTCGTCTAACTTTTCAATGACTTTCAGGAGCCCGTTGTGACCACCCGACAGCATTCGTCGTTTGCTATTGTTTTTATCCTTGGCCTGCTGGCCATGTTGATGCCGCTGTCGATTGATATGTATCTGCCCGCGCTACCGGTAATTTCAGCGCAGTTTGGCGTACCGGCAGGCAGTACGCAGATGACCCTCAGTACTTATATTCTGGGCTTTGCGTTGGGGCAGTTAATCTACGGGCCGATGGCAGACAGTTTCGGGCGTAAGCCGGTGGTGCTCGGCGGTACGCTGGTGTTTGCCGCCGCCGCGGTGGCGTGTGCGTTGGCAAACACCATCGATCAGCTGATTGTGATGCGTTTCTTCCACGGGCTGGCTGCGGCTGCGGCCAGCGTGGTTATCAACGCTTTGATGCGTGATATCTACCCGAAAGAAGAGTTCTCGCGGATGATGTCGTTTGTCATGCTGGTGACGACCATTGCACCGCTGATGGCACCGATTGTCGGCGGTTGGGTGCTAGTGTGGCTGAGCTGGCATTACATCTTCTGGATCCTGGCATTAGCGGCGATTCTGGCTTCGGCAATGATCTTCTTTCTGATCAAAGAAACCTTACCACCGGAGCGTCGCCAGCCTTTTCACATTCGTACCACTATTGGTAACTTTGCGGCGCTGTTCCGTCATAAGCGTGTCCTGAGTTATATGCTGGCCAGCGGTTTCAGCTTTGCCGGGATGTTCTCGTTCCTGAGCGCCGGACCGTTTGTCTACATTGAAATTAACCACGTCGCGCCGGAAAACTTTGGTTATTACTTTGCGCTAAACATTGTTTTTCTGTTCGTGATGACTATCTTTAACAGCCGCTTCGTCCGCCGAATTGGCGCGTTAAATATGTTCCGCTCGGGGTTGTGGATACAGTTTATTATGGCGGCGTGGATGGTCATCAGTGCGCTGCTGGGGCTGGGATTCTGGTCGCTGGTGGTTGGCGTTGCGGCGTTTGTGGGCTGCGTGTCGATGGTGTCATCCAATGCGATGGCGGTCATTCTGGATGAGTTTCCCCATATGGCGGGAACGGCATCTTCGCTGGCAGGAACCTTCCGTTTCGGCATAGGGGCAATTGTTGGCGCATTGCTTTCTCTTGCGACCTTTAACTCTGCATGGCCGATGATTTGGTCAATTGCATTCTGCGCAACCAGCTCCATTCTCTTCTGTCTGTACGCCAGTCGGCCGAAAAAACGGTGATCTATTGCACAACGAGGAAGCTAAAAGGCTTCCTTTGTTGATGCATGTCAACCATAAATCCATCATTCCCCCGATATATGTTTATTTTATGTAAAATCAATTTATGTAAAAAGTCACATCATTGTAGTTAAAAAGGTTGAGTTAGATCGCAGAAACGGGTACATATAGCCCCGCAAACGTGACCACGCCCGCAGATATTATTTAAATCAGAGCCATAGAGGCCACGCTGGCGAGGCATCAATCTTTACGATCTGTATAAAGACGGATTGTTGATGATGTGTTAAAATTGATGTAAACAAATTGTGAAGTAAATGTGCTTCCGGGGAAAATAAGTGACTTCATTACAACTCTCAATCGTCCATCGACTGCCGCAGAACTATCGCTGGTCTGCTGGTTTCGCAGGTTCGAAGGTTGAACCGATTCCGCAAAATGGACCGTGCGGTGACAACAGCCTGGTGGCGCTTAAATTGCTTAGCCCGGATGGTGATAATGCATGGTCGGTGATGTACAAACTAAGCCAGGCGTTAAGCGACATCGAAGTTCCATGCTCGGTGCTGGAGTGTGAAGGTGAGCCGTGCCTGTTTGTAAATCGCCAGGACGAGTTTGCAGCAACATGCCGATTGAAAAATTTTGGTGTGGCAATTGCCGAACCCTTTTCAAACTACAATCCTTTTTAAGCGTCAGCTCAACGCCAGTAGCTGACGCGTATACTCCTGCTGCGGTGCGGCAAACACGCGCGCGCACGGTCCTTGTTCCACTACTTCCCCTTGTCGCAGTACGATAACCTGATGACATAACGCGCGGACAACGTGCAAATCGTGACTGATAAACAAATAGGCCAATTGATGCTTCTGTTGCAATGATTTCAATAGCGTCAATATTTGCGCCTGTACCGTTTTGTCGAGCGATGATGTTGGTTCATCAAGAATGATCAGCGAGGGCTTAAGAATTAACGCCCTGGCAATCGCAATACGTTGCCGCTGACCACCAGAGAACTCCGCCGGATAACGGTGGCGTGTTTCAGGATCTAATCCCACTTCATGCATCACGGCTATCACTTGTTGTTCGCGTTGTGCGGCGGAAAGCGTCGGCTGGTGAACCCGTAAGCCTTCCTCAATAATCTGCAAAACGTTGAGCCGTGGGTTGAGCGAGGAGTTTGGATCCTGAAATACCACCTGAATGCGATGACGAATAGGTAACAGCTGGCGGCGATTTAAATTTTGCAGTGGCTGACCGTCAAAGATAATGCTGCCCTGAGAGTTAATCAGTCTCAGCAGCGCCAGTCCCGTCGTGCTTTTCCCGGAACCGGACTCGCCCACTAAACCCAGTGTTTCACCCGCCCGTAGCGTAAAACTGATGTTTTTCACCACCACATTATGATCCACAATGCGCTTCAAAATCCCTTTGCGAATGGGGAAGGCAACCTGCAGCTGTTCAACATCCAGCAACGTTGAGGCAGGTTCTGGCAATGGTACCGGGTCGCCTGACGGTTCACTGTTGAGTAGCTTTTGTGTGTAAGGATGAGTGGGTGAGGCAAATAGCGTAGCGGCGTTATTTTGCTCGACACAGCGACCGTTTTGCATTACCGCCACGCGATGGGCCAGTTTTCTGACAATGCTGAGGTTATGAGTAATAAACAGCATACCCATATTCAGCTCGCCTTGCAGTTCGCGCAACAGCTGTAAAATCTGCGCCTGAACAGAGACGTCCAGTGCGGTGGTTGGTTCATCGGCAATTAATAATTCCGGTCGCGTTAACAGCGCCATCGCAATCATCACCCGCTGGCGTTCGCCGCCGGAGAGCTGATGCGGATAATCTGTCAGCCGTTTTGCCGCCTGGCGGATACCGACGCGATCAAGGCAGTTAAGAATTTCGCCACGAGCCGCTTCCCGACGCATCCCGCGGTGGAGTGAAAGCACTTCATAAAGCTGTTTTTCCAGGGTATGCAATGGATTTAATGACACCATCGGCTCCTGAAAAATCATGGCGATCTTATTACCGCGTACACCGCGCAACGTTTGATCGCTGGCATGAAGCAGCGATTCGCCATGAAAACGAATATCGCCGGAGAGATATTCAACCGGCGGGGAAGGGAGCAGGCGTAAAATTGACAGCGCGGTAACGCTCTTACCTGAACCAGACTCACCCACCAGCGCCAGCGTTTCGCCAGCCTCAATCTGAAGTGAAACATCATTGACTACTGTACGTACGGTTTGCTGATGGCGAAAACCCACCGACAAATTTTCAATCGCTAACAGAGTTTGCGTCATGCTACACCGCCTTATTAGGATCAAATGCGTCGCGGACGGCTTCACCAATAAAGATCAGCAAAGACAACAATATCGCCACCGACAAGAAGGCGGTGATCCCAAGCCACGGGGCCTGAAGGTTATTTTTCCCTTGTAACAGCAGTTCGCCGAGTGACGGTGAACCGAGCGGCAGACCGAAGCCGAGGAAATCGAGTGAGGTCAGGGTGGTGATCGAACTACATAAAATAAACGGTAAAAAGGTGAGGGTAGCGACCATGGCATTTGGCAACATATGACGCAGGATGATACTGCGATCGCTGACGCCAAGCGCCTGCGCCGCGCGGATGTAGTCGAAATTACGGGTACGTAAAAACTCCGCCCGCACCACGCCGACCAGACTCATCCAGCCAAACAAGACGGTAATTACCAGCAGCCACCAGAAGTTAGGCTGTACGACGCTGGAAAGTAAAATAATCAAAAACAGCGTCGGCATCCCCGACCATACTTCAATAAAACGTTGCCCCCAGAGATCGACTTTACCGCCGTAATAGCCTTGTAGCGCCCCCGCCAGCACGCCCATCACGCTGGAGCAGAGGGTCAGCATCAGGCCAAACAGAACTGAGATCCGCGTGCCATAGAGAATACGTGCCAGCACATCGCCGCCATTGGCATCCGTTCCCAGCCAGTTTTGCCGGGAGGGTGGGGAGGGGAAGGGCTTGTCGGTAGAAAAGTTGATACTGGTAGCGCCAAAGCGAATCGGTGCCCACAGTACCCAGCCTTTATCTTCCAACCGCTGTTTCAGCCACGGGTCCTGATAATCAGCCTGGCTTGCCAGCGGGCCGCCAAAATCGCTTTCGCTGTAGTTTTTCAACAACGGGAAATACCAACTGCCGTCATAACGCACCAGCAACGGTTTATCGTTGGCGATCAGTTCAGAACACAAACTCAAACCAAACAAAACGAGGAAAATCCATAACGACCAGTAGCCGCGACGGTTATGACGAAAACGCGCCCAACGGGCCTGATTGACGGGGCTGAGTCGCGACATTAACGTCCCTCAAAATCTATACGCGGATCGACCAGCGTATAGCTGATATCACTGACAATATTCAGCAGCAGGCCAATCAGGGTGAAAATATACAAGGTACCAAACATTACAGGATAATCGCGCGAGACGGTCGCTTCGTAGCCCAGTAAGCCAAGACCATTGAGTGAAAACATCACCTCAATCAGCAGCGAGCCGGTAAAAAACATGCTGATAAACGTCGCCGGAAAACCGGCAATCACCAGCAGCATGGCGTTGCGGAACACATGTTTCCAGAGAATATTTTTTTCACTTACCCCTTTCGCACGGGCGGTCACCACGTATTGCTTGCGCACTTCATCAAGGAATGAGTTTTTTGTCAGCATGGTCAGCGCCGCAAAGCCGCCAATCACTGTCGCCAGCACCGGCAGCGTGATATGCCACAGATAATCGGTGATTTTCTGATACCACGGCAGCGAATCAAAGTTAGCGGAAACCAGGCCGCGTAGAGGGAACAGGTCGAAATAGCTGCCGCCTGCGAAGAAGACAATCAGCAGGATGGCAAACAAAAAGGCCGGAATGGCGTAGCCGATGATGATAAATGCGCTACTCCAGACGTCAAAGCGGCTACCATTATAAACAGCTTTGCGAATGCCTAACGGAATCGACACCAGATAGATAATCAGCGTGCTCCACAATCCGAGGGTGATGGAAACCGGCAGACTGTCTTTAATCAGCGTCAGCACTGAGGCGCTGCGAAACAGGCTATCGCCAAAATCAAAGCGGATGTAGTCCCAGAGCATTTTGAAGTAACGTTCGTGGATCGGCTTATCGAAACCGTAGCGATGAGTGATCTCGGCGATCACTTCTGGATCTAATCCTCGTCCGCCACGGTAATTACTGTCGCTGATATTGCCGACGCCCGTTTGCGCATGGCTGGCGCGAACACCTTCACCGCCTGCGCCGGGTAATACTCCGGCATTACCAAACTCAATGGCGGCGATAGCCTGGTCGACCGGACCGCCAGGCGCAATTTGCACGATGAAAAAGTTGATAGTGATAATCGCCCATAACGTTGGGATCACCAGCAACAGACGGCGAATCAGATAAGCGCCCATCTACTCTCCCTGTAGTCTGGCTGACGGCAGTTTGGCCGCTTTATTAACGTCATACCACCAGGTATCGATACCCAGGCTGTAAACAGGGCGCACTGCGGGTTGAGAGAATTTATCCCACCAGGCGAGACGGTCTTCCGCCATATACCACATTGGCAGCATGTAATAATTCCACGTTAATACGCGATCCAGTGCTCGCCCCAACGGCAGTAATTTTTCTTTATTTCCCTGCGCGGCAATAATTTGGTTGATCAGCGAGTCGATAACCGGGCTTTGCACGCCGGGGGCATTATAAGTGGAATTGATATATTCCGATGACCAGGAAATCTGTAAATCGGAACTGGGCCACGGCATCGCCCGCCATACGCGCGGCATCATGTCATAGTCGCGACTGCGCATGCGGTTGGTGATTTGCGAGTTATCCACTTTGCGAATGTCCATGTTGATACCCAGCCGTTGCAGGCTGTGCTGGAACGGCAATACCCACTGACTATTGCTGCTCGAAGGTAGCAATAACTCAAATCTGAGCGGCTGACCCGTTGTGGCATTTACGCGTTGCTGACCCTTCAGCACCCAGCCCGCTTCGTTGAGAAGTTTGTCGGCTTTTAACAGGTTGTCACGATCGTAGCCATCGCCTTTGGATACCGGCGGCTGGTAGATTTGCGTGAAGACTTCTGGCGGTAGATCTTTTTTCATTGGTGCCAGAAGCACCAGCTCCGCGGCGTCGGGGTAATTTCTGGCCGCGTATTCGGTATTCTGAAAATAACTGTTCGTGCGACTCCAGGCATTGTAAAACAACGCTTTGTTCATCCATTCAAAGTCAAAGGCGAGAGTGATCGCTTCCCGCACCCGGCGATCGCTGAATACCGGACGTTGGATATTAAACGCCAGCCAGCGCGTATCCTGGGCTGATTCGTTCTTTTGCTCATCTTTGATGATGTATTTCTTATCGAAATTTTTACCGGTATAGCGCGTGGCCCAGTTTTTGGCGTCGTTTTCCATACGCAAATCAAAGGCACCGGCTTTAAACGCTTCAAAGGCGACATTATCATCGAGGTAATAATCGTAGCGAATGGTGTCGAAATTCCAGCGTCCACGGTTTACCGGTAAGTTTGCTGCCCAGTAATCTTTCACGCGGGAATAGACAATATTTTGCCCCATTTTCCAGGACGTAATTCGGTACGGACCACTGGCAAGCGGAGGCGTGGCGAGCGGGTCGCTAAGTTTGTGATTCTTCCAGTACTTTTCTGGAAATACCGGCAGCGAAAACAGACTCAGCATATCTTCTTTGCCGGGTTTAGCTAACTCAATACGCACGGTTAATGGTGCAATGGCTTTGACGGTGGTGCCTTTGTAGACCAGACGAAATTGCGGCACGCCTTCGGTCATAAATTTTTGAAAAGTAAACTCTACATCGCGGGCAGTAATGGGCGAACCATCATGAAAACGGGCGCGCGGATTAATAGCGACCTCCACCCAGGAATAATCGTCAGCATAGCGTGCACTTTCAGCAATCAGCGGGTAATAACTGCCTGGTTCGTCATCGGAAGTCGTAAATAGCGTGTCGTACAGCTGCTCGGTGCGTGCGCCCGGGTTGCCGCGCAGTGCATAGCGGTTGAAATTATCGAAGGTGCCGAGGGCTGACAACGTTATCTGCCCCCCTTTTGGCGCGGCGGGGTTCACATAATCAAAATGGTTGAAATTAAAGGCGTACCGGGGTTCGCCCAGCACGGCAAAGGCATAGCTTTCCTTGATAGCCTGCGCCTGCGCACCGAAGGTGAACAGAGCGATAAACAGCAGCAGTATGCGCACAATCATCTGCAACGGATTTCCTTTTACTCATCATTAGCCGCAATCCGGCATGCTTTCACTATGAATAATAAGGGACGTAAGCACACCTTACCACTGCGGCGTATACGGTTTCTTCAGCCAGCGGACAAAATCGTCCAGCGGTAACGGGCGACTAATCCAGTAGCCTTGCATGAAATTAACGCCGCGTTCGCTTAGCCATCGCGCCTGTTCCGGCGTTTCGACCCCTTCAGCAACCGTAAGCATATTGAGACGTTTCGCCAGCGTCAGCACCGCGTCAAGTACGGGTGAAGTGATCGTTTCCGTACCGATGGCGTTGATAAATCCACGGTCAATTTTCAGATAATCGAGCGTAAAACGCTCAAGGTAGATAAGCGCGCTGTGCCCGGTACCGAAGTCATCAATAGCAATTTCTATGCCGACCGAGTGTAGCCAGGCAAAGAGTTGCGTGGCTTCTTGCTCTTTCAGCATATCGCGCTCGGTAATTTCCAGCACAATCTGGAAGTGGTGCGCGGGTAGGGAAGTGAGCAGTTTCTGGATATCTGCTTTAAAGCTTTCGCTGTGCAGATGGTCCGGCGCAATGTTAATGCCAAATTTGACGCCTACCGGCAGTACTTTTTCTAATTCTGCGGCATCGCGGGCAATTAACTCAAACAGGTGCTGAGTCAGCGGCACAATCATCTTTTGCGATTCGGCAAAGTTAATGAAGGCATCCGGGGGAATTTCTCCCGCGACAGGATGCCGCCAGCGTAGCAGTACTTCCAGGCCCGTTACTCGCAAAGATTGTGTATCCACCACCGGTTGATACGCCACGTAAAATTGTTCGCGCTTGATGGCGGCCATGATTTCTCTGCCGGGGCGCATACGTACGCTCATCAGGTAATAGCAAAGCAGGCCAACGACAGTTCCACTCATGCCGCCCAGTAAAAATGCGTACCACACATCGTTCCATGTCCAGTCATCTGCATAAAGCCGAACGGTCAGAGGAATGCCCGCAATTTTAGTTTCACGGACCGGCATGTCGGTTAATTCATTAACATTCATCAAACGTGACGAAAAGGTAGATAGCGCAGTATTACCAATAATGAGGGCGACACCATCGTAATCTTCCTGCCGTGAGCTATAGAAGAGTGAAGGTGTCAGATTGAGATTCAGCGCGGCAAACACGCCACTATTTTTCAACAACGGGTTGCGATACCAAATGACGATTGCGGGTTTGTTCGGCACCATCGGCGTGCCGGGTAAGATCGCCATATCGACGTTTTTATTAATGTCGAGCGCCGGAATCAATTCATTGAGTGGAATGTCCATCTCACCAGTCGCAGATGAACAGAATGTTTTTTTATCTTTTACCAGCACAAACGTACGGACATTCATGCTAAACGCCGCGCGGGCAGTCAGTTCGGGGTTAGCCTGCTGGCAGGTATCTAAGGTCAGCGGCTGGAGCCGGTCAGTAGTGGATTTCAGGTCGGCAAAATAGGTATCGAGATACTTTTGTACGTCGGTAATCAGTGTGTCGTATTTGACTTCGTGCTTATGCCAGGCCACTAAAAACTGAAGGCAGCTCACCAGTATCGCAATCATCACGCCTGCAACAATGCAGGTAAGCAGGAGCTTACGTCCAGAATTGGGAGCGCGTATGAACATGATTCCGTTAATTTCCTGAAATTACGACAACATTTAAAAGATAACAATGACCGGACTATAGCCTGGATCAAGACGCGGAAACATCATTTTCTCTGATGAATGAAAACAAAAAAGCACTGCCTAAGCAGTGCTTTCAGTTAACTCGTCAGGATAGCCAAGGGATTGCATCCAAACGGTTTATTAGCTGCGGCTGAGAACCCGGCGTGCTTCGTTGTAACGCTTCTTCCAGTACGGTTCATTCATGCTGGAAATAATAACACCACTGCTGGTGGAAGCATGGACAAACTGATTGTTGCCGATATAAATACCGACATGGCGTCCCGTTGAACCGGCACGGAACAGAACTAAATCACCCGTACGCAAATTACTGCGGGAAACAGATTTACCCATTTCCTGCTGTTCGTAAGTCGAACGCGGAAGTTCTAAGCCAAATTGCTCACGGAATGTACGCTGTACGAAACCAGAACAATCGATACCTTTTTTAGTGCTGCCGCCCAGACGATAGCGTACGCCTTTCCAGTCAGCATACTGATCCATAATTCGCGATTTTACGTCGACATTACGAACCAGGTTTTCAAATTCATCCTGAGAAGCTTGCAGTGATGATGTTTCACTACCCACTGCACGTGTCTCAGGATGCATATTCTTTGCGGTGTTATTTGCACTACATGCAGAAAGCAGAACCGCTACTGCAATCGCGGGGATCCCGCGCAAGATATATCTCAAAATCGGTTGAGATTTGACCATGTTGTTTGTTTTCCCTTGAAGTCCTTAACGACAAATATCGTTATAAAAAAATGCCAAGCGACACGAGACTAATTACCTGGGCATGTTGAAACAATTCCTTAAGGCCAAATCTGTGGACTAACGCACAAAATTATATGCTGTGAGGATAATCTACCGCCGAGGCAAAACGAGTTCGAGATTACCCGATTGGTGCGGTCTTGGCGAGCGGTTTTACATGATTTTTTATAAGAAAAAGTGATACAGAAAGTTAATAAGCGGGATTGGTCAATTAAAGTACGATTGAGTGAAACGCATGCAATCCATTCATTTACTTAGAGAATGATTTTTGCGCGCGATGGATGAAAGCACGGTGCGCATCATCAGGATTATCCTCACTATAAAAATAACCCTGATGATGTTAATTACTGTGAGTTATTTGTTTTGGAAATGTTTGTTTTTTCCCGGTAGTGATTTGTCAAAAAAGGTGATTAATCGATCACTTAATGGCGTCAGCAACACCCAGGGCAAACCGATCAATATCACGGTCATCGAACCTACAATGATGTCAGTAAACCAGTGTGCGCCAATCATTACTCTGGGAAATGCAAAAACCACAAAAATAATAAGGGCGATAAGGCCTGCAACTTTGCCGAAATAACGCCACATGAATGCCGAAAAAATAAGCAGCATCATACCGTGATCGCCGGGAAAGCTATCTCGTGAGGCATCTTTCGTGGGGACAGAGAGCAGTTCGCTGACGCGGTTAATATTGGTAAAAGTCAATGTTGGGCTGGCCCGTTTTACAGGAATTAATGCCTGACCCAGCTGGTTTAATACCACTGCAGTTAATAGCATGACCAGACCAATAATCACGATACGTCGTCTGCCAGGGGCGTTTTCTTTCAGCCAGAAACTCAGCATCAACATTCCCATCGCCAGCAGAGAACAACCGTCGAAAGCGCGATTGTTGGTCAATGCAACCAGCCACAAAAAGGCCTTACTTTCGACCAGTTTCTGATTAAAGAAATAAAAAATATCCGCATCAATCGGCAACCAGAATCCATGATTAACGGGAATATACCAGGAAAGAAACAGCGCGAGGCCGACAATATTCAACAACACTATTTGCGGCAAATTTTTAATCATATTTTCTCTAATTATCTTACTGAAAAACGCAGGCAACCTTACGCGGTAGTCGCTAAACGAAGCTTCAACAGCGCGCTCTGCAAGGCATTCCAGTCAGCTTCGCTGCTGGAAATCAGCTCAATACGACTGTCCGGTGGCGCAACGTTTTGCGTTTCAATGTGCAGGTCATCGCCCTGACGGTTGATTCGCACCAGCCCTTCGGGAATACGCATCACGCCTTTGACGCGTTCCACCGGTGCAAGTCGCGCCCATTCCAGAATGCCAATGGTGTCGAATACCGTATCAGCGTCGAATATCCAGCCACAGGCCTGATATCCTTGCCCGCTGTTCAGACTGCGACGCCAGCGTTGATGCTCTGGCAGGCTTAACGCTGCTAACCCTTTTTTCACGCCATGCTGATGAGAATGCGCGGCGCTGGCGGGCAACTCGGCTAAATTGCGACGCGGCAAATCCAGAAGATGACCGTCAACTTTCCCATGCTCACTGTGAATTAATTGCCGATCGCCACCATTTTGCTGCCACCAGCGCTGTAGCGCTTGCTCACTTTCGGGCGTCGCATGGTCGGATTTATTGGCGACAATGATGTCTGCGGCAGCCAACTGGTCACGGAAGTTTTCATTGCTGGCGCTTTTTTCGTCCAGCAGCAGGCGTGGATCGAGAATGCACAAGGTGGCGCGCAGATCTATCCACGGTTCATAGACTGGCGCGGTTAAGAGATCGAGGATCTGTTTCGGATGGCCCAGCCCGGTCGGCTCTATCAACAAGCGGTCTGGTTTTCCCTGACGCAGTAAGGTATTCAACCCTACCTGCATGGGTAAACCATTAACGCAGCACATGCAGCCGCCGGGGATCTCTTTCAGCAGTGCGCCGCTATCGGCGAGCAAAGCACCATCAATTCCGACTTCCCCAAATTCATTAACCAGTACCGCCCATTTTTCGTTGGGATCTTTATGGGCTAACAGATGAAGAATCGACGTGGTTTTCCCGCTGCCGAGAAAACCGGTGATGAGGTTGGTCCTGGTCACAACGGCTCCGCAATACTCTGGTAAGTTAACTGAGCGTTAATCCTGGCTAAAAAAGGCAGAAAAGAGAAGGGGAGAGCGGACGAAGGCGAGCTTCATCCGCTTTAACCGCAGAAATCGTTAAATTTTGAGGGTGTTTAATAGCGCCTGATGCGCGCCGAATTGTGAGATTTGTTGCCAGGCTTGTTCGATGGTCTGCACAAAATGCGGGTTATCTGGCAGATCATCACCGAAAACTTCACGCAGGGAAAGCAGGGCGGTGACGCGTTGTTCACTGCTACTGCCCGCAACAAGTTCGCGAATTTTATCGCTAAGCGGATCGCGAACATCAATGGCATTTCCGGCATCATCAACGCCGCTGACGTAACGCATCCAGCCTGCAACGCCTAATGCCAGCAACGACCAGTCCGTTTCGCGCGCCAGATGTATGCGAATACCTGCCAGCATACGTTGCGGTAATTTCTGGCTACCATCCATTGCGATTTGCCAGGTCTTATGTTTCAGCGCCGAGTTAGCAAAACGTGCAATTAACTTATCCGCATATTGTGTTAAATCGACATCTTTAATTCGCAGTGTCGGCGCTTGCTCATCCAGCATTAATGTTCTGGCGGCATGGCGAAATGCGCGATCCTGCATGCAATCACTGATGTGGGCGAATCCTGAGAGGTAACCCAGATAAGCGAGAAAAGAGTGGCTGCCATTAAGCATACGCAGTTTCATCTCTTCCCATGGCAGGACATCATTCACCATTTGTACACCTGCGACTTCCCAGGCAGGACGCCCAGCGACGAAGTTATCTTCCACCACCCACTGGATAAACGGTTCGCAGCTAATCGCGCAGGGATCATTCACCCCCAGATGCTGACTGATTTCCGCCAGTGATTCGTCGGTTGCTGCCGGAACAATACGGTCGACCATGGTTCCCGGAAAACTGACGTGTTCTTTTATCCACCCGGCGAGTTCTGGCGAACGTTTTTCTGCCATTCCCAGCACCGCGTTTTTCACCACATGGCCATTGTCGGGAATATTGTCGCAGGAGAGTACGGTAAACGGTGTAAGGCCGCGCTCACGGCGGCGTTTCAGTGCTTCGACGAGAATACCCGGTGCGGAGTGAGGTTCTTCAGGGGTTTGTAGATCGTGAATAATCCGCGGATTGCTGGTGTCGAGTGCACCGGTGGCCGGGTCAATACAATAGCCTTTTTCGGTAATCGTCAGGGAAACAATTGCCACCTGTGGCTCGCAAAACTTCTCAATAATTGCCGCTAAGGAATCCAGTTTTGCATTCAGGCATTCGTGAACGGCACCGACAATTATCGCCTGATTGCCGTCCGCCCCTTTCTCCAGCACGGTATATAAATGGTTCTGTGCGCGGAGCTGGCTCATCAGTTGATCGCCGCTGAACAAGCTGATTTCACAGATCCCCCAGTCGCCGCCCTGGGCATTCAGCACACGATCGGTCAGTAATGCCTGATGTGCGCGGTGAAAGGCACCAAAGCCAAAATGAACGATACGTGATTGCAACTGCTGGCGATCGTAGCGTGGAGCGTGTACATGATGCGGGAGCGTAACGGAGGCGATTGTATTCATAGGAGTCACGTCTTAGTAACGATTAATTAACAATGACAGTGTAAAGTTATATGACAGCAATTGAAATTGGTCTGGATTGTTAATGCGATGAAGTGTGAGGGCGATCAATCAACGAGTGAATATTGCGGGCGTAAGGTGTTCAGGAAGCGCAAAATAGAAGATTGGTATAATAAATTAAAAAAGGGACAGCCTGAGCTATCCCTTTTCTGCATGCGGCTGAAGTTAGTCAGCACGCCCCATATAACGGCGTTCTTCGATATGGATACGAATTTTTTCGCCCGGGCTTAAGTATTCTGGTACCTGAATCACCAGACCAGTGCTCAATGTCGCCGGTTTGTTACGGGCGCTGGCAGATGCCCCTTTGATGCCAGGTGCGGTTTCAACGATTTCCAGATCAACGGTCTGCGGCAGCTCAAGCGCCAGCAGTTGACCGTCCCAGGTCAGCACCTGCATGTCCGGCATGCCGCCCTCTGGCATAAACAGCAACTCTTCTTCAATCTGATCTTTGGTGAAGGTATACGGGGTATAGTCTTCTTTATCCATAAAGACATATTCGTTACCATCGACATAGGAGAAGTCAACGTAACGGCGGGTCAGAGTCACGGTGTCAACGATATCATCTCCTTTGAAACGCTCTTCTACTTTCAGCCCGGTACGGACATCAGAAAAACGCATTTTGTACAGCGTAGCGGCACCGCGGGCAGTGGGCGACTGAATATCAATGTCCTTAACCAGCAGCAGTTTGCCGTTGTAATTCAGTACCATACCTTTTTTAATTTCGTTCGCTCTTGGCATCGAAAAATTCCTGTAGTCGAAAATGTCAAAAATATCGCGACAAAGTACTCGCGACGGGCCTTTCGGGCAAGTGGTATTCGCACTTTTGCTGGTGCAAAAAAGGTGGTACTGTGCGCGCTCATCAATCCGGTGGTTAACCTTAAGAGAACAACGTATGGAATGCCGTCCGGGTTGCGGGGCGTGTTGCACTGCCCCTTCAATTTCCAGCCCTATTCCCGGTATGCCAGATGGCAAGCCCGCCAATACGCCCTGCATTCAGCTTGATGAACAGCAACGCTGTAAAATTTTCACCTCGCCACTGCGACCGAAAGTTTGTGCGGGCTTACAAGCCAGCGCTGAAATGTGCGGTAACTCGCGTCAGCAGGCAATGACCTGGCTTATCGATCTGGAAATGCTGACCGCGCCTTAAACATCTTTAATCCGCAGTAAGCAAAACAGAGTGGCGATAATCATCACCATCGCGAACCAGAACACAGCGTGATAATTCCAGATCTCGGCGACGATGCCCGCCACTGATCCTGCGATGATCCAGCCCACGCGCGAAGTGTTGGTATAGAGCGTGGTGGCTGAACCTGCCTGACCGGGCATCAAATCCTGAAAATAGAGCATCCCGATGCCGCCCAGAATGCCAATAAAAATAGCATTAAGCAGCTGCAAGCCCAACAGAATGACAGGTGAATGCGCCATCAGCATTCCTGCGTAAAAACAGACGCCACCCACGGCAGCAACGCGCATTAAGAAACGCTTACCCAGACGTTTGGCGAAATATCCGGCAATCAACATGGTCGGGATTTCCAGCCCGGCGGCGGTTCCCATCATCACACCGGCCAGTTTCTCGGGAAGATGCAGTTCGTTGATAATAAATAGCGGCATGTTGATGATGTACAGGCTGTTCGAGCCCCACATCAATGTACAAATGACAAACAGCAGCAGCGTATCGCGACGGTTACGGCGCGGCGCTTCAACCGTGCCGGTCGCCAGTGGAAGTTCTTTTTGCATCGACGGTAAAAACAGCCACACCATCACGCCGCAAACAATAAACGCTACCGCTGCGCTCAGATACATTACTGTAAAGCTGAAACCCATCGCTAAGGCATAAGCCAGCGGCGGGCCAATGACCCATGCCAGTGAAACCTGAGCGCGTAAAAAAGAGCTGAACATCACCGCTTCACGTCCGGTTTTGTCAGCATGTTCACGGGCGAGGGCAAACATTTGCGGGTTAGCAGTCGAGCCAAAGCTGCTAAGAAAGACGCCAACGAATAGCAAAACAAAGTAGTTGCGATTCCAGGCAAAAAGAGTGCAGGCCAGCACGCCTAACAGGCAGCAAAAGACAATCAGCGATTTGCGATCGCCGCGCTTATCAGAGCGCCCGGCGAGAAACTGACTCACCAGAATCCCAATGACAGCGCTGCCGGTAAAGAAGAATCCCACCATCGCCGGACGGGCATGTACTTCATCGGTAAGAAAAATACTGAGTGTCGGGGTTTGCAGAGCGCCCGCAATACCGGTGAGAAAGGCAACGATTAAAAACGCCGTCGAGGTCAGATCAAACGATTTCGCGCTGGAGACTGCGGGGGAGTTATGCATGCTGGTCGATCACTGGAAGAGGAAGACGCGGAGTTTACGCTGCTTGTCAGAAAATAAACAGACAGCGAAATCAAAAGCGCCACGAATAATCAAAATGCCATTTCACTGTTGCTGATTGGCTGCTGACGCTGCTGAAATGAAATTGCTGATAACGGATTTTCCCATCAGCAATTAGGAAAAATGACAAAAAATTGTGCAGCACATCAAACTTTTGCTCATAACTTTACGGCTTTCCTTGCGTGCTGAAACAGAAGTATTATGCTTTCTTGAAACGTTTCAGCGCGATCTTGTCTTTAACCCTAAGCCAGGTTGGCGCTTTTTTTCTCATAGAAGCTGAATCGTTTCAATTCAGCAAGAGAGGAGAACTATGTTCCAGTTATCCGTACAGGACATCCATCCGGGCGAAAAGGCCGGAGACAAAGAAGAGGCGATTCGCCAGGTCGCTGCGGCGCTGGTGCAGGCCGGTAATGTAGCTGAAGGCTACGTCAATGGCATGCTGGCGCGCGAACAGCAAACCTCTACGTTCCTCGGCAATGGTATTGCTATTCCACACGGCACTACCGACACCCGCGATCAGGTGCTGAAAACCGGCGTTCAGGTATTTCAGTTCCCGGAAGGCGTCACCTGGGGTGACGGCCAGGTAGCGTACGTGGCGATCGGTATTGCTGCCAGCTCGGATGAACATCTGGGCCTGCTACGCCAGCTGACCCACGTACTGAGCGATGATTCCGTTGCTGAACAACTGAAGTCAGCAACAACAGCAGAAGAACTTCGCGCATTGCTGATGGGCGAAAAGCAGAGTGAGCAGCTGAAGCTCGACAACGAAATGCTGACGCTGGATATCGTCGCCAGCGATCTGCTGACTCTTCAGGCGCTGAACGCTGCTCGTCTGAAAGAGGCGGGGGCAGTTGACGCCACTTTCGTCACCAAAGCCATCAATGAACAACCGCTGAACCTCGGACAGGGTATCTGGCTGAGCGATAGTGCCGAAGGCAATCTGCGTAGCGCGATTGCGGTAAGCCGTGCGGCAAATGCTTTTGATGTGGACGGCGAAACGGCAGCCATGCTGGTGAGTGTGGCGATGAATGACGATCAGCCCATTGCGGTTCTAAAGCGTCTCGCTGATTTGTTACTCGACAATAAAGCTGACCGCTTGCTGAAAGCGGATGCGGCAACGTTGCTGGCGTTGCTGACCAGCGATGATGCGCCGACCGACGACGTGTTAAGCGCGGAGTTTGTGGTGCGCAATGAACACGGCCTGCATGCTCGTCCAGGTACCATGCTGGTCAATACCATTAAACAATTTAACAGTGATATTACCGTGACAAACCTTGATGGCACCGGCAAACCGGCAAACGGACGTAGTCTGATGAAAGTTGTGGCACTTGGCGTTAAGAAAGGTCATCGCCTACGCTTTACCGCCCAGGGTGCAGATGCTGAACAGGCGCTGAAAGCCATTGGCGACGCTATCGCTGCTGGTCTTGGGGAGGGCGCATAATGAGCAGACGTGTTGCTACTATCACCCTTAATCCGGCTTATGACCTTGTTGGTTTCTGCCCGGAAATTGAACGCGGCGAAGTGAACCTGGTGAAAACCACCGGTCTGCATGCGGCGGGTAAAGGCATCAACGTGGCCAAAGTATTAAAAGACCTGGGAATTGATGTCACCGTTGGCGGCTTCCTCGGTAAAGACAATCAGGATGGTTTTCAGCAACTGTTCAGCGAGCTGGGCATTGCCAACCGTTTCCAGGTTGTACAGGGGCGCACCCGAATTAACGTTAAGCTGACGGAAAAAGACGGCGAAGTGACCGACTTCAACTTCTCGGGTTTTGAAGTCACCCCCGCCGACTGGGAACGCTTTGTGACTGATTCTCTGAGCTGGCTCGGTCAGTTCGATATGGTCTGTGTCAGCGGAAGCTTACCGTCAGGCGTCAGCCCGGAAGCGTTCACCGACTGGATGACTCGCCTGCGTAGTCAGTGTCCTTGCATTATCTTTGATAGTAGCCGTGAAGCGTTAGTAGCAGGTTTGAAAGCGGCACCGTGGCTGGTGAAACCTAACCGCCGCGAGCTGGAAATCTGGGCGGGCCGTAAACTGCCTGAAATGAAAGATGTGATTGAAGCTGCGCATGCGCTGCGTGAACAAGGTATCGCGCATGTCGTTATTTCACTGGGTGCCGAAGGCGCGCTTTGGGTTAATGCCTCCGGCGAATGGATCGCCAAACCACCGTCAGTCGATGTCGTAAGCACCGTTGGCGCAGGGGATTCTATGGTTGGTGGCCTGATTTATGGCTTGCTGATGCGTGAATCCAGTGAACACACACTGCGTCTGGCGACAGCTGTTGCAGCCCTGGCGGTAAGTCAAAGCAATGTGGGTATTACCGATCGTCCGCAGTTGGCCGCAATGATGGCGCGCGTCGACTTACAACCTTTTAACTGACAGCAGGAGAGGCATAATGAAAACGCTGCTGATTATTGACGCTAATCTCGGTCAGGCACGCGCCTATATGGCGAAGACCCTGCTGGGCGCGGCGGCGCGAAAAGCAAAACTGGAAATCATCGACAATCCGAACGACGCTGAAATGGCGATTGTTCTCGGTGATTCCATCCCGAACGACAGCGCGCTGAACGGTAAAAATGTCTGGCTGGGCGATATTTCCCGGGCAGTTGCGCACCCTGAGCTGTTCCTGAGTGAAGCCAAAGGCCATGCGAAACCTTACACTGCGCCGGTCGCTGCGACAGCACCGGTTGCCGCCAGCGGTCCGAAACGCGTAGTTGCGGTGACTGCTTGCCCGACTGGCGTAGCACACACCTTTATGGCGGCTGAAGCCATTGAAACCGAAGCGAAAAAACGTGGCTGGTGGGTGAAAGTTGAAACCCGTGGTTCGGTTGGCGCGGGTAATGCAATCACCCCTGAAGAAGTAGCCGCAGCGGATCTGGTGATTGTGGCGGCAGATATTGAAGTGGATCTGGCGAAATTTGCTGGTAAACCGATGTATCGCACCTCTACCGGTCTGGCGCTGAAGAAAACCGCGCAGGAACTGGATAAAGCGGTTGCTGAAGCAACGCCGTATGAACCGGCGGGCAAAACTCAAACAGCGACCACTGAAGGTAAGAAAGAGAGTGCAGGCGCTTATCGTCACTTGCTGACGGGCGTCTCTTACATGCTGCCGATGGTCGTTGCAGGTGGTCTGTGTATCGCGCTTTCTTTTGCTTTTGGTATCGAAGCGTTTAAAGAGCCGGGTACGTTGGCAGCGGCGCTGATGCAGATTGGTGGTGGTTCAGCCTTTGCGCTGATGGTGCCGGTACTGGCAGGTTATATTGCCTTCTCCATTGCCGATCGTCCGGGCCTCACGCCGGGTCTGATTGGCGGTATGCTGGCGGTCAGCACTGGTTCTGGCTTCATTGGCGGTATTATTGCGGGCTTCCTGGCTGGTTACATTGCGAAGTTAATCAGTACGCAATTGAAACTGCCACAGAGTATGGAGGCGCTGAAACCGATTCTGATCATTCCGCTAATTTCCAGTCTGGTGGTCGGTCTGGCGATGATCTACCTGATCGGTAAACCGGTTGCTGGCATTCTCGAAGGGTTGACTCACTGGCTGCAGACCATGGGGACTGCGAATGCGGTTCTGCTGGGGGCGATCCTCGGTGGCATGATGTGTACTGACATGGGCGGTCCGGTAAACAAAGCAGCGTACGCATTCGGTGTGGGTCTGCTGAGTACTCAAACCTATGGCCCGATGGCGGCGATTATGGCGGCAGGTATGGTGCCACCGCTGGCAATGGGCCTGGCAACAATGGTGGCGCGTCGCAAATTCGACAAAGCGCAGCAGGAAGGGGGCAAAGCTGCTCTGGTACTGGGACTGTGCTTCATTTCGGAAGGTGCAATTCCGTTTGCTGCTCGTGATCCGATGCGTGTGCTGCCGTGCTGTATCGTGGGTGGGGCGCTGACTGGCGCAATCTCAATGGCGATTGGTGCGAAACTGATGGCACCGCACGGTGGTCTGTTTGTTCTGCTGATCCCTGGCGCTATTACGCCGGTACTGGGTTACCTGGTAGCCATTATTGCCGGTACGCTGGTGGCGGGTCTGGCCTATGCCTTCCTGAAACGTCCGGAAGTGGACGCAGTAGCGAAAGCAGCGTAATAAAAGGTGTGTTACAGGGCAGAAATTTCCTGCCCTGTAACATTTGATGCGCGCAAAGAGAATGACCGGTTTGTGAATGTAATTTTATGAATTTAAATGGTTTTATCTTTTAGTGGAAACCTGAAACTTTCATCAAACACTAAGGTTATTTCCTCAAGGGCAGATTAATTTCTGCCCTTTTTTAGTGTTCCTGTTCTGTGCATCCCGTCACAAATTCCCCCTTTTTATAATTCAGGTATTTAATCGCGTTTTGTGAGCCTGCTCAAATCTGCCCATTTTGCCTCTCTGGCGGTAATTTACTTTACGTAAAACATGCATACTATGAGCACATGTTTAAATATGAACACATGTTTAAACCGTCTTTGCAGTATCAATATTCTTGTGGATTGACAGGGTTGGTAATTTTTTACCAGAGGACGTGCTATGCGCGAAAAGGATTATGTCGTAATTATAGGTTCGGCGAATATTGATGTCGCCGGATATTCACATGAATCATTAAATTATGCGGATTCAAATCCAGGTAAAATAAAGTTTACGCCTGGTGGAGTAGGGCGCAATATTGCACAAAACCTGGCGTTGCTGGGGAATAAAGTCTGGCTACTGAGCGCAGTAGGCAGTGATTTTTATGGTCAATCGTTGCTAACGCAAACCAATCAATCTGGTGTTTATGTCGATAAATGCCTGATTGTGCCGGGAGAAAATACGTCGAGCTATTTATCATTACTCGATAATACCGGTGAAATGCTGGTTGCTATAAATGACATGAATATTAGCAACGCTATTACAGCTGAATATCTCGCACAGCACGGTGAATTTATTCAGAGGGCAAAGGTCATTGTCGCGGACTGTAATATCAGTGAAGAGGCACTGGCATGGATTCTGGATAATGCCGCCAACGTACCCGTATTTGTCGATCCTGTTTCCGCGTGGAAATGTGTCAAAGTGCGCGACCGTCTAAATCAAATCCACACTCTCAAGCCAAACCGCCTTGAAGCGGAAACCCTGAGTGGGATTGCTTTGTCAGGGCGTGAAGATGTGGCAAAAGTTGCTGCCTGGTTCCATCAACATGGCCTGAACCGACTGGTAATGAGCATGGGCGGCGACGGCGTTTATTACAGTGATATCAGCGGTGAAAGTGGTTGGTCTGCGCCGATCAAAACCAATGTCATTAATGTTACCGGAGCGGGCGATGCCATGATGGCTGGGCTTGCTTCGTGTTGGGTAGACGGAATGCCGTTTGCCGAATCTGTTCGTTTCGCACAGGGATGTTCGTCAATGGCGCTCTCCTGTGAATACACCAATAACCCCGATTTATCGATTGCCAACGTTATATCGTTAGTGGAGAACGCAGAATGTCTGAATTAAAAATTTCCCCTGAATTATTACAAATTTCCCCGGAAGTGCAGGACGCTTTAAAAAACAAAAAACCGGTTGTGGCGCTGGAATCGACCATTATTTCTCACGGGATGCCGTTCCCACAAAATGCCCAGACCGCAATTGAAGTTGAAGAAACTATTCGTAAACAGGGCGCTGTACCTGCCACTATCGCCATTATTGGCGGCGTGATGAAAGTGGGTTTAAGCAAAGAAGAAATTGAATTGCTGGGTAGTGAAGGGCATAACGTGACCAAAGTTAGTCGTCGCGATTTACCTTTTGTTGTTGCCGCCGGAAAAAATGGCGCAACTACCGTTGCTTCAACGATGATTATTGCGGCGCTTGCCGGAATTAAAGTATTTGCCACAGGGGGAATTGGTGGTGTGCATCGCGGGGCGGAACATACCTTCGATATTTCTGCCGATTTGCAAGAACTGGCAAATACTAATGTCACCGTTGTTTGTGCCGGGGCGAAATCTATTCTCGATTTAGGATTAACCACTGAGTATTTAGAAACCTTCGGTGTGCCGTTAATTGGCTATCAGACCAAAGCGCTGCCTGCGTTTTTCTGCCGTACCAGCCCGTTTGACGTCAGTATTCGTCTCGACAGCGCCAGTGAAATTGCCCATGCAATGGCGGTGAAATGGCAAAGCGGGCTGAACGGTGGCCTGGTGGTGGCAAATCCGATCCCGGAACAGTTTGCGATGCCGGAGGAATCTATCAATGCAGCCATAGATCAAGCCGTTGCCGAAGCCGAAGAGCAGGGCGTTATTGGTAAAGAAAGCACACCGTTCCTGCTGGCTCGTGTTGCTGAACTGACTGGCGGTGACAGCCTGAAATCCAACATCCAACTGGTGTTCAACAACGCCATTCTGGCGAGTGAAATTGCCAAAGAATACCAGCGTCTCGCGGGTTAATTTCTGACGGGCAGAAAGCCGTCGCCCGTACTGATCATACATACCAAAACCTGGCGCTGACGCCGGGTTTACTGGCATGAAGGGAAAATCATTATGGATATAATGAGAAGTGTTGTGGGGATGGTGGTGTTACTGGCAATAGCATTTTTGTTGTCAGTGAATAAAAAGAGCATCAGTTTGCGCACGGTTGGAGCCGCGCTGCTGCTACAAATCGCCATTGGCGGCATCATGCTCTATTTTCCACCAGGAAAATGGGCGGTAGAGCAGGCGGCATTAGGCGTTCATAAAGTGATGTCTTACAGTGATGCCGGTAGTGCCTTTATTTTTGGTTCATTGGTCGGGCCGAAAATGGATGTCCTGTTTGATGGCGCGGGCTTTATCTTCGCCTTTCGCGTACTCCCGGCGATTATCTTCGTCACTGCGCTCATCAGCCTGCTGTACTACATTGGCGTGATGGGGCTGCTAATCCGCATCCTTGGCAGCATTTTCCAGAAAGCCCTCAACATCAGCAAAATCGAATCTTTTGTTGCGGTTACCACTATTTTCCTCGGGCAAAATGAGATCCCGGCGATCGTTAAACCGTTTATCGATCGCATGAATCGCAACGAGTTGTTTACCGCAATTTGTAGCGGGATGGCGTCCATTGCTGGTTCGATGATGATTGGTTATGCCGGAATGGGCGTACCAATTGACTACCTGTTAGCGGCATCGCTGATGGCGATCCCTGGCGGGATTTTGTTTGCACGTATTCTTAGCCCGGCAACCGAGCCTTCGCAGGTCACATTTGAAAATCTGTCGTTCAGCGAAACACCGCCAAAAAGCTTTATCGAAGCAGCGGCGAGCGGTGCGATGACCGGGTTGAAAATCGCCGCTGGTGTGGCGACGGTGGTAATGGCGTTTGTCGCAATTATTGCGCTGATTAATGGCATTATCGGCGGAATTGGCGGCTGGTTTGGTTTTGCCAATGCTTCTCTGGAAAGTATTTTTGGCTATGTGCTGGCACCGCTGGCGTGGATCATGGGTGTGGACTGGAGTGATGCCAACCTGGCGGGTAGCCTGATTGGGCAGAAACTGGCGATTAACGAATTCGTCGCTTACCTGAGCTTCTCCCCATACCTGCAAACGGGCGGCACGCTGGAAGTGAAAACCATTGCGATTATCTCCTTTGCGCTTTGTGGTTTTGCTAACTTTGGTTCTATCGGTGTTGTCGTTGGGGCATTTTCGGCTATTTCGCCAAAACGCGCACCGGAAATCGCCCAGCTTGGTTTACGGGCGCTGGCAGCAGCAACGCTTTCCAACCTGATGAGCGCGACCATTGCCGGGTTCTTTATTGGTTTAGCTTGAGTTTCATTGCCGGATGTACGCGCTTATTTAGCGTCACATCCGGCAATCGCTCTATTGCAAATAATTTTTACTGCATCATCCCTGAGAATTTATTTTCCGGGTCCAACTCCAGTGCCAGTCCTGATAACTGCTTTCTGTTTTTAATTAGATACCCTTTCTTGCTTTTAATTAATAAACCGTCGTGAATGAATTGCGCGAGAACATATAAAAGATGTCGATAAGAAACGCCTAAATACTCTGCCGCTTGCGTATGCTTTTCGTGATAAAGATCACCTTCCTGCGAGAGTAATATAAATGCTGCCAGGCGATTCACTAACGGAAATAATTGATTCTGAGTTAAAGAAACAATATTACGATAATTTTTATGACTTAAGGTGACGCAAAGTTTTCGTAAAAATAGGGTGTCGTTTAATAACAGTGGACGGTAATGTTTCATAGGGAGCGCAAGGCACCAACACTCTTCAATAGCCTGCACCGCACGCGGTTCATGGTCTTTATCGATTAACTCAATCTCACCAATAAAACAGGGGGCGGCAAAGAAATCGATCAGCGACACGCGACCATTAGCAAGCGTGGCGTAAAGCCTGGCGCGGCCTCGCGTCAGATAAAACAGCCATGACGGCTGTTGCCCTTCCTGCACAATGTAGTCACGCGCTAAAAAATGAAACAGCCGCGTATCGGCTGAAACATCCGTTGAAAAGCAATCCTTAAACGCAGATTCACTCATCAATTGCTGCTTAAGGTCATTATTGTGGATTTCTTTCACGATGTTTATCCGCTATGAGATTTCTCATATTTAGCATACTTACGCTGTTGTTAAGATTCAATCATCGGCCCGGTCGAATTTTCTTTGCTGTAGAAAAAATAACGCAACTGGAAACAGAGGAAATAAACAATGGAAAAGAGAAAAAATATTCTGGATTGTGATCCGGGTCATGATGATGCTATTGCCATAATGATGGCCGCGAAACATCCGGTGATTGATTTATTAGGCATCACCATTGTGGCGGGTAATCAGACGCTTGATAAAACATTAATTAATGGCCTGAATGTTTGCCAGAAACTGGAGATTAATGTTCCGGTTTATGCGGGGATGCCTCAGCCCATTATGCGGCAACAAATCGTTGCCGATAATATTCACGGTGAAACCGGACTTGATGGCCCGGTATTCGAGCCGCTGACCCGCCAGGCAGAAAGTACCCATGCGGTGAAATACATCATTGATACCCTGATGGCAAGCGATGGCGATATCACTCTGGTGCCGGTTGGCCCACTTTCAAACATCGCGGTGGCAATGCGTATGCAACCCGCGATCCTGCCGAAAATCCGTGAAATTGTGCTGATGGGCGGCGCTTACGGTACTGGCAACTTCACCCCATCTGCCGAGTTCAACATCTTTGCTGACCCGGAAGCCGCACGCGTGGTGTTCACCTCCGGCGTTCCGTTGGTGATGATGGGCCTCGATCTCACCAACCAGACCGTTTGCACCCCGGACGTGATTGCTCGGATGGAAAGGGCAGGCGGCCCTGCCGGAGAGCTGTTCAGCGACATCATGAACTTCACTCTCAAAACCCAGTTCGAAAACTATGGCCTGGCTGGCGGCCCGGTGCACGACGCCACCTGCATCGGTTATCTGATCAACCCTGATGGCATTAAAACCCAGGATATGTACGTCGAAGTGGACGTCAACAGCGGCCCTTGCTATGGGCGTACGGTCTGCGACGAACTGGGCGTTCTTGGCAAGCCCGCCAATACCAAAGTCGGCATCACTATTGATACTGACTGGTTCTGGGGATTAGTCGAAGAGTGCGTGCGCGGCTACATCAAAACCCATTAAGTGTTGATAACAAGCCGGGTCAGTATCGCAAGATGCAGGCCCGGCTATTTCTGATGGGCAGAAAGCCGTCGCCCAAAATGACATGAAGAGATAATAACTATGGATGTCATGAGAAGTGTTCTGGGAATGGTGGTATTGCTGGCAATTGCGTTTTTGCTGTCAGTAAACAAGAAGAAGATCAGCCTGCGTACCGTTGGCGCGGGGTTAGTGTTACAGGTCGTGATTGGCGGCATTATGCTTTGGTTACCGCCAGGGCGTTGGGTCGCTGAAAAAGTCGCTTTTGGCGTGCATAAAGTGATGGCGTACAGCGACGCGGGTAGCGCATTTATCTTCGGTTCGCTGGTCGGGCCGAAAATGGACACGCTGTTTGATGGCGCAGGATTTATCTTTGGTTTCAGGGTATTACCGGCAATTATCTTCGTTACAGCACTGGTGAGTATTCTCTACTACATCGGTGTGATGGGGATCTTAATTCGCATTCTCGGCGGTATATTCCAGAAAGCATTGAATATCAGCAAGATTGAGTCATTCGTCGCTGTCACTACCATTTTCCTCGGGCAAAACGAAATTCCGGCAATCGTCAAACCCTTTATCGATCGTCTGAATCGCAATGAATTATTTACGGCTATTTGTAGTGGCATGGCCTCGATTGCTGGTTCGACAATGATTGGTTACGCCGCACTGGGCGTGCCTGTGGAATATCTGCTAGCGGCATCGTTAATGGCGATCCCCGGCGGGATCTTGTTTGCCCGCCTGTTAAGCCCGGCTACCGAATCTTCGCAGGTTTCCTTTAATAACCTCTCTTTCACCGAAACACCGCCAAAAAGCATTATTGAAGCCGCCGCTACAGGGGCAATGACCGGACTGAAAATCGCCGCAGGTGTGGCGACAGTAGTGATGGCATTTGTCGCCATCATTGCGTTAATTAACGGTATTATCAGCGGCGTTGGCGGCTGGTTTGGTTTTGAACATGCCTCGCTGGAGTCCATTTTAGGTTACCTGCTGGCCCCACTGGCGTGGGTAATGGGTGTTGACTGGACTGATGCGAATCTTGCCGGGAGTTTGATTGGACAGAAACTGGCGATTAATGAATTTGTCGCTTACCTCAATTTCTCACCTTATCTGCAAACAGCTGGCACTCTGGATGCTAAAACCGTGGCGATTATTTCTTTCGCGTTGTGCGGTTTCGCTAACTTTGGTTCTATCGGGGTGGTGGTGGGGGCGTTTTCTGCGGTTGCGCCACACCGTGCACCGGAAATCGCCCAGCTTGGTTTACGGGCGCTGGCAGCGGCGACACTTTCTAACCTGATGAGCGCTACCATTGCCGGATTTTTTATTGGCTTAGCGTAGTGCGCGAGTTATGAGCCGGATAAGACGCGGTCAAGCGTCGAATCCGGCAACATTGTTACACCATCGGCACTAATGAAAGCGCGTTTTCGGCAGACAGGGTAGGGTTGTTTAAGCTGCCGCTGGCGCGTGAAATTGCCGCGCAGGCCATCGCAAAACGGGCGCTGTCACGGAAATTGTTTCCTTCCAGAAAGCTATATACCAGACCCGCCATAAAACCATCGTCAGCACCAAAACTGTCTACTGTCGTATGCGCTGGTGCGGTCAGCAAAAATTGTTCTCCATCCTTTTCGCTGCAATAAACTGACTCATCGGGCAAATAAACAAACAGTTGCTGAACGCCTTGCTGATGCAACGCATTCACTGCGGCATTACGGTCAGCATCGCTGGTGATCGCCTGTCCCCATAAAATTTCCAGCTCCGGTAAAGTGGGTTTCAGGGTGTGAATATGCGCCAGCCAGTGTTTGATTTTGCCCGCTTTGAATTCTGAAACGGTATCGACAAACACCGGGATTTCATCAGCGAGGGTAAAGACCCACTCCAGCGCCTCGGCTGTCAGGTTGCAATCAGCCAGTACCACGCCCGCATGACGAAGTAAATCGCGCGACCCGTTCAGTAGTTGCGGTGTCAACTGTTCCAGCAGATGGGTATCGTTAATCGCCAGCACGGTTTGATCGTCTCGATTGGCAATTGCCAGATACGTCGATGTGCTTTGACCATGTAAACGAACGCAGCCGGAGACATTCACGCCGGCGCGGCGCGTTTCTTCCAGGAGCATTTCGCCATAAAAGTCATCGCCAATCACTGAAAGCAAATGGACGTCGCGGCCTAACAGCGCCAGATTGTGGGCGATATTGCGTCCAACGCCGCCTGCCGAGCAATGAATTGTACCGGGATGAGAAGCCGCTTGCGGGTAACGGATATCCGCCATCCCGCGAATATCCATATTGATTGTCCCCACCACTACGCAGTATTCCTGCTCGGTGAGAATGTAACCTTTGCCTTTAATCCGACCTTTGCGCATTAAATCCATAATATGCGCCGCAACACGCGAACGGCTGATTTGCAGCATATCCGCAATTTCGTTCTGCTGAATCAGCGGGTTACGCCGTAAAATTGCAAGGATCTCCTTTTCCCGGTTATTCATCTTCAGGCTACCGCTTTTTCAGTTTGTTGCGCTTTCAGCCAGGCGATCTCTTCTGCCCAGATATCCGGGTTGATGGTTTCAAGGATCAGCGGAATGCCGTCGAAACGGTCGTCCTGCATGATCCAGCGGAACGCATCATGACCGATATTGCCTTCACCAAGGCTATGATGGCGGTCAACGCGGCTGCCAAAGGTGCTTTTCGCATCGTTAAGGTGCATCCCGCGCAGATACTTAAAGCCGACAATACGGGCAAAATCCGCGAACGTTTTCTCGCATTCGGCTGGAGTACGCAAATCATACCCGGCAGCGAAAGCATGGCAGGTATCAATGCAGACGCCGACGCGGGATTTATCTTCCACGCCGTCGATAATCGCCGCGAGATGTTCGAATTTAAACCCTAAGTTGCTGCCCTGACCGGCGGTGTTTTCAATCACCGCTGTCACACCTTGAGTTTTATCCAGCGCAATGTTGATGGATTCGGCAATACGCGCAAGGCAATCCTCTTCTGAAATCTGCATCAGATGGCTGCCAGGGTGGAAGTTGAGCAAAGAAAGCCCCAGCTGTTCGCAACGCTGCATTTCATCTATAAACGCATCGCGCGATTTTTCCAGAGCTTCAGCGACCGGATGTCCGAGGTTAATCAGATAACTGTCGTGGGGAAGAATTTGCGCCGATGTGTAGTGATATTTTTCACAGGCGGCTTTGAATTCATCGATGGTTTGCGTCGTGAGCGGTGCGGCACGCCACTGACGTTGGTTTTTGGTGAACAAGGCAAACGCGGTTGCGTCGATTTCGGCGGCGCGAATTGCGGCATTTGCCAGACCGCCAGCAGCACTAACGTGCGCTCCAATGTATTTCATGCGAGGACTCCTGTTAAACCCGCTGGAGGAAAACGGTAATGATAGCGGGTTAACAGGAGCAAGATGTAGTGGTTTATGCGATGACGCTTTGAATCACATAGTTAATCGCACCACCACCAACAATCAGCCAGGCAAACAGTACCAGTGCCATCAGCAGAGGTTTCGCCCCGGCTTTTTTCAGTGCGCTGACGTGAGTGGTCAGACCCAGCGCCGCCATCGCCATTGCCAGCAGGAAGGTATCCAGCGTTACCAGCATGTTCACCACGCTCTGCGGTAACAGGTGGAACGAGTTAAAGATGGCAACTACGATGAACAAGATGGCAAACCACGGAATAGTGATTTTGCTTTTCTC
Organism: Escherichia sp. WS1450; assembly: GCF_046487395.1. Classification (NCBI taxonomy): domain Bacteria; kingdom Pseudomonadati; phylum Pseudomonadota; class Gammaproteobacteria; order Enterobacterales; family Enterobacteriaceae; genus Escherichia; species Escherichia sp. WS1450. The sequence goes on from NZ_JBJQJO010000010.1 coordinate 88,009, forward strand.
GCCGCTGTTCGCCCCAGACAGCTGTTTAACACGCGCCGCCAGCAGGATGAGGAACGGAGCCAGCATCATCACGCGCAGCATTTTGGAAATAACTGCTGCGTTTTCTGCATCCGGGCTGATGGCATGACCTGCCGCCACCACCTGCGCCACTTCGTGCACAGTAGAACCAATGTAGATACCGAAAGTTTCCGGACTAAACCATTGAGACATCAGCGGATATATCGCCGGGTAGAGGAAAATCGCGACGGTCCCGAAGATAACAACGGTTGCAACAGCCACGGTTACTTTACTGGCTTCCGCTTTCACTACCGGCTCAGTCGCCAGTACCGCGGCAGCACCACAGATACTGCTACCGGCACCGATCAACCAGCTGGTGTGCTTATCCAGACCAAACACTTTCTGCCCCAGGAAGCAAGCCAGCAGGAAGGTACTGGACAGCGTCAACACGTCAATGATGATCCCACTGATACCGACATCGGCAATTTGCGAGAACGTCAGACGGAAGCCATAAAGAATGATACCCAGACGTAATAAATATTGCTTGGCAAACAGCACACCACCGTCACAGCTTTTCCAGATGTGCGGATAGATGGTGTTGCCTAAAACCATCCCCAACAAGATTGCGAGGGTGAGGGCACTAAACCCGGCACCCGCAACCGCGGGAATGGAACCACCCCACAGGGCGACCCCGGTGATAACTGCACTCAGGGCTAACCCCGGAATAAAATGCCACAGTGTACGATGTTGTTTCTGTAAGGTGATATTCGTCATAACCCTCTCCTTTAACCGGGCATAAGGTTACGACTAACTGGTTTAAAAATAAAATTGATTATATATTTATAATTAATCTTTATAAGTGGTAAGCGACTATGCACATCACCCTCCGGCAGTTGGAAGTTTTTGCAGAAGTATTGAAAAGTGGATCAACCACCCAGGCGTCGGTGATGCTGGCGTTGTCGCAATCAGCAGTGAGCGCAGCCTTGACCGACCTGGAAGGGCAGCTTGGCGTGCAACTGTTTGATCGCGTGGGGAAAAGACTGGTAGTTAATGAACACGGGCGACTGCTCTATCCGCGTGCGTTGGCACTGCTTGAACAGGCGATCGAAATCGAACAACTGTTTCGCGAAGACAACGGTGCGATTCGTATCTATGCCAGTAGTACCATCGGTAACTACATTCTGCCTGCAGTTATCGCCCGTTATCGCCATGATTATCCGCAGTTGCCGATTGAACTTAGCGTTGGGAACAGCCAGGACGTGATGCAAGCGGTGCTGGATTTCCGTGTTGATATTGGCTTTATTGAAGGACCGTGCCACAGCACTGAAATCATTTCTGAACCGTGGCTGGAAGACGAGCTGGTGGTTTTCGCCGCGCCGACTTCGCCATTGGCTCGTGGTCCGGTCACCTTAGAACAGCTGGCCGCTGCGCCGTGGATCCTGCGTGAACGCGGCTCCGGCACGCGGGAGATTGTCGATTATCTGTTGCTGTCACATTTACCGAAGTTTGAGATGGCGATGGAATTAGGTAACTCCGAGGCAATCAAACATGCGGTGCGTCATGGGTTGGGAATTAGTTGCCTGTCGCGGCGGGTGATTGAAGATCAATTGCAGGCAGGCACATTAAGTGAAGTTGCGGTCCCTCTGCCGCGCCTGATGCGTACGTTGTGGCGTATACATCATCGGCAAAAACACCTTTCCAACGCGCTACGGCGCTTTCTGGACTATTGCGATCCCGCGAATGTACCGCGTTAAGTTGCTGTACAAGAACATGCTGGTGCTGTGTCGATTTCGTGACGCAGCGCCCTCAGCATGCATTCGCCAGAAAAGAGATTGGCTGCTTTACTTATAATCCCTGGGCGATCATGAAGGTGTCTTATAACCGTGTATTTCTGCCGGAAGGATTGCCAATCGTCTGCTACAATCGCGCCTCATTTTTAAGATGGATAGCATTTTTGTATGGGTTCCGAAACTAAAACTACAGAAGCGCCGGGCTTACGCCGTGAATTAAAGGCGCGTCACCTGACGATGATTGCCATTGGCGGTTCCATCGGTACAGGTCTTTTTGTTGCCTCTGGCGCAACGATTTCTCAGGCAGGTCCGGGCGGGGCATTGCTCTCGTATATGTTGATTGGCCTGATGGTTTACTTCCTGATGACCAGTCTCGGTGAACTGGCTGCATATATGCCGGTTTCCGGTTCGTTTGCCACTTATGGTCAGAACTATGTTGAAGAAGGCTTTGGCTTCGCGCTGGGCTGGAACTACTGGTACAACTGGGCGGTGACTATCGCCGTTGACCTGGTTGCAGCTCAGCTGGTCATGAGCTGGTGGTTCCCGGATACACCGGGCTGGATCTGGAGTGCGCTGTTCCTCGGCGTTATCTTCCTGCTGAACTACATCTCAGTTCGTGGCTTTGGTGAAGCGGAATACTGGTTCTCACTGATCAAAGTCACGACAGTTATTGTCTTTATCATCGTTGGCGTGCTGATGATTATCGGTATCTTCAAAGGCGCGCAGCCTGCGGGCTGGAGCAACTGGACAATCGGCGAAGCGCCGTTTGCTGGTGGTTTTGCGGCGATGATCGGCGTAGCTATGATTGTCGGCTTCTCTTTCCAGGGAACCGAGCTGATCGGTATTGCTGCAGGCGAGTCCGAAGATCCGGCGAAAAACATTCCACGCGCGGTACGTCAGGTGTTCTGGCGAATCCTGTTGTTCTATGTGTTCGCGATCCTGATTATCAGCCTGATTATTCCGTACACCGATCCGAGCCTGCTGCGTAACGATGTTAAAGACATCAGCGTTAGTCCGTTCACCCTGGTGTTCCAGCACGCGGGTCTGCTCTCTGCGGCGGCGGTGATGAACGCAGTTATTCTGACGGCGGTGCTGTCAGCGGGTAACTCCGGTATGTATGCGTCTACTCGTATGCTGTACACCCTGGCGTGTGACGGTAAAGCGCCGCGCATTTTCGCTAAACTGTCGCGTGGTGGCGTGCCGCGTAATGCGCTGTATGCGACGACGGTGATTGCCGGTCTGTGCTTCCTGACCTCCATGTTTGGCAACCAGACGGTATACCTGTGGCTGCTGAACACCTCCGGGATGACCGGTTTTATCGCCTGGCTGGGGATTGCCATTAGCCACTATCGCTTCCGTCGCGGTTACGTATTGCAGGGACACGACATTAACGATCTGCCGTACCGTTCAGGTTTCTTCCCACTGGGGCCGATCTTCGCATTCATTCTGTGTCTGATTATCACTTTGGGCCAGAACTACGAAGCGTTCCTGAAAGATACCATTGACTGGGGCGGCGTAGCGGCAACGTATATTGGTATCCCGCTGTTCCTGATTATTTGGTTCGGCTACAAGCTGATTAAAGGAACTCACTTCGTACGCTACAGCGAAATGAAGTTCCCGCAGAACGATAAGAAATAAGTTTCCTCCCTTCCTTGCTAAGCCCTCTCAACCGAGAGGGCTTTTTCAATTCCATTTCCCTGACAAATCATGCGGATATAAAATTTAACATTTGGATTGATAATTGTTATCGTTTGCATTATCGTTACGCCGCAATCAAAAAAGGCTGACAAATCAGAGGCTGTTCCGGCTTTCTGGGATGATCACCTGCATACAAATAAGTCCACCGCGATGCTGCCGTACGCAAGGGGACGTAAAGAAGATGTGAGCGATACCCATTTTATTTTCGTAGTTACCTCATGGAAATATGGAATGTTTAGGTTGAACCCTTTCGTACGGGTCGGGCTGTGTTTGTCCGCTATTTCTTGTGCATGGCCTGTGTTAGCGGTCGATGATGATAGCGAAACGATGGTTGTCACTGCATCTTCCGTTGAACAAAACCTTAAAGATGCACCTGCCAGTATCAGCGTCATTACCCAGGAAGACCTGCAGCGAAAACCGGTACAGAATCTGAAGGATGTCCTCAAAGAAGTGCCTGGCGTACAACTGACGAACGAAGGGGATAACCGTAAGGGCGTTAGTATTCGTGGTCTGGACAGCAGCTACACCCTGATTCTCGTCGACGGTAAACGCGTTAACTCCCGCAATGCCGTCTTCCGCCACAATGATTTCGATCTGAACTGGATCCCGGTCGATTCCATCGAACGTATTGAAGTGGTTCGTGGCCCGATGTCGTCGCTGTACGGCTCCGATGCGCTCGGCGGTGTAGTGAATATCATCACCAAAAAAATCGGTCAGAAATGGTCGGGTACCGTTACCGTCGATACCACCATTCAGGAACATCGCGATCGCGGTGATACCTATAACGGTCAGTTCTTTACCAGTGGACCATTAATTGATGGTGTGCTGGGAATGAAAGCTTACGGCAGCCTGGCAAAACGTGAAAAGGATGACCCGCAAAACTCAACGACCACCGATACCGGAGAAACGCCGCGTATTGAAGGATTCTCCAGCCGCGACGGCAATGTCGAATTTGCCTGGACACCGAATCAAAATCACGATTTTACTGCCGGATACGGTTTCGACCGTCAGGATCGTGATTCCGACTCGCTGGACAAAAACCGTCTGGAACGCCAGAACTACTCCGTCAGCCATAATGGGCGTTGGGATTACGGCACCAGCGAACTGAAATACTACGGTGAGAAAGTCGAGAACAAAAACCCTGGCAACAGCAGCCCGATAACTTCCGAAAGCAATACGGTCGACGGTAAATACACGTTGCCGCTGACGGCGATTAATCAGTTTCTCACGGTTGGCGGTGAATGGCGTCACGACAAACTTAGTGATGCGGTGAACCTGACCGGGGGAACCAGCTCCAAAACGTCTGCCAGCCAGTACGCGCTATTTGTGGAAGATGAATGGCGGATCTTCGAGCCGCTGGCGCTGACGACCGGCGTACGTATGGACGATCATGAAACCTACGGTGAACACTGGAGTCCGCGTGCCTACCTGGTTTATAACGCCACCGACACCGTAACGGTGAAAGGGGGCTGGGCGACGGCATTTAAAGCGCCTTCTCTGTTGCAACTTAGCCCTGACTGGACGAGCAATTCCTGCCGTGGCGCATGTAAGATTGTGGGTAGCCCGGATCTGAAACCTGAAACCAGCGAAAGTTGGGAGCTGGGGCTTTACTACATGGGTGAAGAAGGCTGGCTGGAAGGGGTTGAATCCAGCGTGACCGTTTTCCGTAACGATGTGAAAGATCGTATCAGCATTAGCCGTACGTCTGACGTCAACGCTGCACCGGGCTACCAAAACTTTGTCGGTTTTGAGACGGGCGCTAACGGACGGCGCATACCGGTATTTAGCTACTACAACGTTAACAAAGCTCGTATTCAGGGCGTGGAAACCGAACTGAAAATTCCGTTCAACGATGAATGGAAACTGTCGATCAACTACACCTACAACGATGGTCGTGATGTCAGCAACGGCGAAAACAAACCGCTATCCGATCTGCCGTTCCATACTGCTAACGGTACGCTGGACTGGAAACCGCTGGCACTGGAAGACTGGTCATTCTATGTTTCCGGACACTATACCGGGCAGAAACGCGCCGACAGCGCGACGGCTAAAACACCGGGCGGTTATACCATCTGGAATACCGGCGCGGCCTGGAAGGTGACTAAAGACGTCAAACTGCGCGCAGGCGTGCTGAACCTTGGCGACAAGGATCTCAGTCGTGACGACTACAGCTATAACGAAGACGGACGTCGTTACTTTATGGCAGTGGATTATCGCTTCTGATGAGAAGATGCCCGGCGAACCGGGCGGACTTTCACTTCAGTAAATACTGCGCATGGAAGCGCAGGTGATCCTCTATAAAAGAGGCGATGAAGTAGTAACTGTGATCATATCCCGGCTGAATACGCAGCGTCATCGGCCACGCTTTCTGGCGCGCGGCTTCTGCCAGCACTGCGGGTTGCAGCTGGTCGGCAAGAAACTGATCATTATCACCCTGATCGATAAGCGTCGGGATCGCATCCTGCGCGTTACTGGCATACATCAGCGCACAACTGTCCCATTCCAGCCATGCATTTTTGTCCTCACCTAAATAGCTGCTAAACGCTTTAATGCCCCAGGGTACGCTGCATGGATTCACAATCGGCGCAAAGGCGGAAACGCTGGTGTATTTGCCCGGGTTTTTCAGCGCCATAATCAATGCACCGTGACCACCCATTGAATGACCGCTAATAGCGCAGCGGTCGCTGACATTAAATTGCGACTGAATCAGCGCCGGTAATTCATCGCGCAGATAATCATACATCCGGTAATGCGTCGCCCAAGGCGGTTGCGTGGCATTAAGATAAAAGCCTGCGCCCTGGCCTAAATCGTAGCCATCATCGTTGGCAACCTGTTCGCCGCGCGGGCTGGTGTCTGGCATCACCAGTACAATCCCCAGTTCTGCCGCCACGCGCTGGGCACCCGCCTTGATGGTGAAGTTCTCGTCATTGCAGGTTAATCCGGAAAGCCAGTACAGCACTGGTGGCGGGGTGTGATCACGAGGTGGTGGGAGGAAGATACTGAACGTCATCGGGCAGTTTAAGGTACTGGAGTCGTGTCGCCAGCGTTGCTGCCAGCCTTCAAAACAGCGGTGCTCTTCGAGCATTTCCATGCGTGGCTCCTTGTTGTGTTGTTTGCAATTTCTTCATCATACCGTTTATTCAATGTGCTGTGAGTAACTTTCACTTCCGTATTTGCATAACGATGTTTTAACATCTGCTGATGAAAGGCAGCGGCAATTACAATAATTATCGCTGTGAATACTGGATTATGTGCGCCGCCTCACGCACAATAATCAGGCTGTAAATCAGCTTAATAACTTTGCCCCCACGCAGGGCGGAGGCGTCACACCTGCAGGAGAAATCATAAATGCCATCACTCAGTAAAGAAGCGGCCCTGGTTCATGAAGCGTTAGTTGCGCGAGGACTGGAAACACCGCTGCGCCCGCCCGTGCATGAAATGGATAACGAAACGCGCAAAAGCCTTATTGCTGGTCATATGACCGAAATCATGCAGCTGCTGAATCTCGACCTGGCTGATGACAGTTTGATGGAAACGCCGCATCGCATCGCTAAAATGTATGTCGATGAAATTTTCTCCGGTCTGGATTACGTCAATTTCCCGAAAATCACCCTCATTGAAAACAAAATGAAGGTCGATGAAATGGTCACCGTGCGCGATATCACCCTGACCAGCACCTGTGAACACCATTTTGTTACCATCGATGGCAAAGCGACGGTGGCTTATATCCCGAAAGATTCGGTGATCGGTCTGTCAAAAATTAACCGTATTGTGCAGTTCTTTGCCCAGCGTCCGCAGGTGCAGGAACGTCTGACCCAGCAAATTCTCATTGCGCTACAAACGCTGCTGGGCACCAATAACGTGGCTGTCTCTATCGACGCGGTGCATTACTGCGTGAAAGCGCGTGGCATCCGCGACGCAACCAGTGCCACAACAACGACCTCTCTTGGTGGATTGTTCAAATCCAGTCAGAATACGCGCCACGAATTTCTGCGCGCTGTGCGTCATCACAACTGATTAAAAGGCAGGAACCATGGAGCGCAACGTCACGCTCGATTTTGTTCGCGGCGTCGCCATTCTGGGGATCCTGCTATTAAACATCAGCGCCTTTGGGCTACCAAAGGCGGCTTATCTCAATCCCGCCTGGTACGGCGCTATTACGCCGCAGGATGCATGGACCTGGGCATTTCTCGATCTCATCGGCCAGGTGAAATTCCTCACGCTTTTTGCGCTGCTGTTTGGTGCTGGCCTGCAAATGTTGCTGCCCCGTGGCAGACGCTGGATCCAGTCGCGGTTAACGCTGTTAGTCTTGCTGGGCTTTATTCACGGTTTATTGTTCTGGGACGGCGATATTCTGCTGGCTTACGGGCTGGTGGGCTTAATCTGCTGGCGGCTGGTGCGCGATGCGCCATCGGTAAAAAGCCTGTTTAATACAGGCGTCATGCTTTATCTGGTGGGGCTTGGCGTTTTGATGTTATTGGGGCTGATTTCCGACAGCCAGACCAGCCGCGCCTGGACGCCGGATGCATCGGCTATTTTGTATGAAAAATACTGGAAGCTTCACGGCGGCGTTGAAGCGATCAGTAATCGTGCCGATGGTGTTGGTAACAGTTTACTGGCACTGGGCGCACAGTATGGCTGGCAACTGGCAGGGATGATGCTCATTGGTGCGGCGCTGATGCGCAGCGGCTGGCTGAAAGGGCAGTTCAGCTTACGTCACTATCGTCGTACTGGTTTTGTGCTGGTGGCGATTGGGGTGATCATTAACCTTCCTGCCATCGCCCTGCAATGGCAGCTGGACTGGGCGTATCGCTGGTGTGCCTTCTTACTTCAAATGCCGCGGGAACTGAGTGCGCCGTTTCAGGCGATTGGCTATGCGTCGCTGTTTTATGGCTTCTGGCCGCAATTGAGCCGCTTTAAGCTGGTGCTTGCGATCGCCTGCGTCGGACGGATGGCGCTGACCAACTATCTATTGCAAACGCTGATTTGTACCACGCTTTTTTACCACCTCGGTTTGTTTATGCATTTTGACCGTCTGGAGCTGCTGGCGTTTGTTATTCCGGTATGGCTGGCGAATATCCTCTTCTCTGTTATCTGGCTGCGTTACTTCCGCCAGGGGCCGGTGGAATGGCTCTGGCGTCAGTTAACTTTGCGTGCTGCCGGACCGGCAATATCTAAAACATCAAGATAACGATCTGGATCACATTCGTTAACAAAACGGCTGTAACCGTTTCCATTGCTGTGACTCGATTCACGAAGTCCTGTATTCAGTGCTGACAAAATAGCCGCCAGCAAGCAGTCATTTACTGCAATCTCATAACAGGTAGTGAATATGATCACCATTCGTGATGTAGCGCGTCAGGCTGGCGTCTCTGTGGCAACGGTTTCCCGAGTGCTCAATAACAGCACGCTGGTCAGTGCCGACACGCGTGAAGCAGTAATGAAAGCCGTGAGTAAGCTGGATTATCGACCAAATGCCAATGCCCAGGCGCTGGCAACTCAGGTTAGCGACACCATTGGCGTGGTGGTGATGGACGTTTCTGATGCGTTTTTCGGCGCGCTGGTAAAAGCGGTGGATCTGGTCGCCCAGCAGCATCAGAAATACGTGCTAATCGGCAATAGCTATCATGAAGCGGAAAAAGAGCGTCACGCCATTGAGGTGTTAATTCGCCAGCGTTGTAATGCATTGATTGTTCACTCAAAAGCATTGAGTGACGATGAACTGGCACAATTTATGGATAACATTCCCGGTATGGTGTTAATCAACCGCGTTGTGCCGGGGTACGCCCATCGTTGCGTTTGCCTGGATAATCTCAGCGGTGCCCGAATGGCGACGCGCATGTTGCTGAATAACGGTCATCAACGTATTGGTTATCTTTCTTCCAGTCACGGCATTGAAGATGACGCCATGCGTAAAGCAGGCTGGATGAGTGCGTTGAAAGAGCAGGATCTTATTCCGCCGGAAAGCTGGATTGGCACTGGCACGCCGGACATGCCGGGTGGTGAGGCGGCGATGGTTGAACTGCTGGGGCGCAATCTACAACTTACCGCTGTATTTGCTTATAACGACAATATGGCCGCTGGCGCACTGACAGCATTAAAAGATAATGGCATTGCGATTCCGTTACATCTCTCAATCATCGGTTTCGATGATATTCCCATCGCCCGTTACACCGACCCGCAATTAACGACTGTGCGTTATCCCATTGCTTCAATGGCTAAATTAGCCACCGAACTGGCCTTGCAGGGGGCAGCAGGCAATATTGATCCTCGTGCTAGCCACTGTTTTATGCCGACGTTAGTGCGTCGCCATTCTGTCGCAACGCGCCAGAATGCGGCGGCGATCACTAACTCAACAAATCAGGCGATGTAACCGCTTTCAATCTGTGAGTGATTTCACAGTATCTTAACAATGTGATAGCTATGATTGAACCGTTTTAACGTTGTAACCCGTATGTAACAGTGAATAATCACTTTCACCGAGGTAATAGCGTCATAACAACAATTAAAGCCGTTTTCTGGAGCGTTACCGGGCATGGAAGAACGAATTTTAAAAAGTGAGCTTCGGCGTTCAGTAACACTTCATTAACTCTACTGCCCCGCCGAGCATTTATCTCAAGCACTACCCTGCATAAGAAAAACCGGAGATACCATGAATAAGAAGGTGTTAACCCTGTCTGCTGTGATGGCCAGCATGTTATTCGGTGCCGCTGCACACGCTGCTGATACTCGCATTGGTGTAACAATCTATAAGTACGACGATAACTTTATGTCTGTAGTGCGCAAGGCTATTGAGCAAGATGCGAAAGCCGCGCCAGATGTTCAGCTGCTGATGAATGATTCTCAGAATGACCAGTCCAAGCAGAACGATCAGATCGACGTATTGCTGGCGAAAGGGGTGAAGGCACTGGCAATCAACCTGGTTGACCCGGCAGCTGCGGGTACGGTGATTGAGAAAGCGCGTGGGCAAAATGTGCCGGTGGTTTTCTTCAACAAAGAACCGTCTCGTAAGGCGCTGGATAGCTACGACAAAGCCTACTACGTTGGCACTGACTCCAAAGAGTCCGGCATTATTCAGGGCGATTTGATTGCTAAACACTGGGCGGCGAATCAGGGTTGGGATCTGAACAAAGACGGTCAGATTCAGTTCGTACTGCTGAAAGGTGAGCCGGGCCATCCGGATGCAGAAGCACGTACCACTTACGTGATTAAAGAATTAAACGACAAAGGCATCAAAACTGAACAGTTACAGTTAGATACCGCTATGTGGGATACCGCTCAGGCGAAAGATAAGATGGACGCCTGGCTGTCTGGCCCGAACGCCAACAAAATCGAAGTGGTTATCGCCAACAACGATGCGATGGCAATGGGCGCGGTAGAAGCACTGAAAGCACACAACAAGTCCAGCATTCCGGTGTTTGGCGTCGATGCGCTGCCAGAAGCGCTGGCGCTGGTGAAATCCGGTGCACTGGCGGGCACCGTACTGAACGATGCTAACAACCAGGCGAAAGCGACCTTTGATTTGGCGAAAAACCTGGCCGATGGCAAAGGTGCGGCTGATGGCACCAACTGGAAAATCGACAACAAAGTGGTCCGCGTACCTTATGTTGGCGTAGATAAAGACAACCTGGCTGAATTCAGCAAGAAATAAGACTGATTGGGCGCAGTCGTTTACTGCGCCCTTATTGTATGGCCAACAAGGTAAAATTATATGGTCAGCTCAACGACTCCGTCTTCCGGGGAATACTTGTTGGAAATGAGCGGTATCAACAAGTCTTTTCCTGGTGTTAAGGCACTTGATAACGTTAATTTAAAAGTCCGGCCACATTCTATCCATGCATTAATGGGGGAAAACGGCGCAGGAAAATCAACATTATTAAAATGCCTGTTTGGTATTTATCAAAAAGACTCCGGCACCATTTTATTCCAGGGTAAAGAGATCGATTTCCATTCTGCAAAAGAAGCGCTGGAAAATGGTATTTCGATGGTACACCAGGAGTTAAACCTGGTATTACAACGTTCGGTGATGGATAACATGTGGCTGGGGCGATATCCCACCAAAGGCATGTTTGTCGATCAGGACAAAATGTACCGCGAAACCAAAGCGATTTTTGATGAACTGGATATTGATATCGATCCGCGTGCGCGCGTCGGCACATTATCCGTTTCGCAAATGCAGATGATCGAAATCGCCAAAGCGTTTTCCTATAACGCGAAAATTGTGATTATGGATGAACCGACTTCTTCGTTAACCGAAAAAGAAGTTAATCATCTGTTTACTATTATTCGTAAATTAAAAGAGCGCGGCTGCGGTATTGTTTATATCTCGCATAAAATGGAAGAAATCTTCCAGTTATGTGATGAAGTTACCGTATTGCGCGACGGTCAGTGGATCGCCACTGAACCGCTGGCAGGACTGACGATGGACAAGATCATCGCCATGATGGTTGGGCGTTCTCTTAACCAACGTTTCCCTGACAAAGAAAACAAGCCGGGCGAAGTGATTCTTGAAGTGCGTAACCTGACGTCGCTGCGCCAGCCGTCGATTCGCGATGTCTCGTTTGATCTGCATAAAGGGGAGATCCTCGGTATTGCCGGTCTGGTGGGGGCGAAACGTACCGATATTGTTGAGACGTTATTTGGTATTCGCGAGAAATCGGCTGGCACCATTACGTTGCACGGCAAAAAGATCAATAACCATAATGCCAACGAAGCCATAAACCACGGATTTGCACTGGTAACTGAAGAGCGCCGCTCAACGGGAATTTATGCCTATCTGGATATCGGTTTTAACTCGTTAATTTCCAATATTCGCAACTACAAAAATAAAGTTGGTTTACTGGATAACTCGCGGATGAAAAGTGATACCCAGTGGGTGATTGATTCGATGCGGGTAAAAACACCGGGGCATCGGACGCAAATTGGTTCGCTCTCAGGTGGTAATCAGCAAAAGGTGATTATTGGTCGCTGGCTGTTAACGCAACCAGAAATATTAATGCTCGATGAACCGACGCGCGGTATTGATGTCGGGGCGAAGTTTGAGATCTATCAGTTAATTGCCGAGCTGGCGAAGAAAGGCAAGGGGATTATTATTATCTCCTCCGAAATGCCAGAGTTGTTAGGGATAACAGACCGTATTCTGGTCATGAGTAATGGTCTCGTTTCCGGAATTGTCGATACAAAAACAACAACGCAAAACGAAATTCTGCGTCTTGCGTCTTTGCACCTTTAAGATTAGGGGCTTCCCATGAGTGCGTTAAATAAGAAAAGTTTTCTTACTTACCTGAAAGAGGGCGGTATTTACGTCGTTCTTTTAGTTTTGCTGGCAATTATTATTTTCCAGGATCCTACATTTTTAAGTCTGTTGAACTTAAGTAATATTCTCACCCAGTCATCGGTGCGTATTATTATCGCGCTTGGTGTGGCAGGGTTAATTGTCACCCAGGGGACCGACCTTTCTGCGGGGCGTCAAGTAGGGCTGGCGGCAGTGGTGGCAGCGACATTATTGCAGTCCATGGATAACGCCAACAAAGTGTTCCCGGAAATGGCGACGATGCCGATTGCGCTGGTTATTCTGATTGTCTGTGCCATTGGTGCGGTGATCGGTTTGATCAACGGTCTGATTATCGCCTATCTCAACGTGACGCCGTTCATTACCACGCTCGGCACGATGATCATCGTCTATGGCATCAACTCGCTCTATTACGACTTTGTCGGGGCGTCGCCGATTTCTGGTTTCGACAGTGGCTTCTCTACCTTTGCTCAGGGCTTTGTCGCGCTGGGGAGTTTCCGTCTCTCTTACATCACCTTCTACGCGCTGATTGCGGTGGCGTTCGTCTGGGTGTTGTGGAACAAAACCCGCTTCGGCAAGAACATTTTTGCCATTGGCGGTAACCCGGAAGCGGCAAAAGTATCTGGTGTCAACGTCGGCCTGAACCTGCTGATGATCTACGCGTTGTCTGGCGTGTTCTATGCCTTTGGCGGGATGTTAGAAGCCGGACGTATCGGCTCTGCCACCAACAACCTCGGCTTTATGTATGAGCTGGATGCTATCGCGGCGTGCGTGGTAGGCGGTGTATCGTTCAGCGGCGGTGTGGGGACGGTGATTGGCGTGGTGACCGGGGTAATTATCTTTACGGTCATTAACTATGGCCTGACGTACATCGGCGTAAACCCATACTGGCAGTACATCATCAAAGGGGCGATTATTATCTTCGCCGTGGCACTGGATTCACTGAAATACGCGCGTAAGAAGTGATGTGAATGTGGGTATTGCCGGATGCGCCGCATCCGGCAATCGGTGCCAAATGCCGGATGCGTCTCTGGTTTTACAACGTTACCGGGTGTTCTTTCTCTCCCTTCTTAAACTTCACTTCTCCGAGATCAATACAACCCACCGGGCAGACGTGACCACAAAGCAGGCAACCAACACATTTCTCGGTATTACAATGCGGTGTACGGGTTTTCTCGCTCCATTCCATCGCCTGGTGACCGCCGTCGTAACAGGAAATATAACAGCGTCCACAGCCAACACATTTATCAAGATTGATATGGGGATAGACAATATAACTGCGGTCTAAATCTTCCGCCGGAACAATATTGTGATTCGCCAGACCTACCATTTCCTGCAACGAATCAAACCCCTGATCGGCAAGATAATGTGACAACCCGCTCGCCATATCTTCCACTATCCGATAGCCGTACTGCATAATGCCGGTGGTCACCTGTAACGTTGCTGCGCCGAGCAATAAAAACTCCGCCGCATCTTCCCAGGTTTCAATGCCGCCGATACCGCTGATCGGGAAATCGCGCAGTTCTGGATGGGTGCGCATTTGCTGAATAAAGCGCAGGGCGATCGGTTTTACCGCTTTACCGGAATATCCGGAAATACTCGATTTACCGTTCACGATCGGCATACCGATTTTCTGATTAAGATCGATATTGGTGATGGATTTAACGGTGTTAATTGCCGCAATGCCATCTGCGCCGCCGCGCTTCGCCGCCAGCGCCACTTCGCACATATCACCGATATTCGGCGTCATCTTCGCCAGCATCGGCAGCGTGGAACCCCGTTTCACTGCCCGACAATATTTTTCTACCAGCTCCGGGCTTTGCCCGACATCGCTACCCATCGCATGAGAAGTCATTTGCGGACAGGAGAAGTTACACTCGATCATATCCGCGCCAGCTTCTTGCACCAGGCGCGCCAGATCTTCCCACTGCTGCTCATTTTCCCCCATGATCGAAGCGATCAATACTTTGTCCGGGTAATCTTCTTTCAGCCGACGCAGGGCGGCCAGATTATCTTCCAACGGATGTTCAGCAATCTGCTCCATATTTTTGAAGCCGATAAAACCGGTATCTTCTTTCACCAGATGATCAAAACGCGGCGAGACTTCGTTGGCGATAAAAAAGCCGATCGTTTTAAACACCACGCCGCCCCAGCCAGTGTCGTAGGCTTTGGCACACATCTCATAGCAGTTGCCTACCGGCGAAGAAGAGAGGCAGAACGGGTTGGGAAACTTCACGCCGCAAAAAGTAATCGAAAGATCTTTCGTTAACATGAGCAAGCTCCCTCTAAATAGTGATGAATCGCCCCGGCGGCTTCTTTCCCGGTTTTCACTGCATAGACCACGGTTTTGTCACCCTCAACAATATCGCCAGCAGCAAAGACTTGCGGATCGCGGGTCTGGTAATTTTGTGTATTGATGGTGTTACGCTGCGGCTCTAACTCCGCAAAGGCATCCAGTCTGGCATGCTGACCGACGGCGAGAATAATTTTATCTGCCGCCATCGTCAGTTCGCCCGGTAACCGTACATGCTTAAACGTGACTTTATTGCCTTCCACGGCTACTGGCGTGAATCCATCAATGATCGAAACGCCCAGCTCCCGGGCGCTGGCAAACTCTTTTTCGCTTGCCGGAAACTCATCTAACTCTTCACGCGCTACGCAAGTTACTGCCTGACAGCC
The DNA here is from genome assembly GCF_046487395.1 of Escherichia sp. WS1450. Lineage (NCBI taxonomy): Bacteria > Pseudomonadati > Pseudomonadota > Gammaproteobacteria > Enterobacterales > Enterobacteriaceae > Escherichia > Escherichia sp. WS1450. The sequence continues at coordinate 103,465 of NZ_JBJQJO010000010.1, forward strand.
GAGAACTTTCAGCGTGCTGGCTACGTCCATCGCGACATCACCGCCGCCAATAATTAATGCGCTTTGTGGAATGCTGATATCGCCTTGCGCCTGTCGTGCACGTTGCAAGAAGTCGACGGCAATCTCAACGTCGCTATGCTCAAACAGTGGTAGCCCGGAACCGCTAGATAACCCCACGGTGACCAGTACCGCGCGGTTTTCCGCTTTCAGCTGCTCCAGGGTGAGTGTTTTACCGATTTCGTTATTGCACTTAATGGTCACGCCCATTTTTTCAATACGGGCGATTTCTGCATCCAGTACTGATTGCGGTAACCGGAATTGCGGAATGCCGTTACGCAACCAGCCACCGGGTTGTGCTTCTTTCTCATAGATCGTGACGTCATAACCCTGGTTTGTCAGTGTCACACTGGCCTGCAATCCGGCAGGACCAGCGCCAATAATGGCGACTTTGCCGAGCGTTTTAGTACCGGGCTGATAAATTTCCATCCCAGTTTGTTGTTCAAAATCAGTAACAAAACGCTGTAAGCGACCGATATCAATGGGAGTATCAACACCGGCACGGGTACAACCGCTTTGGCATAATTTCTCCGTCGGGCACACTCTGGCACAAACGGCACCGAGGGCATTATTTTCGCGAATTGTCTCGGCAGCGCCTTTAAAATTACGAAAGTAGATTGAGCGAATAAATTTCCCCGGATTGGTCTGTGCCGGGCAAGCCTGACTACAGGGGGCGTCATGGCATAATAAACAGCGAGAGGCTTCTTTAATCGCCAGTAAAGGCGTAAAAGCCGGAGTGAGTTCATCCAGATAATTTTGTTGCGGCATGTGATCTTCCTTAATGCTATGAGTAATTAAGGCGAACGCTAAATAAATATTGCGTGCTGATATTAAGGCTATGCGCGTGGGGAAATTTAAACTGTGAAAGGATTCACAAATAGCTGCGGTTCAGAATGTTATATCCGCAGCTTATTGAGTGAAGTAATAATTATTCTCAATAATTAACAGAAAAGAGAAAATATTAACGATAGAAAATAAGATAAACAATCATGCCGATAGATAAAATTCCGAAGCCGATATATGCCACCATATAAGCGAAGAAGAGTCCGGGATTTTTTGCTCGCCAGACATACACCGGTTCCGGTGCATTTTTAACCCGTTTATCAATCGCGCCTGCGCGCCAGCCTTTCCATGCTTCGCGGAAACAAAATATCGGGATAAGGAAAAAAACGGCAACGACAAAAAACTGCTGTACATCCATAACTACTTTCCTTGTTTCTTTTGCAATTCAAGTAACTGTTCGGGCGTGACGGCGGGATACCCCTGCGCATCTTCCGGCACCTGGTGCATAGCCGGAATAGGGACCAGCGGCCCTAAAAAACGCGGTTCACGTTTAAAAATATAAAGGTCGGCCAGCGCTCCGAAACGGGCGGCAAATTCGCGAATACGTACTGACAGCATATCTTTCGGTGACGGTACGGCATAACACTGAGCCTGAATCCCCATATGCAGCGCAATAAATAATGCCCGCTCACAGTGGAAACGTTGGGTGATAATAATGAAATCATTAGTATCGAAAACTTTGCGTGTACGCACGATGGAATCCAGCGTACGAAAGCCTGCGTAATCGAGAACAATATCTGATGGGTCGACACCAGCAGCGATTAAATCTTTGCGCATGGTCATCGGCTCATTATAACTTTGCAATGCGTTATCGCCGCTCAGTAATAGATAATTTACCTTACCGCTGTTATAGGCATTAATCGCTCCTTGAATGCGGTAGCGATAATACTGATTAATTACGCCAGTACGATAATATTTTGCTGTGCCGAGCACCACACCGACCTGGCGGTAGGGGAGATCCTGCAATTCGTCGTAGATATAAGGCGCGGTTTTCCAGCTCATCCAGCGATCGAGGCCGAGCACAGTCAACAGCAGCAAGCCGATCAGGACTAACAGGCTGAGGAACACGCGCTTTAACATGCAGGAGACTCGATCTAAGGAAAATTTCCATCAGGCTACTTTACCCGCTGGTTTTGCGCAAGAAACGGCAAACTGTTTGCCGGGATTTTCGACACCAGGAGAGGGCTGGCAAGCCGGACAAGGCGTTCACGCCGCATCCGGCACCAGGCTTAAGCGAGAAGCACGCGGTCGATATTGTGACAGCCGAGAGCTTTCAGCGTTGCGGAGGTGGCATCCCACTGAATCAACGGCGCATCGGCTTTTTCTGCCAGAACCGCGCGCTGGATATCCGGGTAATCATAACCCTTGAGATTCAACAGAATTAACGCCCCCTGCAACGGTGGCAGAGTCGGGTTGAATGCGGCGTTTTCAGCGTAGCTGCCGCTGAAAATACGACCGTCTTTACATTCCAGCGCGACACCGCTTGGCGACTTACTGTAAGGCATGTGCGAACGGTTTGCCGCTGCAATCGCCGCCTGAGAAAGCGCATCACCCGTCAGCGCATAGCCGTGATCCTGCTCGTCCATCAGCAGCGTTTTAATCTCCAGATCTTTCGGCCCAAAGGCATCCGGCAGATAGTCACGCAGCGCGTGTGCCTCGCGGCCCGGCAGATGAATACGCAGATCCAGACCGCTGTTTAGTTCATTCATAAACTGACGGCAGTGACCACAAGGCGTGTAGTTAACGGTGATGGCTGCAAGCGCTTTTTCACCACTCAACCAGGCGTGGCTGATCGCGCTTTGTTCGGCATGAACGGTTTGCTGCATTGTCGCACCAATAAATTCCATATTGGCACCAAAATACCAGGTTCCGCTCACACCGCGCGCAATTGCGCCAACATTAAAATTCGACAATGGCGTACGCGCACAGGCCGCCGCCAGCGGAAGTAGTGCGAATGCCAGCGCGTCTTCGTCCAGCCCCGTTGCGCTCTTTAGCGATGAGACTTGCTCCCCGGTCAACAAAGCGGGGAAGTACTTGTCTGCCAGAATAGGTTCCAGTGCAGATTGCAAGTTATCCGCAAGTTGGGCAAAAGCGGTTTGAAAACGTGGATGCATGGCGTTGCCTCATAATCATGTAATGGGATAACAGTTTACGAACCCGTTATGGCTTTATATGTGATCTGAATCTCATTAATTATGCAACGCGTGAAACTTACATCAAAAATGCGCGACGCATCGCAAATTTTAGCCCATTACTGCCAGAATAATCGGGAAAAGGAACGGTGCGATCAGCGAAGTAATAATCCCGCATAACACCAGTGCCAGCGAACTAAACGCACCTTCCTGATAATCCAGCTCGGCGCAGCGCGCCGTACCGAGGGCGTGCGAGGCTGTCCCCATCGCCAGACCGCGCGCAGCTTTGGTACGAATACGCATCGCATTAAGCAATGTATGGCCAAACACAGCGCCGAGGATGCCGACGAAAATGACGCAAACTGCGCTGATTGCCGGAATACCGCCAATACTGCCGCCAACCGCCATTGCAATAGGCGTGGTGACTGATTTCGGCAGGATTGACGCGGCGATTTCCGGAGAAGCGCCCATCAACAATGCCACGGAAGTCCCCGTCACCATCGCAACCACGCTGCCGATAAAACAGATGGTGATGATCGATTTCCAGCGCGCGCGGATCTGGTGTAGCTGCTCATATAAAGGATAGGCCAGCGCGACGACCGCCGGTTGCAGCAGATCGTTTAGCACTTCGCTACCTTTAAAGTAGCTGTCGTAGGAGATGCCGGTCAGCATTAAAAAAGGAATGATCACCACCATTGCTACCAGCAACGGGTTAAGCAAGGGAAACTTATACCGTGCCGCCAGTTTGCGGGCGGCAAAAAAGACAATCAATGTCAGCGGTAATGACCACCAGATATTCGCCATCATTCTTCTGATCCTTTCTGACCTACGACTTTACGTTCACCATGCACCAGTTGCGAACTCCAGCTCACCACCAGAAAAACCACCAGCGTACTGACTGCACAGGAAACCACTACCGGGCCAAACTGTGCGCGGAGCAAATCAAAATATTGCATGACGCCTACGCCAATCGGCACAAACAATAGCGCCATATAGCGAATCAGTACGTAGCACCCCGGATTGACCCATTTCGCCGGAAGTATTTGCAAGGCCAGCAGGACAAACAGGATTAGCATCCCGATGATGCTGCCCGGAATGGTTACCGGTAGCAGTGAAGCAATGAAAATGCCTGCATACAGGCAGGCATAAATCAGGACGAAAGCGCGTAAATATTGCCAGATAATGTTCAGTGTCTTACTCATAATCAACACCCCAGATGAGATGGATTCATCATACAATTAATTCGTAAAACGTGCTACCGATCACATTAAGAAATCAGCGCTTATTTTTTCGCTCCCGGGCATTACGCAATGAGCAGCGAACTCAGGCATACATCAAGCATAGAGAGGGAATGCAGTTTGCAGCAATCCCTCTTTGCAGACCTTTAATCCGTTGACCATAGGCGCTAACATAGCGCCTCATTTTTTTGCGGGTGATGATATGCGTGTGTTACTGGCTCCGATGGAGGGTGTACTCGACTCTCTGGTGCGTGAATTGCTGACCGAAGTTAACGACTACGATCTGTGCATCACCGAGTTTGTCCGCGTGGTGGATCAACTGCTGCCAATAAAAGTCTTTCATCGCATTTGCCCTGAGCTACAAAATGCCAGCCGGACACCTTCCGGTACGCTGGTGCGCGTGCAGTTGTTAGGTCAGTTCCCACAATGGCTGGCAGAGAATGCCGCCCGTGCGGTCGAGTTAGGTTCCTGGGGTGTGGATCTCAATTGCGGCTGCCCGTCGAAAACGGTTAACGGTAGCGGCGGCGGCGCGACGTTACTCAAAGATCCTGAACTCATCTACCAGGGGGCAAAAGCGATGCGTGAAGTTGTACCGGCGCATTTGCCCGTCAGCGTAAAAGTGCGTCTGGGCTGGGACAGCGGTGAGAAGAAATTTGAAATCGCCGATGCGGTTCAACAGGCTGGTGCTACAGAGCTGGTGGTGCATGGGCGGACGAAAGAGCAGGGTTACCGCGCGGAGCATATTGACTGGCAGGCGATTGGCGAGATTCGCCAGCGGCTGAATATTCCGGTGATTGCCAACGGTGAAATCTGGGACTGGCAGAGCGCGCAACAATGCATGGCGATCAGCGGCTGTGACGCAGTGATGATTGGTCGCGGGGCGCTCAATATTCCCAACCTGAGCCGGGTGGTAAAATATAACGAACCGCGAATGCCGTGGCCGGAGGTAGTTGCTTTGCTGCAAAAATATACCCGTCTGGAAAAGCAGGGCGATACCGGGTTATATCACGTTGCGCGGATTAAACAGTGGTTGAGTTATTTGCGTAAAGAATACGATGAAGCAACGGAATTATTTCAGCATGTTCGGGTGTTGAATAATTCCCCTGATATTGCAAGGGCTATTCAGGCAATTGATATCGAGAAACTCTAAAAAACCATAGTGATGTTTTTTGACAATGTGTTAGCTCTTTATCAATAGGCCGCACGGTTGTTTGGTGGCGTCAAAATCGCCGAGGCGTTCCCCGAAGGCCGGGGCAGCCCACATGGATGTGGGCTGAGGGCGCGTTTTACAGGGATGTTACCTCGCGCCCGACCCGGTAGCCGTAAGGGATAAGCCGAGGGCACCGCGCAGCGGCGATTTTGTTCGCCAGAGCCCGGGGGGGCAGGGGGCGGCGGCGATTGGTCGCCCCCTGCGCGCTCCTTGCGCCAGTGATTATATGAAGCAATGCACATGACAGGAGCGCAACAGGATGAGAGACTGAAATATTCTCGTTATTTTCGGATCTGATGACATTAATTAATTTTAAAATATCATCTTAAATACGCCAGTCACCACCAGTAGCCCAATCAGGAAAATAATCAATACAGCCCAGAGTATAATTTTCATTGGCGTTCCTTTATTTGTGAGTGCTGAATAAGTATAGGAAAAAACGAAGCCCTTTGCCGTTATCCATAAACGATTAAGATAAATCGGAAGATATCATTCACTTAGTGTATATTTTTCTGGATATGTCGTTTTATTGCTACTGATGTATTGCCACGCGAAACTAAAAAATATATCGCAACACACGGTAATCTCCGCGCACCTTTTCTTACCTGATTATTCCCCCATGAATCGTGATTCCTTTTATCCCGCCATCGCCTGTTTTCCGCTGTTACTGATGCTGGCCGGGTGTGCGCCTATGCATGAAACCCGCCAGGCGTTAAGCCAGCAAACGCCCGCTTCACAAGTTGACACCGCATTACCCACGGCGCTGAAAAATGGTTGGCCAGACAGCCAATGGTGGCTGGAGTATCACGATAATCAACTCACTTCATTAATTAACAACGCACTACAGAACGCACCGGATATGCAGGTGGCTGAACAGCGCATTCAGCTGGCTGAAGCCCAGGCGAAGGCAGTTGCCACTCAGGATGGTCCGCAGATCGACTTTTCTGCGGATATGGAGCGGCAAAAAATGTCGGCAGAAGGGTTAATGGGGCCGTTTGCTCTGAACGATCCTGCCGCAGGTACGACCGGTCCGTGGTACACCAACGGTACTTTTGGCTTAACGGCGGGCTGGCATCTCGATATCTGGGGAAAGAATCGGGCGGAGGTTACTGCTCGCCTGGGTACGGTTAAAGCACGGGCGGCGGAACGCGAGCAAACCCGCCAATTGCTGGCTGGCAGCGTAGCCCGTCTGTACTGGGAGTGGCAAACCCAGGCGGCGTTAAACACTGTCTTACAGCAAATCGAAAAAGAGCAGAACACCATTATCGCCACCGATCGCCAGCTATATCAGAACGGGATTACTTCTTCAGTTGAAGGTGTGGAAACCGATATTAATGCCAGCAAAACCCGGCAGCAGCTCAACGATGTCGCGGGGAAAATGAAAATTATTGAGGCACGGTTAAATGCACTCACAAATCACCAGACAAAGTCACTGAAGCTTAAACCGGTCGCGTTGCCGAAAGTGGCAAGCCAGCTTCCTGATGAACTGGGGTACTCCTTACTGGCCCGGCGGGCAGATTTGCAGGCGGCGCACTGGTACGTTGAGTCATCGCTAAGCACCATTGATGCGGCAAAAGCGGCATTTTATCCTGACATCAACCTGATGGCCTTCCTGCAACAGGATGCGTTGCACTTAAGCGATCTGTTCCGTCATTCCGCGCAGCAAATGGGCGTTACGGCAGGCCTGACGCTACCCATTTTCGATAGTGGTCGTCTTAACGCCAACCTCGATATCGCAAAAGCCGAAAGTAACTTGTCTATCGCCAGCTACAACAAAGCGGTGGTTGAAGCGGTGAATGACGTGGCGCGGGCAGCCAGTCAGGTTCAGACACTGGCGGAGAAAAACCAGCATCAGGCGCAAATTGAGCGCGATGCCTTGCGTGTAGTAGGTCTTGCGCAGGCGCGCTTTAACGCGGGCATCATTGCCGGTTCCCGCGTCAGCGAAGCCAGAATCCCGGCGTTTCGCGAGCGGGCCAATGGCCTGTTATTGCAAGGGCAGTGGCTGGATGCCTCCATTCAACTCACTGGTGCGTTGGGCGGGGGTTACAAACGCTGATGATATGCGCCTTCTATACTTAACGTTTATTCAGCGTTAAGTGGAGAACTCGATGGCACAGGTTGCGATTATTACCGCCTCCGATTCGGGGATCGGCAAAGAGTGCGCGTTATTACTGGCGCAGCAGGGGTTTGATATTGGTATTACCTGGCACTCTGATGAAGAAGGGGCAAAAGATACCGCGCGTGAGGTGGTTAGCCACGGCGTACGTGCGGAGATCGTGCAGCTGGATCTCGGCAATCTACCAGAAGGGGCACTGGCGCTGGAGAAACTCATTCAACGGCTGGGGCGTATTGATGTGCTGGTGAATAATGCGGGCGCAATGACCAAAGCGCCGTTTCTTGATATGGCTTTCGATGAGTGGCGCAAGATTTTTACCGTTGATGTCGATGGTGCATTTTTATGCTCGCAAATTGCTGCCCGCCAGATGGTGAAACAAGGGCAGGGTGGTCGCATCATCAACATTACGTCGGTGCATGAACATACGCCGTTGCCGGATGCCAGCGCCTACACAGCCGCTAAACATGCGCTCGGCGGGTTAACCAAAGCGATGGCGCTGGAGCTGGTCAGGCATAAGATTTTGGTGAATGCGGTTGCACCTGGGGCGATCGCCACGCCAATGAACGGCATGGATGATGGCGACGTGAAGCCCGGCGCGGAGCCTTCGATTCCCTTGCGGCGTTTTGGCGCAACGCATGAGATTGCCAGCCTGGTGGTGTGGCTTTGTTCGGAGGGCGCAAATTACACCACTGGGCAGTCGTTGATAGTGGATGGCGGCTTTATGTTGGCGAATCCGCAGTTCAACCCAGAATAGCGCAGTGAGGTGCGTGGTTATTTCATTGGGTTAGGCCAGATAAGACACGCCAGCGTCGCATCAGGCATGGAACATCCGGTGCCGGATGTGGCGTGAATGCTTATCTGTGGCAACTGCTTTATGCCTGATTATCCGGCTTTTTCTTCCCGCGCCGTTTCAGCCACCAGCGCACGCCTACCACCAGAACCACGACCAGAATCAACCAGACCCAGTGCTTCAAATGCTGGTCGAGATTGTGCAACCACGGCGCAATCACCTGACCACCAGCGTAACCGATAGTGGTAAAAATCAACGCCCAGGCAAATGCGCCAAGGATATTCAGTGGCAGAAAGATTTTCGGCGGCAGCTGGCTGGCACCAATCAGCGTCGGGCCAATCACCCTAAAGCCATACATAAAACGCGTACCAATGACAAACAGATACGGATGGCGTTGGATAAGTTTCTGCGCCCGCTCAATTTTATCCTGATGTTTCGAGAAACGGCGTAATAGCTTGCCGCCAAAGCGCCGCCCGCACAGATAAAGCACCTGGTCGCCAATCATGCCGCCAAGCGCCACAGAAAGTACCACCAGCGGGAACTTTAATAGCCCCTGATGTGCCGCAACGCCTCCCAGCAAAGTCACGGTTTCACCTTCCGCCAGGCTACCGATCACCAGCGCGGCATAACCATATTGTGAGATGAGTGTATTGAGATCCATAGGCCAGTCTGTCTCCCTTTGCTTGCCTGTAAGCATACACCCTGTGAATAGTTCACGCTGAAAAAGGACGTACATCAGACGGTGCAAATTACATGAACGAACAAAAAATAATCACAAGCTGACTTATACTTGAACTGTCAGGTTCATGAACTCACAACAAGGGGGCGGTATGAGCCATGTCTGGGGACTGTTTTCCCATCCCGATCGTGAAATGCAGGTGATTAATCGCGAAAACGAAACGATTTCTCACCATTACACCCACCACGTTTTGCTGATGGCGGCGATTCCGGTGATTTGCGCCTTCATTGGCACTACACAGATTGGCTGGAATTTTGGCGATGGCACTATCCTGAAGTTATCCTGGTTTACCGGACTGGCGCTGGCTGTCTTGTTTTATGGCGTTATGCTGGCTGGGGTCGCGGTGATGGGGCGGGTCATCTGGTGGATGGCGCGCAATTATCCGCAACGTCCATCACTTGCGCACTGCATGGTCTTCGCGGGCTACGTTGCAACTCCGCTGTTTTTAAGCGGTCTGGTGGCGCTTTATCCACTGGTCTGGTTGTGTGCGCTGGTCGGCACGGTGGCGCTGTTTTACACCGGCTACCTGCTTTATCTCGGTATTCCGAGCTTCCTGAATATCAACAAAGAGGAAGGCCTTAGCTTCTCCAGTTCGACGCTGGCGATTGGCGTGCTGGTGCTGGAAGTGCTGCTCGCCCTTACCGTTATACTATGGGGCTACGGTTATCGTTTGTTCTAGAAAGTACTTTTGTGTTGCATTGCTGGCGTAAATGTCAGCAATGCAGCATTTCCTCACGATTCTCCTTTGACGATCGCACTTTTTGCTCGTTATGATGGCGTCGCTAGCCTCAGTAAATCCTTACTCCGGCGGTGCGCAACCCGTGCGCGTGAACCACTATCTGAATGCTCATCATGCCGAAATTTCGAGTTTCTTTATTTAGCCTGGCCCTGATGCTGGCTGTGCCTTTGGCACCGCAGGCCGTTGCGAAAACGGCAGCCGCTACCACCGCTTCACAGCCGGAAATTGCCTCCGGTAGCGCGATGATTGTTGATCTGAATACCAACAAAGTGATCTATTCGAACCACCCGGATCTGGTGCGTCCGATTGCGTCTATCAGCAAATTAATGACCGCGATGGTCGTGCTGGATGCGCGACTGCCGCTGGATGAAAAACTAAAAGTGGATATCAGCCAGACGCCGGAGATGAAAGGGGTCTATTCGCGCGTACGACTGAATAGCGAAATCAGCCGTAAAGATATGCTGTTGCTGGCGCTGATGTCTTCAGAAAACCGCGCGGCGGCAAGCCTTGCGCACCATTATCCCGGTGGTTACAAAGCCTTTATTAAGGCGATGAATGCGAAAGCGAAATCGCTCGGAATGAACAACACGCGCTTTGTTGAACCGACCGGATTGTCGGTGCATAACGTTTCAACCGCCCGTGACTTAACCAAACTGCTCATTGCCAGCAAACAATATCCGTTGATCGGGCAGTTAAGTACCACCCGGGAAGATATGGCAACCTTCTCTAACCCGACGTATACGCTGCCGTTCCGCAATACTAACCATCTGGTGTATCGCGATAACTGGAATATTCAGTTAACCAAAACCGGCTTTACCAATGCGGCGGGCCATTGTCTGGTGATGCGTACGGTTATCAATAATAAACCGGTGGCGCTGGTAGTGATGGACGCGTTTGGCAAATATACCCATTTTGCCGATGCCAGCCGCCTGCGTACCTGGATTGAGACCGGTAAAGTGATGCCTGTTCCGGCAGCAGCGTTGAGCTATAAAAAACAAAAAGCCGCCCAAATGGCGGCGGCGGGGCAGACGGCACAGAACGATTAAGTGAATTCGGATGGCGATACTCTGCCATCCGTAATTTTTACTCCACTTCCTGCCAGTTTTTCCGCTTACTGGTTTTACCGATCCCCGGATTCATACTGTTGGTCGGATCGTTCTCGCGATAAAACTTCTGCAACGTCTCCGGTGCTTTATACAAATGACCGACGTTATGTTCGGCAGGATATTGCGCGCCACGCTGCTGCAGCAGTTCCAGCATCTGTTCTTTCAACGCATGCACATCCACGCCTTTTTTAACGATGTAATCCTGATGGAAGACATAGCACATAAAATGGCCGTAATAGAGCTTGTGCACCAGCTGGCTGTCGATTTCCGGCGGTAAATGCTCATACCACTCGGTGTCGTTACGCCGCAGAGCGATATCCAGTGCCAGAATGTCTTCGACTTCATCGGAATGCACCGCCTGATAACGAATTGCTGCGCCCGCAGCGGCGAAACGGTGTAAAAACGCTTTGCTACCTTCCTCCGGCGTACAGACAAAGAAATCGCCTTCGGCCTGTTTGAAATAATCCACCAGCCACGATTTGGCTTCACCGACGCCATCGCCCGCCATTTTTAACAGCAGATGATGCTCGTATTTATCGCGCCAGTTTTTCATGCGCGGCGGTAAATGGCTGGGGAACAGGTGACCGAATTTTTGCATCGCACGGTCGGTAAAATGCGGACGGAAGAATTTCACTTTCTCCAGCATCGCATCGGTGCGCCCCTTGAGATTAAAGAAGAACGGCATCTTGTCGCTGCCTAACTTATCAATCATCAGGAAGGTGTCTTTGCCGTATTTTTCCGCAATATCGTAGATATCCCGGTGCATATATTCCCCGGCAACCGGCAGATTTTCGAAATTAGCCAGAATATGACGGCGGATTTCGGTCAGTACTTCTGGCTGGTTGGTGCCGATATAAAACACCTGCTGATTTTTTTCCGCTTCGAAGGTATCAAGACGTACCGCAAAGACGGCCAGCTTCCCGGCGCAACCAGAAGATTCAAATAACCGATCCGGATCGGCGTTATAACGTGCGGGCGTGTCGGCTTCAATATCACGAACGCGGTGGACATAGTCATAATCGTGGGCGTGACGACCATCGTGGCGCACATCGTCATCTTTGATGCGATCGTCATCCAGCTTGCTAAGGATCTGCTCCGGCGTTTCGCCCAGATCAATCCCCAGATGGTTCACCAGCGTCAGTTTGCCGTCTTCATTTATACGCGCGAATAATGACATTTCGGTATACGCCGGGCCACGCTGCACCAGCGAGCCGCCGGAGTTGTTACAAATACCGCCGATGACCGATGCGCCTATACACGATGAGCCAATCACCGAGTGCGGTTCGCGTCCCAGCGGTTTGAGGGCTTTTTCCAGCGAATAAAGCGTGGTGCCCGGATAGGCCAGCACCTGTTCGCCCTTGCCAAGAACGTGCAGCTTGTCGAGACGCAGGGTGCTGATGATCACGATATCGCGATCATAGTCGTTACCGTTTGGCGTCGAGCCTTCGGTCAGACCTGTATTGGCTGCCTGCATCAGAATAATTTTGTCGGCGGTGACGCAGGCTTTCAGCACCCGCCACAATTCCAGTAGTGAGCCAGGGAAAACGACAGCCAGTGCATCGCCCTGACCAGAACGGAAGCCCTTGCGATAGCGGGCCGTTTTTGCGGGATCGGTGAGCAGGTGTGAAGAACCCACCAGTCGGGCAAGTTCATTCAAAAAGGCTTTATTATCAGTTGTTGTCATGGAAGACATTTTCCACTCCTTGTGGTGGCGAAAAAATATCACAAACTAGAATAGCGCCTTGTATGACAATTCAGCGAGTGAATATTTTGAAAATTCAGACAATAAACTGAGCATTCTTTTTCTCTCTCTATCATGCTTATGGCAAACTACGGTTTTTGCACTATTTTCGCTGCCTCGTCGGGCAACAGAGGAAGAAAAATCCATATGAAATGGCTATGTTCAGTAGGAATCGCGGTGAGTCTGGCCCTGCAGCCAGCACTGGCAGATGATTTATTCGGCAACCATCCATTAACGCCCGAAGCGCGGGATGCGTTCGTCACCGAACTGCTTAAGAAAATGACAGTTGATGAGAAAATTGGTCAGCTGCGCTTAATCAGCGTCGGCCCGGATAATCCGAAAGAGGCGATCCGCGAGATGATCAAAGACGGTCAGGTTGGGGCGATTTTCAACACCGTAACCCGTCAGGATATCCGCGCCATGCAGGATCAGGTGATGGAATTAAGCCGCCTGAAAATTCCTCTTTTCTTTGCTTACGACGTGCTGCACGGTCAGCGCACGGTGTTCCCGATTAGCCTCGGCCTGGCCTCGTCTTTTAACCTCGATGCGGTGAAAACAGTCGGGCGTGTCTCTGCTTATGAAGCGGCAGATGATGGCCTGAATATGACCTGGGCACCGATGGTCGATGTCTCGCGCGATCCGCGCTGGGGACGTGCTTCCGAAGGTTTTGGCGAAGATACGTATCTCACTTCAACAATGGGTAAAACCATGGTGGAAGCGATGCAGGGTAAAAGTCCGGCAGATCGCTACTCGGTGATGACCAGCGTCAAACACTTTGCCGCATACGGTGCGGTAGAAGGCGGTAAAGAGTACAACACCGTCGATATGAGTCCGCAGCGCCTGTTTAATGATTATATGCCGCCGTACAAAGCGGGGCTGGACGCAGGCAGCGGCGCGGTGATGGTGGCGCTGAACTCGCTGAACGGCACGCCAGCCACCTCCGATTCATGGCTGCTGAAAGATGTTCTGCGCGACCAGTGGGGCTTTAAAGGCATCACCGTTTCCGATCACGGCGCAATCAAAGAGCTGATTAAACATGGCACGGCGGCAGACCCGGAAGATGCGGTGCGCGTGGCGCTGAAATCCGGCATCAACATGAGTATGAGCGACGAGTACTACTCGAAGTATCTGCCTGGGTTGATCAAATCCGGCAAAGTGACGATGGAAGAGCTGGATGACGCTACCCGTCATGTACTGAACGTTAAATATGATATGGGGTTGTTTAACGACCCATACAGCCATTTGGGGCCGAAAGAGTCTGACCCGGTGGATACCAATGCCGAAAGCCGCCTGCACCGCAAAGAAGCGCGTGAAGTGGCGCGTGAAAGCCTGGTGTTGCTGAAAAACCGTCTCGAAACGTTACCGCTGAAAAAATCGGCCACCATTGCGGTGGTTGGGCCACTGGCGGACAGTAAACGTGACGTGATGGGCAGCTGGTCCGCAGCCGGTGTTGCCGATCAATCCGTGACCGTACTGACCGGGATTAAAAATGCCGTCGGTGAAAACGGTAAAGTGCTGTACGCCAAAGGGGCGAACGTCACCAGTGACAAAGGCATTATCGATTTCCTGAATCAGTATGAAGAGGCGGTCAAAGTCGATCCGCGTTCGCCGCAAGAGATGATTGATGAAGCGGTGCAAACCGCGAAACAATCTGATGTGGTGGTGGCTGTGGTCGGTGAAGCTCAGGGGATGGCGCACGAGGCCTCCAGCCGTACCGATATTACTATTCCGCAAAGCCAACGTGACTTGATTGCGGCGTTGAAAGCCACTGGTAAACCGCTGGTGCTGGTGCTGATGAATGGGCGTCCGCTGGCGCTGGTGAAAGAAGATCAGCAGGCTGATGCGATTCTGGAAACCTGGTTTGCGGGTACGGAAGGGGGTAATGCGATTGCCGATGTATTGTTTGGCGATTACAACCCGTCCGGTAAGCTACCGATGTCCTTCCCGCGTTCTGTCGGGCAGATCCCTGTGTACTACAGCCATCTGAATACCGGGCGTCCGTATAATGCCGACAAGCCGAACAAATACACTTCGCGTTATTTTGATGAAGCTAACGGGGCGCTGTATCCGTTCGGTTATGGTCTGAGCTACACCACTTTCACCGTCTCTGATGTGAAACTTTCTGCGCCGACCATGAAGCGTGACGGCAAAGTGACCGCCAGTGTGCAGGTGACGAACACCGGTAAGCGCGAAGGGGCGACGGTAGTGCAGATGTACTTGCAGGATGTGACGGCTTCCATGAGTCGTCCGGTGAAGCAGCTGAAAGGCTTTGAGAAAATCACCCTGAAACCGGGCGAAACTCAGACCGTCAGCTTCCCGATTGATATCGAGGCGCTGAAGTTCTGGAATCAACAGATGAAATATGACGCCGAGCCTGGCAAGTTCAATGTCTTCATCGGCACTGATTCCGCACGCGTTAAGAAAGGCGAGTTTGAGTTGCTGTAATGCTTTAGTAAGGGCGCGACGTTTGCGCCCTTTAAGTATTTATCTGATTCTGCAACTGAATCTGCCCAGACAGGCTAACCCTGTCATTATCAACTATGCTTTTCTCTTAATTCGCTGAAAACAACAGTAAAAGAATGAGGAAAGCATCATGCCACTCTCAAAGCTCTGGGCAGGTTCATTGGTTTTGTTGGCAGCCGTGAGCCTGCCGCTACAGGCGGCTTCCCCCGTTAAGGTCGGTTCAAAAATCGATACCGAAGGCGCGCTGCTCGGCAATATCATTTTGCAGGTGCTGGAAAGTCACGGTGTTCCTACGGTAAATAAAGTGCAACTGGGAACGACTCCCGTGGTGCGCGGGGCGATTACTTCCGGTGAACTGGATATCTATCCGGAATATACCGGCAATGGCGCGTTTTTCTTTAAAGATGAAAACGATGCGGCATGGAAAAATGCCGGGCAAGGCTACGAGAAAGTCAAAAAACTCGATGCAGAGCAAAACAAGTTAATCTGGCTGACGCCCGCGCCTGCAAATAACACCTGGACTATCGCCGTGCGTCAGGATGTGGCAGAGAAAAACAAACTCACTTCGCTTGCCGACCTGAGTCGTTATCTGAAAGAGGGCGGCACCTTCAAACTGGCGGCCTCGGCAGAATTTATTGAACGCGCCGATGCGTTACCCGCGTTTGAAAAAGCCTATGGCTTTAAGCTCGGTCAGGATCAGTTGCTGTCACTGGCTGGTGGCGACACGGCGGTGACGATCAAAGCCGCTGCCCAGCAAACCTCTGGCGTTAATGCGGCGATGGCTTACGGCACTGACGGCCCGGTCGCGGCGCTGGGGCTGCAAACCTTAAGCGATCCGCAAGGCGTGCAACCTATCTACGCGCCTGCACCAGTGGTGCGTGAGTCGGTGTTGAAAGAGTATCCACAAATGGCACAGTGGCTACAGCCAGTCTTCGCCAGCCTCGATGAAAAAACATTGCAGCAACTGAATGCCAGCATTGCTGTGGAAGGACTGGATGCCAAAAAAGTGGCTGCCGACTACCTGAAACAAAAAGGGTGGACGAAGTAATTTCCCGTGACTTATTTCCGTATTAATCCTGTTCTGGCGCTGCTGCTGTTGCTGACGGCAATCGCAGCGGCGCTGCCGTTTATCAGTTACGCGCCTAATCGTTTAGTTTCGGGTGAGGGGCGTCATCTCTGGCAGCTGTGGCCGCAAACGATCTGGATGCTGGTGGGCGTTGGTTGCGCCTGGATGACAGCCTGTTTTATTCCCGCTAAAAAAGGCAGCATTTTTGCACTCATTCTGGCGCAATTCGTCTTCGTATTGCTGGTGTGGGGAGCAGGAAAGGCGGCGACACAACTGGCACAAAATGGCAGTGCGCTGGCGCGTACCAGCCTCGGCAGTGGTTTCTGGCTGGCTGCGGCGCTGGCATTGCTGGCCTGTAGCGATGCCATCCGCCGAATCTCCACGCATCCGCTGTGGCGCTGGTTGTTGCATATGCAGATTGCCATCATTCCGCTGTGGTTGCTGTATTCCGGCGCGCTTAACGATCTCTCGCTAATGAAAGAATACGCCAACCGTCAGGATGTGTTTGACGACGCGCTGGCACAACATCTGACGTTGCTGTTTGGTGCGGTGCTGCCTGCGTTAGTGATTGGTGTGCCGTTGGGCGTCTGGTGCTACTTTTCCACTGCGCGGCAGGGGGCGATTTTTTCGCTACTCAATGTCATTCAGACCGTGCCTTCGGTGGCGCTCTTTGGCCTGTTGATTGCGCCGCTTGCCGCGCTGGTTACGGCCTTTCCGTGGCTGGGTAAGCTCGGCATAGCAGGAACCGGAATGACACCCGCACTGATTGCGCTGGTGCTCTATGCCTTGCTGCCGCTGGTGCGCGGCGTGGTAGTCGGCTTGAACCAGATCCCGCGCGATGTGCTGGAGAGCGCCAGAGCGATGGGGATGAGCGGGGCGCAGCGTTTCCTGCATGTTCAGTTACCGCTGGCGTTACCGGTATTTCTGCGCAGCCTGCGGGTGGTGATGGTGCAAACTGTAGGTATGGCGGTGATTGCGGCGTTAATCGGCGCAGGCGGTTTTGGTGCGCTGGTTTTCCAGGGGCTGCTAAGCAGTGCCATTGATTTAGTGTTGCTAGGGGTGATCCCGGTAATTGTTCTGGCGGTGCTGATCGATGCGCTGTTCGATTTGCTTATCGCACTGCTGAAGGTGAAACGTAATGATTGAATTTAGCCATGTCAGCAAACTGTTCGGCATACAAAAAGCCGTTAACGATCTCAATCTCAATTTTCAGGAGGGGAGTTTTTCGGTGCTGATTGGTACATCAGGCTCCGGTAAATCCACCACTCTGAAAATGATTAACCGCCTGGTGGAGCATGACAGTGGCGTGATCCGCTTTGCCGGAGAAGAAATTCGCTCGCTGCCAGTGCTGGAGTTGCGCCGCCGGATGGGCTATGCCATTCAATCTATTGGCCTGTTTCCCCACTGGAGCGTGGCGCAAAATATTGCCACCGTGCCGCAATTACAAAAATGGTCACGGGCGCGGATCGACGATCGTATCGACGAATTAATGGCGCTACTGGGGCTGGAGCCAAATTTGCGTGAGCGTTATCCGCATCAGCTTTCCGGTGGTCAGCAGCAACGTGTGGGAGTGGCGCGCGCACTGGCTGCCGATCCGCAAGTCTTACTGATGGATGAACCTTTTGGCGCGCTGGACCCGGTAACGCGCGGCGCGTTGCAACAAGAGATGACGCGCATTCACCGTTTGCTGGGGCGCACTATTGTGCTGGTCACTCATGATATTGATGAGGCGCTACGGCTGGCAGAACATCTGGTGTTGATGGATCACGGTGAAGTGGTGCAGCAGGGCAATCCGCTGACGATGCTGACTCGTCCGGCGAATGATTTTGTCCGCCAGTTTTTTGGGCATAGTGAACTGGGTGTCCGCCTGCTTTCGTTACGTAGCGTGGCGGATTACGTGCGTCGCGAAGAACGGGCAGAAGGTGAGGCGCTGGCAGAAGAGATGACGCTACGCGATGCACTCTCCCTGTTTGTCGCGCGGGGATGTGAAGTGCTGCCGGTGGTGAACACGCAGGGCGAGCCTTGCGGCACGCTGCATTTTCAGGATCTGCTGGTGGAGGCGTAAACGTATGAAGATGTTGCGCGATCCGCTGTTCTGGCTCATTGCTCTGTTTGTGGCGCTGATTTTCTGGCTGCCTTACAGCCAGCCGCTGTTTGCAGCCTTGTTCCCACAACTGCCACGACCCGTTTATCAGCAAGAAAGTTTTGCAGTTCTGGCACTGGCTCATTTCTGGCTGGTGGGAATTTCGAGTTTGTTTGCGGTGATCATTGGTACTGGTGCCGGAATTGCTGTCACTCGCCCTTGGGGCGCGGAATTTCGCCCACTGGTGGAAACTATTGCCGCCGTTGGACAGACTTTTCCGCCCGTCGCGGTGCTGGCGATTGCCGTTCCGGTGATCGGCTTTGGTCTGCAACCCGCGATTATCGCCTTGATCCTTTACGGCGTGCTGCCCGTCCTGCAGGCAACACTTGCCGGGCTGGGAGCGATTGATGCCAGCGTGACAGAAGTTGCGAAAGGTATGGGAATGAGCCGTGGTCAGCGACTGCGTAAGGTCGAGCTACCGCTGGCGGCTCCGGTGATTCTGGCGGGCGTGCGAACTTCGGTGATTATCAACATTGGTACGGCGACGATCGCCTCAACGGTAGGGGCCAGCACGCTGGGTACGCCGATCATCATCGGGCTTAGCGGATTTAATACCGCGTATGTGATCCAGGGGGCGTTACTGGTGGCACTGGCGGCGATCATTGCAGACCGCCTGTTTGAAAGGCTGGTGCAGGCGCTTAGCCAGCACGCAAAATAAAGGTATAACCTGCGAGCATGACGCCACCAATTCCGCCTAACGCCATAAACAGGAACAGGGCGATGACCCCAATTTTAGCTATGCGCATAATGCACTCCTTATGTTAACGAAAGGATTGTACAGTAAAGCGCATTTGTTAACGAATCATTAAATGCCGAGTGGGAAAATATCATGGCCTTGTTCCTGCCAACTGGTGAGTTGCTGCTGTTGGGCGGAGGTTCGATTTTCACCGCACCACACCAGCAATGTACGGCCTTCGAACAGTTCAGGGCGTAGTTGATTGAGCGAGTGGGCGAGGACATCAATGCGCCATCCTTGTTGACTGGCAATCCAGCCCTCCAGCCACAGACGGGTGGTATCGTGAATATTCCAGCCAACCACCAGCGCATCTTTACCCTGTTTTTTACGTGCCGAAGCCAGGCAAATGGCGATGTAGTTGATCAGTACGCCGTCGAGGATCGCCAGCAGCGCCTGGAGGGTCGGTTGTTGGCACTGAAGTCGTCGGCGCAGAGGAATAAACAGATGCGTGGTGAGTGTCTGGGCGGGGTAATCCTGACCGCGCTCTTTGATCCACGTTCGCAGGCTATGCAGATTGCCGCTTTGCAGGTAAGTCAGTAATGTTTCTTGCTGATCGCGCCAGCCGTTCTGCACATCAACATTTTCATTACTGAGCAGCATTTTTACTTTGCTGACCTGCACGCCGTTGTCGATCCAGCGTTTGATCTCGCGGATCCGGTCAATATCGGCATCATTGAACAGCCGATGACCGCCGTCTGTCCGTTGCGGTTTCAGCAATCCGTAACGCCTCTGCCACGCGCGTAACGTGACAGGGTTAATATCACAAAGCAACGCCACTTCACCAATTGTGTAAAGCGCCATCGTCTCACCCTTGCTCGCGAGGTCCCGGTTTAACTTTAGACGCAGTTTTGCGAACCAGGTAGTTTTGCCCGTTTTTTGTGCATCTATAGGGTGATTTTATTTTTGCCAGGCGATTTTGAGTGATCGTACTCACGAATTCTCATTTTTCTGCAAGAGTTCAAAGAAAGTTAAACGCAGGCAATGTATGTTACGCGTTTTAAAGGGAAGTGTGGTTTGCGGGTATGTACGATTTTAATCTGGTGTTGCTGCTGCTTCAGCAGATGTGCGTTTTTTTAGTCATTGCGTGGTTAATGAGTAAAACGCCATTATTCATACCGTTAATGCAGGTCACGGTTCGTCTGCCGCATAAATTTCTCTGCTACATCGTCTTTTCCATCTTCTGCATCATGGGCACCTGGTTTGGGTTGCACATTGACGATTCTATTGCCAATACCCGTGCGATAGGCGCGGTAATGGGCGGCTTGCTCGGCGGTCCGGTCGTCGGTGGGCTGGTTGGTCTGACCGGCGGGTTACATCGATATTCGATGGGGGGCATGACCGCGCTAAGTTGCATGATCTCGACCATCGTTGAAGGATTGCTCGGCGGCCTGGTACACAGCATCCTGATCCGTCGCGGGCGCACTGATAAAGTCTTTAACCCCATTACCGCCGGTGCCGTCACGTTCGTCGCTGAAATGGTGCAAATGTTGATCATCCTGGCGATCGCCCGACCTTATGAAGATGCGGTGCGTCTGGTGAGTAATATTGCTGCGCCAATGATGGTTACCAATACCGTCGGCGCGGCGCTGTTTATGCGTATATTGCTCGATAAACGCGCGATGTTTGAAAAATACACTTCGGCTTTTTCTGCCACTGCGCTAAAAGTGGCTGCCTCGACGGAAGGCATTTTGCGCCAGGGGTTTAACGAAGTTAACAGCATGAAAGTGGCACAGGTGCTGTATCAGGAGCTGGATATTGGTGCAGTCGCGATTACCGATCGAGAGAAATTGCTGGCCTTTACCGGAATTGGTGACGATCACCATTTACCCGGCAAACCGATTTCTTCGACTTACACCTTAAAAGCGATTGAAACCGGTGAAGTGGTCTACGCTGATGGCAACGAAGTACCTTATCGTTGCTCTTTGCATCCGCAATGCAAACTGGGGTCGACGCTGGTAATTCCGTTGCGTGGTGAAAATCAGCGGGTGATGGGCACCATCAAATTGTATGAAGCCAAAAACCGTTTATTCAGTTCAATCAACCGCACGCTGGGCGAGGGGATTGCGCAACTGCTTTCGGCGCAGATCCTCGCCGGGCAATATGAGCGGCAAAAAGCGATGCTCACCCAGTCAGAGATCAAACTGCTTCACGCCCAGGTGAACCCCCATTTTTTGTTTAATGCGCTTAACACCATTAAAGCGGTGATCCGCCGCGACAGCGAACAGGCCAGCCAGCTGGTCCAGTATCTTTCCACTTTTTTCCGCAAAAACTTAAAGCGGCCTTCGGAGTTTGTTACTCTCGCAGACGAAATTGAACATGTGAACGCTTATCTGCAAATTGAAAAGGCGCGCTTCCAGTCGTGGTTGCAGGTCAACATTGCTATTCCGCAAGAATTATCCCAGCAGCAATTGCCCGCGTTTACCCTGCAACCGATAGTGGAAAACGCCATTAAACATGGGACATCACAACTGCTCGATACAGGGCGAGTGGCAATCAGCGCCCGACGTGAGGGGCAACATTTGATGCTGGAGATCGAAGACAATGCCGGTTTGTATCAACCGGTAACCAATGCCAGTGGGCTGGGGATGAATCTGGTGGATAAGCGTTTACGTGAACGGTTTGGCGATGACTATGGGATAAGCGTCGCCTGTGAGCCTGATAGTTACACCCGAATAACGTTACGACTACCATGGAGGGACGAGGCATGATTAAAGTCTTAATTGTCGATGATGAACCGTTAGCACGGGAGAACCTGCGCGTATTTTTGCAGGAGCAGAGCGATATTGAAATCGTTGGAGAGTGTTCAAACGCCGTAGAAGGGATCGGCGCGGTGCATAAACTGCGCCCGGATGTGCTGTTTCTCGATATCCAGATGCCGCGCATCAGTGGTCTGGAAATGGTGGGGATGCTCGACCCCGAACATCGACCGTATATCGTTTTTCTCACCGCGTTTGACGAATACGCTATTAAAGCCTTTGAAGAACATGCCTTTGACTATCTGCTGAAGCCAATTGATGAAGCGCGACTGGAGAAAACGCTGGCGCGTTTGCGTCAGGAACGCAGTAAGCAGGATGTTTCGCTGTTACCGGAAAATCAACAGGCGCTAAAATTTATCCCTTGTACGGGGCATAGTCGGATTTATTTACTGCAAATGAAAGATGTGGCATTTGTCAGCAGTCGGATGAGCGGTGTCTACGTTACCAGCCACGAAGGGAAAGAGGGCTTTACCGAATTGACATTACGTACCCTGGAAAGTCGTACACCACTACTGCGCTGCCATCGTCAGTATCTGGTTAACCTCGCGCATTTACAGGAGATTCGTCTGGAAGATAACGGCCAGGCCGAGTTGATTTTGCGTAATGGCTTAACCGTGCCGGTCAGCCGCCGTTATCTGAAAAGCTTAAAAGAGGCGATTGGCCTGTAAAAGACTGCTAAAATGGCTTTTTGCCTCATCAACACCTGAAGGCCTCATGCTAAGTAACGATATTCTGCGCAGCGTGCGCTACATTTTGAAAGCCAATAATAATGACCTGGTGCGTATTCTGGCGCTGGGTAATGTCGAAGCCACCGCGGAACAGATCGCCGTCTGGCTACGTAAAGAAGACGAAGAGGGTTTTCAGCGTTGTCCGGACATTGTTTTGTCGTCATTCCTCAATGGCCTGATTTATGAAAAACGCGGCAAGGATGAGTCTGCTCCGGCACTGGAGCCGGAACGTCGCATTAATAACAACATCGTGCTGAAAAAATTACGCATCGCGTTTTCGCTGAAAACCGATGACATTCTGGCGATCCTTACAGAACAGCAGTTCCGCGTTTCGATGCCGGAAATTACGGCGATGATGCGTGCACCGGATCATAAAAACTTCCGCGAATGCGGCGATCAATTTTTACGTTATTTTCTGCGTGGACTGGCAGCGCGCCAGCATGTGAAGAAAAGCTAAGACGGGTATGGCGGCCATGTAAAAACATGGCCGCCGACAGATTATTTCACTTCTTTAAAACCAGCGGCTTTCATCACCAGTTCCATTTGCGCCATAGTGATACCTTTTTTGGCATCTTCAGCAGAAACGTTGATTCCTGAAATACCCTGCAGGGCTTTGAAATCCACTTTTTCCATATCGATAGTCACGTTTTCCTGCGCGTAGGTATCGGTATAGGTTAATTTTTCTTCAACACCCGCAATGTTTTTGTATTTGGCGCTTAACGGCTCAAGTGTCTTGGCAGCGTCTTCTTTGGTGGTTGCACCAATGGAGGCAAATTGAATTTTGGTTTCAGAAGATTGCTTAAGCACCTTGTCACCTTTGTAGACATAGGTAATGGCAATTTCAGTACCGTTCAGATTGGCGCTGAATTTTTTCGATTCTTCTTTGTCACCGCAGCCAGCAAGAGAGAAAACCAGAACAGATGCAACAACGAGGGAAAACAGCTTATTGAAAGCCTTCATGTAAAACTCCATTTTATTTAATCAAGGAACTGGTGACTCTCACCAGGGGCTATATAGGATATGCCTAATACTGTGGCGTGAGCAGTCCGGAACTGGAGTAGAACTCTTAGTAAAAAGCACTATTTCATCCTTGTTGCTGAAGCATGGGGAATAATTGTTCGCAAAGTAAAACACCGTTATTCATTGCTTCTACCCGTGCCTCGCTTTCTGTATTACGAAATTGTGCCAACACATGTGCCAGCCGATAAAAACCCACCGCGGAGAGGTCATTCGCCAGCAACTCTGCCTGACCAATAGCACTCTGTTCCTGATAGCGCCAGCCGTTATGGAGCAGTTGAATAAGTAACGCCTGGCAGCGCATCAGCAACTGATGAGCGGTAGACGGCACAGGCAAGACGCTGGCAGAAGGTAGCGGTGCCACAGGCGCAGTTTCTGCGTCCAGCGCCCAGGCGCGAGTTTTTGTCATCATCACCCGTGGTTCCAGTGTCAATTGCCCCTCTACAAAGCTGACAAAGCCAGAAACCAGACTCACGGGGTCGTCTGTTTGTTGCAAAAGCGCCGCCATGCGTTCAACGGCAAAAGGAGAACAGGCAGATGCCGGAAGGGATAACGTCAGCACATTATCTTCCCCTTCGCCGCTAATGACCTGCGCATCCAGTGTCTGGCGGCTGCTATCCCAACCAAGCGAAATACACTCCGCTACCGGCAGAATAAATAAGTTATCGACCTGGTTGAGTGGTCGTATGCAGGCGGGGGGACGCTGGCGTAAATATTCCCGCAAAGCCACAATGCCCGGCTGGCGCAACGGCGCGCTCAACATTTGCCAGGCGTCTGGCGACAGTGGAACAACACTACTCAAGCGGTTGCGGGTAGCTAACAGCAGCTCGCCATCGGCACTGCGTTTTGCTGCTTGTGAAACAATTTGCCCACCAGCCAGTGCGCCAGCCTGAAAGCTAAAAAGCCGACGCGTCGCTGCCGGTGAGTTTTCCTGTTCGCTTCTCGGCCAACTACGTGAAAGATGCAAAATACTGCCGGTGTCGGGATCGGTAAACCAGATGCGTAAACCATACTGCTCAATATCCTGCCAGCAACGCATACCTAAAGACACCAGCCGCAGATGATCAAGCTTTGCTTCTCCGGCAATGCCAGCACCAACGACCGTGCGCCACGGCACAGGAGGAACTTCACCAACACTGTCGCGCCGCGCCATCTCTTGTGCGCAATTTAATCGACTGTTTAATGCCGCAAGCTGACGTAAGCATTCTCCGGCATGATAGTGACTGGCGCGGGCGTGGAAGGCATCAACGCTTGCCCGTAGCTGTCGTAGTGATTCACTTACCCAGCGCCAGTTGCAGCGTTCCGCCGCTTGCTGCGCGCGGCTGAAAGCAGCCTCGTAATGAATAAGCGGCTGGCTGATGCCGCCAAGCCATAACGCCTGGCTTAATTGCTGAACATATTGACGACACGCGTCGCCCTCATCGTTGGCAAACGGATCGTCAGATGATGTGACGTGTTCGCTGCGCATCTGCCAGATTAAATGAGTAAATTCCGCTTGCTGCGCTTTGGCCTGGACAAAGGCCTGTACTGCCAGTACGACATGTTCGCAAAGTGTTCCTTCAATACAATCACAGCGTGCGAAGCGAATGCTGCTGCGGGAATAAAAACGTACATCGCTCATCGGTAAGCGGGCAGAGGGAATTTCGCCCGGCGTACAGAACAACTCAATGGTGATGCCTTTAGCGACCAGCGCCTGTGCGCGTTTACGGGTGGCATCGGGCAGGGTAGCCAGTTCTTCCAGCCAGATTGCCGGATCCCACTCTTCTTCCTTTTCCGTAGGCTGGGCGTTGGCACAAAGTCGTTGATAACTTAACACCAGCATCACGCGATGACGGCACATGCCGCTGGCCCCGCAGCTGCACTGAGCCTCTTTCAGTGCCTGACCGTTCGCCAGCTGGGTGCGGACACCGTCACTGAAGGTGGCGATTAAAGCGCCGTTCTCATGGCTGATTTCCGGGACGTTGCCATTTTCCAGTTCTTTAAGGCTGCGCTTAACAAAACCGGCATTGCTTAACGCCGTCAAAGCTTGTGGTGTCAGTTCTAATAATTCCGGACGTAGTGAATTCATGACTGAAGATTCTCCGCAAGCCAGGTCGCCAGTTCGCCCGGTGTCATGGCAGCTATTTGTGCGCCGACATTAACCAGCGCCTGGGCCATATCGCGGTCATAGCAAGGTGTTGCGGTGCTATCGAGCGCCGCCAGTCCCAGCACTTTGACGCCGCTCTGGACACACTTTTTCACCTGATGCGTCAGCAATGATGATGAACCCCCTTCATAGAAATCGCTCACGAGGATAATGACGCTTTTCGCTGGTTGTTCAATAAGTTGCCGACCATACTCCACGGCACTGGCGATATTGGTCCCGCCGCCCAGTTGTACTTTCATTAATAACTCTACCGGATCAGCAACGTCTGCGGTGAGATCAACGACGCTGGTGTCAAACGCCACCAGATGGGTACGAATGCCGGGTAACTGCCATAAACAGGCCGCCATCACCGCTGAGTGGATCACCGAGTCAACCATCGATCCGCTTTGATCAACCAGTAAGACCAGTTGCCATTGTTCACTGTGGCGTTTAATACGGCTGTTAAAGCGGGGGGATTCGATATACAACTTGCTGTGTTGCGGATGCCAGTGTTGCAGGTTGGCACGCAGCGTACTTTTGAAATCGAAATTACGCGCCAGTGGAATAAATGAGCGACGGCGGCGATCGCGGACACCAGAAAAAGCCTGACGAACTTCCTTTGTCAGTCGAGCCATAATTTCTTCAACAACCTGGCGTACTATCCGGCGGGCGGCAGCCAGTACTTCGGGATTCATCAGATGTTTGGTGTGCAAAACGGCGCGTAGCAGGCTTTCAGAAGGCTGCATACGTTCCAGCACGTCGAGATTCGTCACCACATCTTCAATGCCGTAGCGCAGTACGGCATCGCTTTCCAGCCGCTCAATCACCTGTTGCGGAAACAGCGTGTGAATACTGTTGATCCACTCAGGAGTGGTGAGATTTGAGCCACCTAATCCACCAGAGCGTTCACCACGCTGGAGCCGTTCAGGATCGCGCCCATACAGCCACTCCAGCGCGTGGTCTATCTGCCGGGCGTTGTCATCCAGCCCACAAAGGGTCGTTTCTGCCGCTTCGCCAAGAATTAATCGCCAGCGTTGTAGCTCACGGGTGATCAGAAGATCGTTCAGTTCAGACATGGAAAACTCCCCAGTGTTGCAGCGATGCCAGTGCCTGCTGTTCGAGTTGTTGATGATGTGCAATGGCTTGCGGTGGACAATGCAACGGCATTTGCAGCGCTGAAACGGGAAGCTGTGCGAGCTGGTAATGCTCAAGCACCTGATGCGCCAGCGTCCCGCGTTCTCGTGGTGGTAGCCAGGCCATCGCCGCGCGTAAATCGGGCAGGGCGTTAATAAAATCGTCGTCACTCAGTTGATTTAAATGACTACTGAAACCGGCGATAAATGCCGGCTGACAGGCCAGTTGATGGCGGGCCAGCGCCAGCAAACCGTGCAGCGCCTCGCCGGATTGTGCCGGGGATAATTGCGCCAGCATTGCCAGCGCCGCTTCGGCACTGGCGTTGGGATGTTCCAGACGCATCAGCGCGCCAAGAGCCGCGCCGCGATCCAGCGCCGGGGCATGAATCGCCTGACTGCGGCGCTCCAGTAAGGCTACCGCCGCAGAAAGCGAAACGCCGGGTAAATTAACGCCGCTATGTAGATCGCGCAGGATATGGCAAAGCGCCTGCCAGCTATGCAGGTGAGCGTGAAACTCCTTTTCATCCGGTCTGCCGTTGGATTCACACAGCCACAGCGTGCGATCGATAGCCGCGCATAACGTCGTCTGCAATATTTGCGCGCCTTGCATACCGCTGATTTCATCTAACCGCCATAAGGCAAATAGCACTTCCAGCGCCTGGCCCATTTCGGCAAATTGATTTTCCTGGGCGATTAATAATGTAAGTTGCTCCAGTAATTGTTGACTGAAGGACGCCAGACCCGCTAACGCCGCCTGGCTAAGACATGTGGTGATACTGCCGATTCCACCCGCGTCCAGCATATCGGCTTCTAATTTATTGCGTGCGGCTTCCTGGAGTGTGGCACCAAAGCAGGCGGCCTCAATTAATGCCGCATGTTGGCTAAGCGGGCGGGTTAATTTCCAGCGTTCTTCACCGTTGCCTGCAAGTGTCAGTGTACTTCCCTGCTGGCGCACAACCCCTGGGATCTCCAGTATTACCAGCCGATGTAACACCTGACTTTGCGTCAGTCCTTCGGGGGTAAAGCGATTTAAGGTAAGCTCCGCCGGAAAAGAGATTCCTGTACGTTCCAGTTCGCAGGTGACATCTTTTGGCAGAGGCGGCTGTGGCGTAGAGGGGGCAAGTTTACCGAATCCGTCACCCGCTAATGTGTCTATCAACGTTAGCAGAATCGGATCGGTATCGGGATGAATAACGCCGCGATAGCTCCACGGCAACGGCGCATTCAGGGCTTCTTTAATCAGCGAGCCTGCTATGGCATCCAGCCAGTCAGTGCGTAACGGTAGTGTATGACCGCGCAACTGTGCCAGTGCCATCGCATGTAGATGAGCGGCAGCCATATCCGCTGTTGAAGCAGGCAAGTGGTGCTGGCGCAAACGGGTAAGAACCGTTTTCAGCAGTTGTTCACCTGCCTGCTGCAAGCCCCACCGCCAGCACCAGTTTTGCCAGACCGGGGCAGGCATTCCTGAAAGGTATCCTGCCAGCACATCAAGGCGCTTTTCACTGTATGGCGTGAGATAGCAACCTGTAACGGCATCATCCAGTGAGAGCAATTCTGGCGTGTTAATTTCTTGCGGGCATTCGCGCCACATTTTTGCCAGTGCCGGAGCGTGCCAGCCTCCGCAGACGACTAATACGTCGCCATTATTTTGCTGCATCGCCCATGCAATCCAGCGGGCCATAAAGGCTTCGCGCTGACGATTGAGTGCATCGCCGGAGGCGTCGCCCCGCAGTTGTGCAAAATAGTGCGCCAGTGCAGAGGGTAATATAGTTTGCTGGCTTTCATCTTCGAACAAGTGATCCCACAGGGTGTCGCTGTTATCCATGCGGGTGGCACGCAGCAGCAAGGCCTGGCTTTCCTCTTGCGTATCAGGCGAATCGTCCTCTTCTTCACTTTGTGCCCAGCAAGGCAAATCGATGAAGTAAGTTTGTGCCTGAATACGACGTGCGGCTTGTAGCGCCTGCCACTCCGGCGAAAATTCAGCAAATGGCGTCCAGGCACCACGCCCGGGGGCCGCACCGTCCTGATACTGGCAATAACTGTAAATAGCTACCGGAAGCTGGTGGGCTAACAACAGTTCGTCTACCCGGTCATTAAAATCAGCCGGGCCTTCAATCAACACGTATCGTGGCCGCTGGCTTTCGATTAACGATTTCACCAGCCGGGCGCAGGCCGGACTATGATGCCGGATGCCGACAATTAACGGCTCACTCATGCATATTTCCTCACGGCAGGCGGTGGCGAGCTTGATAATAAGCCTGCCAGTGAGCTTCTTTATGTGTAGCGACACGTTGTTCGAAGTAACGGCGCAGACGTGCGCGATCTTCTTCGTTATCTTTGACGATGGTTCCGGCAATACAGTCCACCAGGTCGGCTGGCTCCCCCGCGCGATTCGCTAAAAACCAGGCGCGGACGCCCACAGCGTGGGCCACGTTCACGGCTTCAGCGGTGGACATAATCGCTGTCAGTGTATCCATTGACGTTTTCTTTTCGCCGTTGGCACGCAGATCGCGGAAGGTGCGTACCAGTAACTCAAGTACCGCGTCAGGCACTTTATGCGGAATACCGCTATGGGCCAACAAACGCGCAGAAGTACTGGCGACCAGTTCCAGCTCCTGGGCGAAATCCATAATCGGAAAGACAGTTTCAAAATCGAAGCGACGCTTTAGCGCAGCACTCATTTCATTGACGCCGCGATCGCGGGTATTGGCAGTGGCAATAATATTAAAGCCTTCTCGCGCATAGAGTTGACTGGCTTCACCAGTGAGTTCCGGCACCGTCATCACCCTGTCAGAAAGCATACCTAACAGACAGTCTTGCACTTCCAGCGGTGTACGCGTTATCTCTTCAAAACGGACGATTTTGCCGTCGCGCATTCCCTGGTAAAGCGGGGCAGGGACCAGCGCTTCCGTTGACGGACCATGGTTGATAAGCAGAGCGTAGTTCCAGCCGTACTTGATTTGATCTTCAGTGGTAGATGCGCCGCCCTGGATGGTTAACCCGGCATCGCCGCTAATAGCGGTTGCCAGTAATTCAGACAGGAGAGATTTTGCGGTGCCAGGTTCCCCCACCAACATCAAACCGCGCCCGGTAGCGAGAGTGACTAACATGCGTTCGACAGCGGAGGGACTGATCACGACTTTACGGCTAATATTTTGCGCTTCGTCGCCAAGGATAAAAGCACGGGCCGCAGGCAAACTTAACTGCCAACCGGGCGGGCAAGGTGCGTTATCATTTTGTTTTAATTTTGCCAGTTCATCGGCGTATAACACAGCAGCAGGTGGACGCTGCAGATGATTATTCTGCGGTGACATATATTCATCCCTGAAATGTATTAATGAAATAAACGATATTTTACGCGCAATAAATGTTTGCCGCATTAGTTGTTTGAGCGAAAAATATCTGGAAAGCAGATCACAGTACATAAAAAAACCTGCTGGTGAGGCAGGTTCTTTTATTTACTATTTTCAGGCCCAACACCGCAGCCTGTGCAACATCGTGTTCCAACGAACGAATCATAACCATCGGTGGACCCCGTTGCAATTAAGATAATGAGATTTATAATCCAGACGGTTGGGACGTTGCGCCGGATCGGACCAATTTTAAGTCCTGGCTACCGGACGGGTGGTGCTGCAGGTGGTGCCCTGATCCGGAGTGCAACATCGTGGTCCAACATACGTAAACCAGTATCGACAGGCAGTGTAAGGGTAAGGTGCTGGTGTTGCGCTCCTTAATAAGGAGAGCGAATGGACACGCTGACACAAAAGTTAACCGTGCTCATTGCTGTACTGGAGCTATTAGTGGCTCTGTTACGGTTGATTGATTTGTTGAAGTAACGGGCAAATTGAAACGCATCTAAGGGGGAAAACCGCTTCCCCCTTTAATAAAATGATTACTGTTTTTATTAATTCATCATATAACTCATTTTTATTTATAAATTCATCGATTTTATATTCAACGTACCGTTTAACCGGGATGTGAATATTTATGGTGGGCTATTGGCAAAAAATATCTGGAAAGTAGATCGCAGAAAATAAAAAAACCTGCTGGTGAGGCAGGTTCTTTTATTTACTACTTTGATGTTAAGTTACTGATAGTGCAACATGGCATCTCAACGAACGAATTATAACCACCTCTGGACAGTGTTGCAATTAAGATAATGAGATTTATAATCCTGACTGTTGGGAAGTTGCGCCGGATCGAACCCATTTCAAGTCCTGGCTACCGGACGGGTGGTGCCGCAGGTAGTGCTCTGATCCGGAGTGCAACATGGCGACTCAACATACGTAAACCAGTATCGACAGGCAGCGTAAGGGTAAGGTGCTGGTGTTGCGCTCCTTAATAAGGAGAGCGGATGGACACGCTGACACAAAAGTTAACCGTGCTCATTGCCGTACTGGAGTTATTAGTGGCTCTGTTACGGTTGATTGATTTGTTGAAGTAACGGGCAAATTGAAACGCATCTAAGGGGGAATACCGTTTCCCCCTTTAATAAAGCTATTTTTCTATTTCTTGGTTGAATATATTCTGTAGTTCGCGATTAAAAATTGCTATTACCGTTTCAGGTGATTCACCTCGTAATTTCCGCTCATCAATAAACTCATCTCTTATATAAATCAACGCATCATTTATTAGCGGGTCGGCATCATTAAATGTTGGATGTAGCTGGAACCGTTCCAGTCGGTAGACGGAACCTGTAAATAATTCAGAGCATTTATGGATCTCAAGTCTGAAGGAAAACGGATCTTCAGGTACAGGGACCTCATAATTGTAAATAGCGACCAGCTCTTTTTGCACGCTCATCGCTTTTCCCGATGGTAAGTCGTGTTGATAACGGGCAGTCGCATCACTGCCCGTTGTGTTTTAATGGAAAATGACGTCGGGTGCGCTTAACGCCTCACTCAAATCAAACACATCAAGTTCGGCAAAAGTGACAGATTTATTGTCACGGTATACATGAAGAGAACGGAAGCTCATTAGCGCTTTGCTATCAACATTGTAGTGGTTAAAACCGGGTGAAAACTTAAGGACCAGCCGGTACGCACCCAGGTCATAGACAAATGCGTCCTCATAGCCTGACTCCCAGCCTTTGTATCGCATTCCCATCAGTTGCCCAACGGTAGCGGATTTACCTTCCCAGCGATTCAAACTATTACTGGCTGACTCGTCAGGTGTGAGCAGCACCGTACGCCGTGCCAACTGGCGAAAAGGCGGCATAATTTCGTAATCGTCAAAAAGCTGTGCAAATTCACTGCGCATTTCTGCTGCCATTTCTAACGGGTGGGCAATGCCAATCAGAGCATCGGCAGGCAAGTCAATTGGCTCATCTTGCGCATTGCAGAACTCCCCCTCAGCGGCCACACGAAAGGCGTTGAGTAAACGACGCGGTTCATTTGCCGGATAAACACCCCATATCAATCGCTGAGTAACCAGGCGGGTAAAGGGATGATTAACAAACAGAGAATGAAAATCTGCCAGCGACCAGCGTCGGGTGGTGCGCAGGGCAGTTTCAAGACGCGGGAGCAGGTTTTTGCTCACCTGAGTGGCATCTTTTTTTAGCCCTTTTAGTCGGGCCAGTGCCTCGGGTGCTTTCAGTTGATCGTCATCGGCGCGCAACCGGGGAACGCTTTTCTGGCGAACGTTTTGCTGATCAAAGATAACCGGGTTAAGGTTTTCATCGAAGCGAACGGTAAATTGCCGTGGACCAAAATCAAAAATCAACGCCTGCGGATCATCAAGACCCAGTGTTGGGA
This sequence comes from Escherichia sp. WS1450, assembly GCF_046487395.1. NCBI lineage: Bacteria > Pseudomonadati > Pseudomonadota > Gammaproteobacteria > Enterobacterales > Enterobacteriaceae > Escherichia > Escherichia sp. WS1450. The sequence continues at coordinate 136,096 of NZ_JBJQJO010000010.1, forward strand.
CTAATCTGTCCGCTAACTGTTCCTGGCTTAGCCCGCGATTTTCTGCGACCACCTGAAGAAATTCCGCCGCGTTATCACGTAAGGGGCGGGATTTCGCCCGTTGCGATATATGATGCAGCTGTATCAGTGCCATATCATTATTCATCTGAGTAAGGATGTTCAGGCCGCTGACGGCACGGGCAGATTTGCCTTCCTGTGGCCAGGCAAGGATCTGTGTCGTCAGATCCCGTGCCGTGCTTTCGTCGCCAAAGAGACTTAACGCCAGAAATGCCCAGTTGTCTTTTGCGGGAGCACCAGCTTGTTGCCACGCGGTGAAAAGATCCCAGGCAAAGGCTGCCAGCGTTTGCGGCTGGCAAAACGTTTTCAGCTGTTCCAGTCCGCTATAAAAACGTCCGCCCTGGGTAAAGCGCAGCATTTCGCCGATAATTTCCAGAGCGTCATCAGTAACTGGTTGATTATTCGTGATAAGGCGCGGCCTGGACCACATTGCCGGCTGCCAGAAATCAGGGGCTTTTGGAATGCGTGTCGGGTAAATCTCTATTGGACTCTGTTTAAGTAATTGCTCCAGGGCAGGCCATACATCTGTACGCTGCCAGCGGTTTGCCACGGTTTGCAGTAACTCGCCATGTCCCTGTTCGTAAAGTAAACGCAGGGCAAGTAATGCAGCTTCGCTATTATCGCTGGATTTGGTGAAGACAAGAGGGATAAGTGCAGTAGCCGTATGTTCCGGCCACTGTAAAATCCACTGGCGGGCCAGATCACGCTGCGCCGCGAAACGTCGCCAGACGCGGGCAACGGGCAGGGCCAGTTCGGTTGCGCCGAAATGAATTAGCAGCGGAAATATCTCTTTTGGATGTCGGGCAAAGGCGGTGTTTAATCCAGGCAAAGCATCAGTGCCCAGCACACTTAACAGATATTCCACCCCGGTGTAATGAAAATCAGCCGCAACAATTTGTTGCCAGCACGATACCGCCATTTCGCGCGGCATTTGCGCGATAAGGTACAGATTCCATATCCCCCAACGCTTTTCATTACCATAGTAAAATCCGTGCTGAAAAGTTCGCCACCCTTCCATCAACGCAATGCTATCTTGTACCAATAATGCTTTGGTGGCTTCTTCCCGGTACTGTTTAGATTTGGCCTGATGCGCGTAATAAGTACGCAATAGTCCTATTGATGTGTATTCTTGCAGTTGCTGAGCATCAAAGGCATCCAACTGTCCATTAAGAAGACGCTTATTAAATTCCAGGCTATGAACGTCAAAGCCTAATTCCCGCAAGAATGTATCCGCTCCTCTCTTAGCAAGACGTTCGTCAAAAGACATGGCGCTAAAATGGTCAATTGCAGTTTGCTGTTCCGGCGTCCAGTGTTCCTGGGACGACCTGCACGCTTGCGTTGCAAGTGTAAGTTCAGGCAGCGAAAAGTGAGGTATGGAAGTCTTTTTCCTGCCACGCCACGGTGGTGAAACGAGGATTTCAGGCAGACTGCTGTTATCGGTGCAATCTATAACCGGTTTTGACGATGCCGATAAATAACTCTTCACCACTGCCCGGGCTTGAGTACTTAACCACGGCATCACCTCTTCTGCCAGTTGTGGCTGCGATGCCATCAGCGTTTGTAACAGCGTACGCCAGTATTCATCACGTGCTTTTTGCTGTGCAGGCAGCTTTTTGTCTTCGATGATTGGATAACCAGGGCGTGCAGGCGGTTCTTTTAACGCCAGAAGCTCTGCCAGTGCGGCAAGCGTCGCATGGGGGAAATTTTTACTGTATTTAGCTACACGTTGCAGGCTGGGTTTGTTTTTATCAGCAACTAACAGCAGGGTGCGGATGACCTGCGGATGGTTAATTTGTACCAGCAGACTGCCGCAATCTTCTTTATGGGCATACATTGCCAGGCGTGGAACGGCTGCCAGTCCTTGTTCGCGCAAAAGGGCGGCGCAGGCCGCGTAGCCGAAGTGGTTTTCATGCGACATGTAGCTGGCTTCCCGATCGCTAAATATATCCTGGCTCCAGTAGCGTTCGAGTTTTTTCACCGCTCTGGGGTCATTAGCAACAACTTTTAACCACTCCTTAGAATGAAAATGAGTCCGCGGGCATTCAAGGCCTACCAACTCATTGGCGATTTCTGGTTTTTCCGGGAGGATCAGCGCAATAAAAGGGCGGCGAACTTTGGTTATTCCTGGCAGTGCGGCAATGAGTTTGTCGGCGCAACGCTGCCAGCTGCTTTCCTCTGCCAGAGAGAGATGCTTACGCAGTCGGAGATCGAATTCGTTATAGGTTTCTGATCGATAACCATAGCCATAATCCTCGTTCTGATACTGCAATGTCACTAGCAGAGGATCACTCTCATAACACCGTGCAATAAACTGGCGTGCAATCACCACCTCAGTCGCATATTCCAGTCCCTCTTGTTGGACGATTTCGTCGAGCAACTGTTGGCTATCATTTTGCGCGATACAGGCTAGCGCCGCCATTGTCCGGGCCGGAACTGAGGGTTTGTGTTCTCCGATCAAGTTGATGGCCTGCGTAATGGCCGACTGCCACTCCAGTGAAAAATTTTCATAACGCCAGACAATGTTTTTTTTCTTCTCAGCTTTTTGTAGCAATTCATCACCCAGTGTCTGGATGAGGCTTTCAGTGATAACAGGCACCGGTTCGCCCGGCCAACTGCGATGGCTGAGCTTTTATATTTCAGTTCCACTTGGGCGTTATCCGCCAGCCACGGTAATTCCTTGTCCATGCTCTTTCCTTATTCAAACAGGGCTTCAATATCGTTAATGAGTTCGCTGGCGGTGATGGCATCGAGTACGGAGAACTGCGCTTCCTGTGTTGAATTACTCCCCCAGCCATAGCTTTCCGCTTTGCCTTCCCATAGCCACAGCTTGCTTAAGAGTTGCTCGGCACTGAGTTCGGCTGGCGACATGCCGACCGCAAAACCTTCATCGATTTCCATGATTAACGACCAGCGGCCCAGAGGTTTGATCATCCAGCCGATCCAGCCACCGTCCTGCGGTTCACCACGCATCCAGCCTTTATTCGCCAGCCCCATTACCCGACCGCTCGGGCATTTTCTGCCTGCCCAGCGGATCAATTCGCTGGCATTGCGCTCGGTTTCTGTCAGGGCGTAACTGTTACGGTCGAGCTGGCGGAACGGCGGTAACAGTTCGTAGTCGGCAAAAAGCTGACCAAAGGCAGCGGCATCCGTGGGTGATATTTCCAGAACGTGAGGAATGCCAACAGAGATATCGCCTTCTGGCAGGGTGAAAAGATCATCGTCAGCGGTGCTGTAGCTGTTATCTTCCGCCACCCGAAAGCAAGCCAGTAGCTTGTTTTCGGCGCTATAAACGCCCCAAATCAGACGGCGGGTTAAGTGGCGAACCAGCGGGTGTTCAACCAGGAAGAGCTGAAAGTTTTCCGGCGACCAGCGGCGGCGCAGGCACATGGCGGATTCAAGCCTTGTCACCTGCTGGGCGGCGACGGTACGCGTATCTTTTTTCAGGAGTTTGTAGCGGTTTACCGCCTCATCAGCCCGCGATTCATCATCGCTTTTGTTTGGTTTGGGCAGGTCTTTCAGGCGGCTGCCGGAAGCATCGCGCACAAACGGTTTTAAGGTTTCATCAAAGCTGACGGTGAACTGACGTGGGCCAAAATCCAGCAGCAGCGAACCGTTATCATCCAGTCCCAGATCCGGGGCCAGGCGATCTTCAAGCTCCGCTACCGTGAGTTCGCGGCTTTCGGCAATGTCGGCAATTTTCTCTTTCGCCCGCTCCTGTAAGGCTTTGAATTTCAGTTTCTGGGCGATGCCGTTAAGCTGCATCAGGGCGATATCGCTGCTGATAGCGGCGAGGATATCAAGCCCGACGGTGGCGCGTTTATGCTGGGATTCGCCAGGCCAGGCGCGAATCAAAGGCGTCAGTTTGCGGGCGGTGTCATCGTTGCCGAGAACACCTAACGCAGTGAATGCCCAGCTTTCTTTAGACGGTGCGCCAGCGGTCTGCCAGGCGGTAAACAGATCCCAGGCAAATTCAGCCAGTGAGTCGGCGGTACAGGCGGCTTTCACCTGCAATAATCCCGGATACAGTGCCTCTTCCTGAGGGAAGCGGAGCATTTCACCGAGGCGTAGGAGGGCGCTATCTGGCAGTGATTGGGCATTTGCTTTTAATACCGGGCGGGTCCAGAGCGATGGCTGATAAAAGGCCGGAAGAGTGGGGATTTTTGTCGGGTGATTATCTAAGGCATCGAGCGCAAGCAGAGCGTTCACCGCATCGGTTACTTCCGGCTGGTTATAACGCCGGGCGATTTCTTGCAGTAATGGCTGATGACCGTTTTCGGTAAGCATACGCAAGGCAGCGCGGGCGTTATCCTGGGCTTCACCGGCTTTGCCGAGCGCCGCGGGCAGCAGGCCGGTAATGGCGTGTTCCGGGTATTTCAGCAGCCAGCTACGGGCGTCTTGTCGTAGGGTTTTGAGTTTGTTGAAGGCGCGGGCGATCAGTGGCGCTAATTCGATAGCCGCAAAATATTGTGCTACAGGCAGAGCTTCTTGTGGATAGCGTGAAAAGGAGTGAATAAAACCCTGTAACCCAGCGAGTTGCAGGTGCGTCATGACAAACTCGACACCGACGTGTGGCTCTTTACTGAGGACATTCCACGCCTGCGCTGTTTTTTCGATAGGCAGGGCGGCTAACATGTAAAGTTGCCATTCCCGTTGATAGGAGTGCCAGAAGGTTTTAAATTCGCTGATTAGCGCAGAATAATCTCCCCTCTGCCAGAGTTCTACAACAGCATCAGACGCTTTCATATACTGGCCATTATTCCAGCGATTGAAACCCAGACGTGTCAGGTAGTTCTGAATATCCTCTTTTTGGCCGATGTCTATTTGATGTGCGTGCCAGCGATGCCTTGCATGAATCTCTTTTTCTGCCGTCTCGGTCAATGTGCAGCATGACTCCAGCGGTAATGGCGTTAAATCCAATACCGGCATTACAGATTTTTTCTTTTTCGAAAGCCAGGGCGGTGAGACTAATATGGCTGGCAGCATATCGGCGCTGGCATGGTTTGAGGGCTGTTTCAGTTGTTGCTGGCATGATTTCAGTACGGCAACTGCGGGTGTCGAGAGCCAGGGAATGACCTGTTCTGCTAGTATCGGTTGCGAGATAAGCATCGTCATTAGCATCATGCGCCAGCGCTTTTCATCTTTTTGTGCCAGAAGTTCTGCTAATGCCGCCAGCGCTGCGTGTGGGAAGCGAACGAAAGCCTTTGTCATGCGATCGTGGCAACGCTTTCCTTGCTCGCTTGCATGGATAAGTAGTGTAAGTGCCTGCGGGTGGTTGATATGCATCAACACTTCACCACATGTGTCACCAGTAGCGTAATGGGCAAAACGGGCCAGCGCAGTGACTCCTTGCTCCTGGAGTGCTGTCGCACACCAGATGTTACCGCCATAGTAATCATCAAATACCTGCCCAGGCTGTCCTGGATAGTATTTTTCCAGGTCTGCTAATACCTGAGCATCGGTGACCGTCAGTTTTAGCCATTCCAGCGCATATAACCCTTTTTGCCCGCAAAAATGTCTGGCAATCTCATGAGCTACTTCTGGTTTTTCCGGCAACAATAGTGCAACCAGCGGCTGGTGCCAGGCGGGCATGTTTCCGAGAGCGGCAATCAGTTTGTCGGCGCAGCGCTGCCATACATCGTCATTTGCAAGTGAGAAATGCTTACGCAGGCGCATTTCAACCGAGGCAAAGCGCAACAGATAGCCAGGCTGCCTGTCATCCGGGGTGAACGTAATAAGATGGGCATCATAATCCCAGTCGAAGCGGATGAATTGCAGTGCAATGACAACCTCAGTGGCATATTCCAGACCACCTTCCTGGACAATTTGATCCATTAACTCTTCGTGATCGTTACGATTGAAGCCTTGTTCCAGCGCAACCAGTACCGCCAGAACCATCGGTGGTAGCGTGGTGCTAATCGGCGAGTCGATAAGGCCCACTGCTTGTGTTATCGCCTGCTGCCAGTCCAGTGAACAGGTGCTGTAATCGAAGGTGATCACCTTTTTAAAACGTCGGTGAGTATTCGCGGCGACGGAGCGTAGCAGAGTTAATTCATTCTCCTGTGGCACAGGATCGCCAGGCCAGCGTCGATGACTTAGTGTGGTTGGCGCAACCTCTGTCGGTAAAATGATTTGGGCGTCGTCTGCCAGCCAGGGGAGGTTGTCTCCAACAAATACTGGTTTGTCTTGTGGCAAAGGGGCTATTTCGGGGCATTCGATAACCTGGACGGGGACAGATGTCGGTGTTATCACGGATACTTCTTCTACGTAGCCCTTTTTTGTTTTCTCCGCAATCAACTTCAGTTCCGCTTTTTCCGCCGCCGCAGCATCAGCAAAGCTTTTTACCTGACTTTGCCCGTTGGTGCTGACTTTACCCCAGCTAATATGCAGCTCGTTTCCCTGCTGCTCCACCGCCCAGAATTTATGTGATTTTTCGTCCTGATAAATATAGGTTTTCATTGCTAAATCCTTTTAATCAAACAGTGATTCAATATCGTTAATCAGCTCGCTAGCGGTGATGTTGTCGAGCACGGAGAAAGTGGGGGAGGATTGTTTACCGTAGCGATCATAAGAGGCAGTGATTTTTACGCTTTCGACAGGCAGCAGGTCGCTATACCCCGTTTCGCCATAAATTAATGAAAAATGTTCTGTTTCAAGTTCGAGAGCGCCATAAGGGGTAGATTTGCGCATCGCATAGACGCTGCCGCTTTCTTCCAGACGTTGCCAGCCTCTGCGTTCCAGCCCGACAATGCGACCAGCCTGGCAGAGCCGTCCGTCCCAGCGTGACAATTCATGGACATTACGTTCGTTATCAGCAAGGTGGTAACTACCACGTTCGAGCTGTTGGAAAGGGGGAAGCAGTTCGTAATCAACGTAAATTTGCCTGAATGCAGCGGCGGATTCAGGGGGGATTTCCAGCACATGCGGTATACCGATGTTTCCTGCTGGCAGCGTGAATAACTCATCCTGCGCATCGCTGTAAGTGCTGTCTTCTGCGACCCGGAAGCAGGCAATCAGCGTGTTTTCCTCAGTATATACCCCCCATAACAGCCGTCGGGTTAAGTGACGTACCAGCGGATGCTCCACCAGGAACAGGCGGAACTGTTCTGCCGTCCAGCGTCTGCGCTGGCACATAGCCTGCTCCAGACGATCAACCTGCTGGCTGGCAATGGCGCGCACATCTTTCTTCAATTGTTTAAAGAGGTTAACGGCGTCAGTTGCCAGTGTTTTATCATCGCTCTGGTTTTGTTTGGGTAAATCTTTCAGGACCTTTCCGTTTGCATCGCGCACTACAGGTTTTAAGGTTTCGTCAAAACCAACGGTGAATTGGCGTGGGCCGAAATCAAGTGTCAGCGAGCCACTGCTATCAAGCCCTAAATCTGGAGCCAGGCGGTCTTCCAGTTCAGCCATAGTCAGCCCACGGTTTTCAGCAACTATGTTGATTTTCTCGCGGGCATGTTCCTGTAATGCAACGAATTTAATCTTTTTCGCAATGCCATTAAGTAGCATTAGCGCAACATCGCTGCCAATATCAGCTAATACATCCAGCCCGGACACCGCCCGTTTATGCTGGGATTCCCCAGGCCAGGCGCGGATAAGCGGGGTTAACTTACGCGCGGTGTCGTCATTGCCTAAAATCCCCAGCGAAGTAAATGCCCAGTTTTCTTTTGCGGGTGCGCCAGCTTCTGTCCATGCGGTATACAGATCCCAGCCAAAGTCAGCCAGTGATTCGCGGGTGAAGGTCTCTTTGATGGTCGCCAGCCCAGCGTAGGCGGTAATGTCGCGTGGAAAGCTCAACATTGTGCCCAGGTGGCGCATAGCGTCATCTGGCAGAGGCAGGTTGTTACTTTTAAGCCGTGGTCTGCGCCATAAGGTGAACTGATAAAAGCCGGGCGGTGGGGCGATTTTAGCGGGATATTCTTCCAGCGGATCGCTATCGAACAATGTTGCCAGCGCAGCTAAAACATCAGGTTGGTTGTATCTCCGGGCGATTTCTTCAATCGTTTCTCGCTGGTTTAATTTCACTAGCAGGCGGAGTGCCTGGCGGGCATATTCCCGATTTTGGCACGGTTTGCCCAGCGCCAAAGGCAGTAGCCCGGCGGTGGCATGGCGCGGGTTATTTGCCAGCCAATTAACGGCATCCTTGTAAGCCATTTTTTTCTGTAACCGCTGCGCCATTGGTAAGGCTAGTTCACTGGCCCCAATAAAGAGGGTGAATATCCACAGTCGTTGATGATCTCGTTGCAAGCAGGTCATAAACGCAGGAATGGCTGTACTACCAAAAACCGCCAGAATCTCTTTCTCACCTGAATATCGCTCCTCAATGATTATTTGGTTGAGAAATGAAATCGCCTGTTGTCCCGGTAAGTAACAAAGCGCAGATAGATTCCAGCTTTTGTTGGCATTGTTGTGATATTTCGCAAACTCAGCTTTTAGTGCTGGAAAATCAAAGCGCAACAACGCATCAACAGCGCTTTGCGGTATATATTTTTTTTCATGTAAGTCATCTTCGCAATGCAGCCATTCATTAAAACCTAATTGCCAAAGGATTTGTTGTTCTGGTGTAAAAGGAATGAAAGATGTCTCCCAGCTTTCTTTTTCAATTAGTGGCAGGTCGGTAAATAAGGTTTGCTGTGATGACTGAAATTGCGCGATTTCACTGAATCTGGATATGTCAGTATGACTGATTAACTCTGTAATTCCTGGCGTGATGTCAGTGACGGCAGGGATGGGAAGCACCGGTAAATCAAATACGGGTATTACATTCGTTTTCTTATTTATTACCCACGGTGGAGCGACAAACAGCTCCGGCAACATATCCGCAGTGGCGTATTCACATTCTTCAGCGACTAACTGAGTACGACATTCAGATAAAATTCCTGCCGCTTTAGCATTAACCCTGGGAATGACGTCAGTGACTAACTCTGGCGTGGCGGTAATCAGTTTGACAAGCGCTTTACGCCACTCTTTGTCTTCATGTATTGCCAGCAAAGTAGCATAAGCGGCAAGAGCCGCAGCGGGATGTTTTTGACAGGCTTTGCTTAAGTATTCCAGGTGCTTTTTCTTGCCAATCACACCGAGGATCAGAATTTGAATCGCATCCGGGTGATTCGTTTTCCATAGCCATTTGACAAGATCTTCAGTCTCGCTGATACGCTCGAAAAGATAAGTGGGATTGTCAGAATGCTCTTCCGTAAACTCAAGAAGTATCCGGCTTACACCGCGCACCCCATTATTTGCCAGCAACATTGCCAGATAAGCGCGAAAATCATGATACAACGGTGGGAAGTCGTATTTTTCTGCTGTAGTCAGAGCGGCGTCATCGGTTACCACCAGTCTTAACCAGGTCATCGCCGGAACGTTTTGATCTGCATAACGTAGCGCCATAGCATTGGCAATATCCGGGCGTTCAGGGAGCAGTAACGCCGCAAAAGGTTGTCGTGCTGGGGATAGCGAGGGAATAGCAGCGAGTACTTTATCTACACAGCGTTGCCACTCATCTTCTGAAGCGAGTGAAAGATGATGACATAGACGTTGATGCCAACTAGGTAGCGATTCTGCTTCGTGATTAGGTGGAATGATGGTGGTTACTGCGCCTTTTACTGGTTTATATTTGAGTTGAAGAGCGAGAAGGGCGATTTCAACGGCACTTTCCAGACCACAGCGAATGACTAAGTCATCGACCAGTTCATCTTGAGAGTAAGAGTTCCAAAAGCCCCAGAGCAATGCTGCATCAGATTGCGCACTCCCTGTCGGTTGATTACCCTTAACTCGAATTTGTAACTCAGCAAAAGCCTGCTGCCAGTTTTCTGGATAAGAGCGGTAATTGTTGTCGGGATCATATGCCCTGGTGTTATTCGCGATGCGCTTCCATATTTGGCCATCTTTGTACAGATAATTGATCTCTCTGGGGCGAGAGCGATGAGGAAAAGCAAATCGATTAATATCGTCAGTGACCGGAATGACTGCATCATCAGCCAGCCATGGGCGTTTGTTTTTACTCTCAAGGGAGGTTTCAACTTCAGGAGTGGCTTTGGTGATGGGGGGGATATGCACGTTTGCTGAAGCATTTTCCACATAGCCTTTTTTCGTTTTCTCTTCGATCAGCTTAAGCTCCGCTTTTGCCGCCGCCGCAGCATCTGCAAAGCTTTTTACCTGACTTTGCCCGTTAGTGCCGACTTTACCCCAGTTAATATGCAGCTCGTTTCCCTGTTGCTCCACCGCCCAGAATTTATGTGATTTTTCGTCCTGAAAGATAAAGTGTCTCATTCTGCATCCCTGTAATTTTATCCAGTTGAATGCTGATGCTACCAGTATTTATGCGGGTTAGAGAGAGACAAAATCGCAAGAAAACAACTTTAGGAATTTATAAAGAAAAGGCGCTGTCGATGCAGCGCCTTGAAGGGGGATTATTTCACCTGATGACCCGGTTTAGCACCAGCATCCGGGCTTAGCAGGAAAATATCTTTCCCGCCAGGACCGGCAGCCATCACCATGCCTTCGGAGATACCGAAGCGCATTTTACGTGGTGCCAGGTTAGCCACCATAATGGTATGACGACCAATCAGTGCCTGCGGATCCGGGTAAGCAGAACGAATGCCGGAGAAGACATTGCGTTTTTCACCGCCGAGATCCAGCGTCAGGCGCAGCAGTTTGTCAGAACCTTCAACAAACTCTGCGTTTTCGATCAACGCCACGCGCAGGTCAACTTTGGCGAAGTCGTCAAAGGTGATGGTTTCCTGAATCGGATCATCTGCCAGTGGGCCAGTTACTGGTGTGGCAGCTGCTTTCACTTCTTCTTTAGACGCTTCCACCAGTGCTTCAACCTGCTTCATGTCAATACGGTTATACAGCGCCTTGAACGGATTCACTTTGTGGCCCAGCAGCGGTTGCTGGATACCATGCCAGGTCAGTTCTGTATTGAGGAATGCTTCTGCACGCTCGGTCAGTTTCGGCAGTACCGGCTTCAGGTAAGTCATCAGCACGCGGAACAGGTTTATGCCCATCGAGCAAATTGCCTGCAGGTCGGCATCGCGTCCTTCCTGTTTCGCCACCACCCACGGAGCCTGTTCATCGACATAACGGTTAGCCAGATCTGCCAGCGCCATGATTTCGCGGATCGCTTTACCAAATTCGCGGCTTTCCCACGCTTCACCAATCACTTCAGCGGCATCCGTGAAGGTTTTGTACAGTTGCGGGTCAGCCAGTTCGCTTGCCAGCACACCGTCAAAACGCTTGTTGATAAAGCCCGCGTTACGGGAGGCCAGGTTAACCACTTTATTCACGATATCGGCATTCACACGCTGAACGAAATCTTCCAGGTTGAGATCGATATCATCAATGCGCGAAGAAAGTTTCGCAGTGTAGTAGTAACGCAGGCTGTCGGCGTCAAAATGATTCAGCCAGGTGCTGGCTTTAATAAAGGTGCCGCGAGACTTGGACATCTTCGCGCCGTTCACCGTCACATAGCCATGAACAAACAGGTTAGTCGGCTTGCGGAAGTTGCTGCCTTCCAGCATGGCAGGCCAGAACAGGCTGTGGAAGTAAACGATATCTTTACCGATGAAGTGGTACAGCTCGGCGGTGGAATCTTTCTTCCAGTATTCATCGAAGCTGGTGGTGTCGCCGCGTTTGTCGCACAGATTCTTGAAGGAACCCATGTAGCCAATCGGCGCGTCCAGCCAGACGTAGAAATATTTGCCCGGTGCGTTCGGAATTTCAAAACCGAAGTACGGCGCATCGCGGGAGATATCCCACTGTTGCAGGCCGGATTCAAACCACTCCTGCATTTTGTTTGCCACCTGCTCCTGCAACGCACCGCTGCGGGTCCATGCCTGCAACATTTCGCTGAAAGAGGGCAGATCAAAGAAGAAGTGTTCGGAATCACGCATTACCGGCGTAGCGCCAGAAACCACCGATTTCGGCTCGATCAGTTCAGTCGGGCTGTAGGTCGCGCCGCAGACTTCGCAGTTATCGCCGTATTGATCCGGGGATTTACATTTCGGGCAGGTGCCTTTTACAAAACGGTCCGGCAGGAACATGCCTTTTTCCGGATCGTAAAGCTGAGAGATGGTGCGGTTTTTAATAAAACCGTTCTCTTTCAGGCGAGAATAAATAAGTTCTGACAACTGGCGGTTCTCTTCGCTGTGCGTCGAGTGATAGTTGTCGTAGCTGATGTTAAAGCCTGCGAAATCAGTCTGATGCTCCTGACTCATTTCGCCAATCATCTGCTCCGGAGTGATACCAAGCTGCTGAGCTTTCAGCATGATCGGTGTGCCGTGGGCATCGTCGGCGCAGATGAAGTTGACCTCGTGGCCGCGCATTCGCTGGTAACGGACCCAGACATCAGCCTGGATGTGCTCCAGCATATGGCCGAGGTGGATTGAGCCGTTAGCGTACGGCAGTGCGCACGTCACCAGAATTTTCTTCGCGACTTGAGTCATAGTAGGCATTACTTCTTAATAGTGAAAAGGGGTTAGATAGTACCAAATGGGAAAATGTTAAGTAAGTACTTCTCTATATTCTTCAGGTAAACTATCAGCTGATGGTTTATCTATACAAAAAAGGAGTCGGGATGAACGAACAATCCCAGGCCAAATCACCAGAAGCCTTGCGCGCAATGGTCGCCGGGACACTGGCCAATTTTCAGCACCCAACCCTGAAGCATAACCTCACCACGCTGAAAGCGTTGCACCATGTCGCCTGGATGGACGACACGTTGCATGTGGAACTGGTTATGCCATTCGTCTGGCATAGCGCGTTCGAAGAGTTAAAAGAGCAATGTAGCGCCGAACTGCTGCGCATCACCGGGGCGAAAGCTATCGACTGGAAACTGTCGCACAATATCGCCACCTTAAAACGCGTGAAGAATCAGCCGGGAATTAACGGCGTGAAGAACATCATTGCGGTCAGCTCCGGTAAAGGCGGCGTGGGTAAATCCTCCACGGCGGTAAACCTGGCGCTGGCACTGGCGGCGGAAGGGGCGAAAGTCGGCATTCTGGACGCCGATATCTACGGCCCATCAATACCCACCATGCTGGGCGCAGAAAATCAGCGTCCAACTTCGCCGGACGGTACCCATATGGCACCGATTATGTCTCATGGACTGGCAACCAATTCAATTGGTTATCTGGTCACTGACGACAATGCGATGGTGTGGCGTGGTCCGATGGCGAGCAAGGCGTTAATGCAGATGTTGCAGGAAACCTTGTGGCCGGATCTCGACTATCTGGTGCTTGATATGCCGCCAGGCACCGGTGACATTCAATTGACACTGGCACAAAACATTCCAGTAACTGGCGCGGTAGTGGTCACCACCCCGCAGGACATTGCGTTGATCGATGCGAAAAAAGGCATTGTGATGTTCGAGAAAGTCGAGGTTCCGGTGCTCGGTATTGTCGAGAACATGAGTGTGCATATTTGCAGTAACTGTGGTCACCATGAACCGATTTTCGGTACCGGTGGTGCAGAGAAACTGGCCGAGAAATACCACACGCAGTTGCTGGGGCAGATGCCGTTACACATCTCCTTACGTGAAGATCTCGATAAAGGCACGCCAACGGTTATCAGCCGTCCGGAGAGCGAATTTACCGCTATCTACCGCCAGCTGGCTGACCGCGTTGCAGCCCAGCTTTATTGGCAGGGAGAAGTCATTCCTGGCGAGATTTCCTTCCGCGCGGTCTAACGCGTATTAACCTTTTTGGTTGCTTTTCATACACCGCAGAGATGTTACATTGATGCGGTGTATTTGTTTTTGCCGCATTAATGAACACTTATTTAATGCTGCGAATATTCTGCGGACCTTCGTCCGAAACTCTATAAAGTCGATTGATCGTACAGGCAATGCTTCATTATCATCCTTCGTGGCTGTGTAGTGGATGTACAGCTATAGTTTGTTATGCACTCATTCTATCCAGGCATAACCTTTACTACAGGGATAACGTTCAATGAATAAGTACTGGCTGTCAGGAATTATTTTTCTTGCCTATGGAATGGCTTCTCCCGCGTTCTCTTCACAGACTGCCACATTAACGATTAATGGCAGGATCAGTCCCCCAACATGCAGTATGGCTATGGTTAATGGTCAACCTCAACAGCATTGTGGTCAGTTAACGTATGATGTTGATACCCGTCATCAGGTTTCTTCGCCAGTCAAAGGTGTAACGACAGAAGTGGTTGTTGCAGGTAGCGATAGCAAACGTCGAATCGTGTTAAATCGCTACGATTAATTTGCCACCCTGGTTTTTTAATCGGATTTAGAAAGCTGAAATCATTCGTGTGAATGATTTCAGCTTTTTTATTGATATCAATAATACCATTTACAAAAATCTGCATTAATTAATAGATGTGATAAATATTTAATATGCTTAAGTATTTGTTGTATTTATATTGCAATGGTTAATTTGTTTTAAATCAATAAAACAATGTGTTTACATTGCGGCAACTTTTTTGATGTGAGAAATTTGTTTCCAAGAGACACAGACTCTTAACAACCAAAAATAAATTTTATTAAGGAACATATTATGAAACGTTCAATTATTGCTGCCGCTGTCTTTTCTTCTTTTTTTATGAGCGCTGGGGTATTTGCCGCAGACGTTGATACCGGAACATTAACCATTAAAGGGAATATTGCAGAATCTCCGTGTAAATTCGAAGCGGGTGGCGATTCAGTAAGTATTAATATGCCAACTGTACCAACCACTGTCTTTGAAGGTAAAGCTAAATACTCGACCTATGATGATGCAGTCGGTGTAACCAGCAGCATGTTAAAAATTAGCTGTCCGAAAGAAGTTGCTGGTGTAAAACTCTCGTTGATTACCAACGATAAAATAACCGGAAACGATAAGGCGATAGCCAGTAGCAACGATACCGTGGGGTACTATCTCTATTTAGGTGATAACAGCGATGTCCTGGATGTTTCTGCACCTTTTAACATTGAGAGTTATAAAACAGCGGAAGGTCAATATGCTATTCCGTTTAAAGCAAAATACCTGAAGCTGACAGATAATTCAGTGCAATCAGGTGATGTGTTATCTTCTCTGGTTATGCGTGTGGCGCAGGATTAATAAATAAAATTTCAAGTTTCTCCAGTTAATAAACATGGCCGCTATCCCCATGGCGGCCTTTTAATTTAAGAGGCATTAAGATGAAAGGATTATTAGCTTTACTCATTTCTTCTATGGTCCTTCCTGCACATGCCGGTATTGTTATCTACGGGACGCGTATTATTTACCCGGCAGAGCACAAAGAAGTGATGGTGCAGTTGATGAACCAGGGAAACCGTTCTTCGCTGCTGCAGGCGTGGATTGATGATGGTGATACGTCGTTACCACCAGAAAAAATTCAGGTTCCTTTCATGTTAACGCCACCAGTGGCAAAAATAGGGGAAAATTCCGGGCAGCAAGTAAAAATCAAAATTATGCCGAATAAACTGCCCACTAATAAAGAGAGCATTTTTTATCTGAATGTTCTGGATATTCCACCAAATAGTCCAGAGCAAGAGGGCAAGAATGCACTGAAATTTGCAATGCAAAACAGAATCAAATTGTTTTACCGGCCTGCGGGTATTGCACCGGTAAATAAAGCGACATTTAAAAAGTTACTGGTAAATCGCAGTGGCAATGGATTGGTGATAAAAAATGACTCAGCAAATTGGGTAACGATTTCGGATGTCAAAGCTAATAATGTCAAAGTCAATTATGAAACTATTATGATTGCCCCCTTAGAAAGTCAGAGTATTAATGTCAAAAGTAATAATGCGAATAACTGGTATCTGACCATTATCGATGACCATGGCAACTATATTAGTGACAAAATTTAATTGCAGGAGCTGCCTATGTTGAGAATGACCCCACTTGCATCAGCAATCGTAGCGTTATTGCTCGGCATTGAAGCTTATGCAGCTGAAGAAACCTTTGATACCCATTTTATGATAGGTGGAATGAAAGACCAGCAGGTTGCAAATATTCGTCTTGATGATAATCAACCCTTGCCGGGGCAGTATGACATCGATATTTATGTCAATAAGCAATGGCGCGGGAAATATGAGATCATTGTTAAAGACAACCCGCAAGAAACATGTTTATCAAGGGAAATTATCAAGCGGTTAGGCATTAATACCGATAACTTTGCCAGCGGTAAGCAATGTTTAACATTTGAGCAACTTGTTCAGGGTGGGAGCTATACCTGGGATATCGGAGTTTTTCGTCTCGATTTCAGTGTCCCGCAGGCGTGGGTGGAAGAACTGGAAAGTGGCTATGTTCCACCGGAAAACTGGGAGCGAGGTATTAATGCGTTTTATACCTCTTATTATGTGAGTCAGTATTACAGCGACTATAAAGCGTCGGGTAATAGCAAGAGTACATATGTACGTTTTAACAGCGGGTTAAACTTACTGGGGTGGCAACTGCATTCTGATGCCAGTTTCAGTAAAACAAATAGCAATCCAGGGGTGTGGAAAAGCAATACCCTGTATCTGGAACGTGGATTTGCCCAACTTCTTGGCACGCTTCGCGTGGGTGATATGTACACATCAAGCGATATTTTTGATTCTGTTCGCTTCAGCGGTGTGCGGTTGTTTCGTGATATGCAGATGTTGCCTAACTCGAAACAGAATTTTACTCCACGGGTGCAGGGGATTGCTCAGAGTAACGCGCTGGTAACTATTGAACAGAACGGTTTTGTGGTTTATCAGAAAGAGGTTCCTCCTGGCCCGTTTGCGATTACAGATTTGCAGTTGGCCGGTGGTGGAGCAGATCTTGATGTCAGCGTGAAAGAGGCGGACGGTTCGGTAACCACCTATCTGGTGCCTTATGCAGCGGTGCCGAATATGCTGCAACCTGGCGTGTCGAAATATGATTTTGCGGCGGGTCGTAGCCATATTGAAGGGGCGAGCAAACAAAGTGATTTTGTCCAGGCGGGTTATCAGTATGGTTTTAATAACTTATTGACGCTGTATGGCGGATCGATGGTCGCGAATAATTATTACGCGTTCACTTTGGGGACTAGCTGGAATACACGCATTGGTGCCATTTCCGTCGATGCCACGAAGTCGCATAGTAAACAAGACAACGGCGATGTGTTTGACGGGCAAAGTTATCAAATTGCCTACAACAAATTTGTGAGCCAAACGTCGACGCGTTTTGGTCTGGCGGCCTGGCGTTATTCGTCGCGTGATTACCGGACATTTAACGATCACGTTTGGGCAAACAATAAAGATAATTATCGCCGTGATGAAAACGATATCTATGACATTGCCGATTATTACCAGAACGATTTTGGCCGTAAAAATAGCTTTTCTGCCAATATGAGCCAGTCATTGCCAGAAGGCTGGGGTTCTGTGTCCTTAAGTACGTTATGGCGAGATTACTGGGGGCGTAGCGGCAGCAGTAAGGATTATCAGTTGAGTTATTCCAACAACCTGCGACGGATAAGCTATACCCTCGCGGCAAGCCAGGCTTATGACGAGAATCATCATGAAGAGAAACGTTTTAATATTTTTATATCGATTCCCTTTGATTGGGGTGATGACGTTACGACGCCTCGTCGGCAAATATATATGTCTAACTCAACGACGTTTGATGATCAGGGTTTTGCCTCAAATAATACGGGATTATCGGGAACCGTTGGAAACCGGGATCAATTTAACTATGGGGTCAACCTGAGTCATCAGCATCAGGGAAATGAAACAACAGCTGGAGCGAATTTAACCTGGAACGCGCCGGTGGCAACGGTGAATGGCAGTTATAGTCAGTCGAGTACTTATCGACAGGCTGGAGCCAGTGTTTCAGGGGGCATTGTCGCCTGGTCGGGTGGCGTTAATCTGGCGAACCGTCTTTCCGAAACGTTTGCAGTGATGAATGCGCCAGGAATTAAAGATGCTTATGTCAATGGGCAAAAATATCGCACAACAAACCGTAATGGAGTGGTGGTATACGACGGAATGACACCTTATCGGGAAAATCACCTGATGCTGGATGTGTCGCAAAGCGATAGCGAAGCAGAATTGCGCGGTAACCGGAAAATTGCCGCACCTTATCGCGGCGCGGTTGTACTGGTTAATTTTGATACCGATCAGCGCAAGCCCTGGTTTATAAAAGCGTTAAGAACGGATGGGCAACCATTAACGTTTGGTTATGAAGTCAATGATATCCATGGTCATAATATTAGCGTTGTCGGCCAGGGAAGCCAGTTATTTATTCGCACCAATGAAGTTCCGCCATCGGTTAATGTAGCAATTGATAAGCAACAAGGACTTTCATGCACAATCACCTTCGGTAAAGAGATTGATGAAAGTAGAAATTATATTTGCCAGTAATAGTCAGGTGGTTCTATGAAAATTCGCATAATGCTATTTATATTAATGATGATGGTTATGCCAGTGAGCTATGCAGCATGTTATAGTGAGTTATCTGTTCAGCACAATTTGGTTGTTCAGGGGGATTTTGCACTTAGTCAAACACAAATAGCGACATATGAGCATAATTTTAATGATTCGTCATGCGTGAGTACAAATACTATCACCCCTATGAGCCCGTCGGATATTATTGTTGGACTTTATAACGATACCATTAAATTAAATTTACATTTTGAATGGACCAATAAAAACAACATCACGTTGTCAAATAATCAGACCAGTTTCACCAGTGGTTATTCGGTAACGGTGACACCTGCGGCCAGTAATGCAAAAGTGAATGTTTCTGCGGGGGGCGGCGGTTCAGTAATGATTAATGGTGTTGCAACATTATCCAGTGCTTCATCATCGACACGCGGGAGTGCTGCAGTACAATTTTTACTGTGTTTATTCGGTGGCAAGTCATGGGATGCATGTGTAAATAGCTACAGAAATGCATTGGCACAAAATGCAGGTGTCTATTCCTTTAATCTGACATTGTCATACAACCCGATAACCACAACCTGCAAACCGGACGATTTATTAATTACTTTAGAGAGTATTCCCGTTTCACAATTACCAGCCAAAGGTAACAAAGCAACAATAAATAGTAACAAAGGGGATATTGTTCTGCGTTGTAAAAACTTATTAGGTCAACAAAATCAAACATCACGGAAAATGCAGGTGTATTTATCAAGTTCTGACTTGTGGGGCAGTAGTAACACGATCCTGAAAGGTGCGGAAGATAATGGCGTAGGATTTATTCTTGAAAGTAATGGTTCGCCAGTCACACTTTTAAATATCACTAACAGCAGTAAAGGATATACAAATTTAAAGGAAGTTGCTGCGAAGTCAAAACTTACAGATACAACGATTTCAATTCCGATAACTGCCAGTTACTACGTCTACGATACAAACAAAGTTAAATCTGGCGCACTGGAGGCAACCGCATTAATCAACGTGAAATACGACTAATAACAAGCAAGACGAGCAAGTGGCTAATAATAAAAATAATAAGGTGTCTGCATTTCCCCCTCTCTTCGAGGGGGCTTTTTTCAGCGATGATAAAAAATCTCACCGTCGTAGGCTTTAATGATTTTACCGTCGGTGTCGTTGATCAACACGTACGCGCCACCCATATAGGTCCAGTGTGTCCCGGCATCAGGCGCGGGCAGGTTACGTAACTGCCACTGCTTAATGTTGTACTCATCGGTGCGGTACATCTCTGGGACGGTATCGCCTAGTTTGAAATGCTTAAAGTCAGCAATGAAACTGCTTAACTCATACTTAGAAATTCCCGAGGTATTGGTCGAACCCGCGGTGGCTGGTGCGGCCCAGGCGGCACTGGTAACCAGCAAAAGCGCACCCAGCAACATCTTATTTTTAATGGTCATAAACTCTCCACTTTGGGGATCTGTAATATCAGTCGCATATCTTTCCTGCCATACAATATAACTGACAAGCGATATTTTGTTAGTGATCCCATGATTTCGTAAAAAGTGTAAATGAAAGGATGCCCTAAAAGCATCCTTAGCGAGCAGAGAGTCAGCGGAAATAGCTGATTTAAGAATCATCCTGGGCTGAAGATAACATGCAAGCCTAAAGGATTGAGTTATCGCATTATGCCCATGAAGCCATGTACGCCCATATACACACCAACTAAGCCAATCAACAGACTGGAAAAATAGGGGGCGCGTTTAGCGAGAGTGTTAAATCCGCTCCAGCGTTTTGCGACCTGCTGAACGCTGATTGCTGCGCCAACGCCTACGGTGACCAGCGTTAACGCCAGGCCAATGCTGAAACTGACGACCAGTGTTGCGCCCAGTGTCAGGGCTTTCAACTGAATGCATATCAACAGCACGGTAATTGCTGCCGGGCAGGGGATAAGGCCACCGGTTAAGCCAAATAGCAAAATTTGCCAGTTGGTGACCTCTCTACCATCAAAGCGTCGTTTAATGTCATTGGCATGGGCTCGTGCATGGGCATCCTGATACTCGCCATGTTCGTGATGGTGATGATGTCCATGGTCGTGGTGATCTTCGTGATCGTGGTGATGATGCTCATGATCATGCTCGTGCATATTCTCCAGCCAGTTGCGTTCGCCGCGCCAGGTACGCCAGAACATCCAGAACGCGGTGCCAATAATGATCACTGCGGAAATCAACTGGAGCCACGGTTCTGCTGATTGAGCAGTAAAGCGTTTGCTGATCACCATCCCGCCAAAGGCAATCAACCAGACCACTGCGGTATGCGAAATGGTTGCTGCCAGTCCGAGCATCACCGCCTGTTTAATGGTGCCTTTGATGGCGATGATAAACGCCGCCATCATCGTTTTTGAATGCCCTGGTTCCAGGCCATGAAGCGCACCAAGTAAGATGGCGCTGGGGATGAAGAACCAGGCGTTTCCTTGCTGAAGAAGAGTGGTAAATTCGGTCATGATAATAATTCTTAGTATTAATTCGGCAATCTGATTCTACTCCCCCCCAGTACCTGATACTACCCCCCAGTAGATTAATAGTGCTATGATTTTTCATATTCTTGTTAACCAGGTGTTGCCATGTCTCATACAATCCGTGATAAACAGAAACTGAAAGCGCGTGCCAGTAAGATTCAGGGCCAGGTCGTGGCGCTCAAGAAAATGCTCGACGAGCCGCACGAATGCGCTGCAGTTTTACAACAGATTGCTGCTATCCGTGGCGCGGTAAACGGTCTGATGCGGGAAGTGATTAAAGGTCATCTGACGGAACACATCGTTCACCAGGGGGATGAGCTAAAACGTGAAGAAGATCTGGATGTCGTTCTGAAGGTGCTGGATTCTTATATCAAATAATTTATTAACGCGATTGTAAAACTGCGGTTTTTACTCGTTTACAACGCGTGCGCTGGACATTACCATCCTCCTCTGCGATTTATCATCGCAACCAAACGACTCGGGGGGCCCTTCTGCGTGAAGGCTGAGAAATACCCGTATCACCTGATCTGGATAATGCCAGCGTAGGGGGCCAAAATAGTCTTGAAAATTATGTGGTTGCATCTCTTTTTGACCATAAATCATGCTGTTAAGGTACAAAAAGGGGTCGTTTATGAGGTCAAGAACTCTCCCATACACATTTCAGCGAAACGGTAATTACTATCTACAAATCCGGCTTTCGGATGGTCGGATATACAAAAAATCACTTTTTACTGACAGTTATCGCGAAGCATCGGCGTTGATGATTGGCCTTACTCCGCACATTCCTTTCGTTAAATCACTCGCTACTCCGTTGCTGCAATTTAATAAGTTTGTTTCAAACTTGATCGCTTCGTCACGTAACGTAATGATTCCGTTGCCACTCCCTCAGCAATTGAACAATATTTCTAAAGAAGTTTTGCAGCTTCAACCACCAGCCAAACCGGAAAAGGTGCTAACACTTGCTGATGCGTGGGCTATGTACAAGGAGGAAAGAGGTCGAAATTGGACAAAATCGATCTCAATGGCAAATGAGCGTTATATGGAGGTATTGCTTGTTGTCTTGGGAAAAGAAACAGACGTAACGGCAATCACCAAACAAGATATTAAGCGAGTAATGGAAACTGTCGAAAACTTACCAAAGCGTGTAGTGCAACCGTATAGGTCAATGACTATTCAGCAACTAATCGAATGTGATGATGTGCTGCCAGAGGATTTAGTTGGTGCTGAGGCTGTACATAAGCACCTTAAAATCTACAAATCGTTATTCAAAACATTTCTGACTGAAAACAAAGATATTCTATCTAAGTCTCCGACTGATGGAATAGTAGCGGCACCATCCAAAGCTAGGTTTGGTGCATACAGTGCAGCAGAAATGAAAAAATTTGTAGGATGGGCAATAAAGCAGCCTGATGGATGGCAGAAGTGGATCACTTTGTTGTTGGCGTACACAGGAGCCAGAAGAGGTGAGATTGCTAAACTGGAGAAGTCGCAGATCAAATTTGATGAAGATAGCCAGCGGCACTATCTTCTGATCGCGGAAAGAAGGCTGGGTAAAACTGAGAATGCTACAAGACAGGTAGTGATTCATCCCAAACTGATTGAGTGGGGGTTTCTGGATTTTGTTAACCGCCAATGGAAAGAGAAAATCTTTTCGGAAGTCTCAGGTCGAAATATGTCAAAGATAGGTAAAGTTCTTTCAGATGTTCGTGATCAGCTTGATATTCCTTATCTTGATGATTATGGGCAGCGGCGCTTGGTGCATAGTTTCCGGCATACTATGATTTCTACTTGTTTAGCTGGTTGGGTGAGTAATTTGGCGCATCTGCAACAGGTGGTAGGTCATGAGAAAAGCGGTTTAGGGATTACCAGACGCTATTTGCACTCTTTTCCTTTACGTTCAATTTGTTACGTGATTGATGGTTTGGACTGGTTAAATTGATGTGAGCCTCGTGAGAAAGGGAATAAATAGAGAAAATCAAGTTGTTACCTCATTGGCAGGGGATATAATGACCATATTGTCATCTTGAGGAACAAAAGTATGGTTGCTCGTTCTAACCTTGTAAATTTAGATGCACTGATTAAGCGTGCTGATTTAGGTTTAAAGATCCAAGATAACTCTTCATTTGAAACGCTAAACAGTATTCCTGCAAGAGAATTGAAATCAGGAAGTGGAATTGCTGCGCTTCTGAGAAAACCAGATTTCCAGCGTGAAACAAATCATTGGGGGCCTGAGCAGGTTGTATCGCTTCTCGAATGCTACATCAATGGTGATTTGATACCTTCCGTTATTCTTTGGCGGTCTTCAACCCATCTTTTTGTGATCGATGGTGGTCATCGTTTAAGTGCGTTACGTGCTTGGGTTGAAGATGATTATGGCGACGGTCATATATCCCATCAACTTTTTGGGCATGATATTCCTCGTGAACAACGCCGCGCTGCAGATAGAACGAGAAAGCTTGTGAAGGAGAGGGTCGGTAGCTGGGAATATTATCAGAAGTTGCTTGCCGATGATGCTTCATTGACCGAGGAACAGCAGAGAAGAATCAGCGTATTAACATCTCGTGGAATCTCAGTCCAATGGGTAGTGGGTGATGTAGATAAGGCAGAAACTTCATTTTTTAACATCAATATGAAGGGAACTCCTCTTGATGCTATCGAAGAGATGCTTCTAAAAAATCGCAAGAAAAGTATTCCGATAGCAACCCGAGCAATTATTCGTGCCGGTAGAGGTCATCGCTATTGGTCGGGGTTTGATCAGAGCATTGCCCAGCAACTTGAAGATAAATCTGCAAAGCTGCATCGTTTGCTGTTCGAACCTGAAGTTGATCGCCCTATTAAAACTCTTGATCTTCCATTAGGCGGTTCTAGGGGGGTCAGGACAGCGATCCAAGTTTTGAAAGATTTCTTACTGATCACTGATTGCAACCAGAATGGTGTTTTGAAAAAAATCGAAGCCTACCCTGATGATGCGTCGGGTGCTGATACGTTAAGAATCCTTTCCAAAGCCACATCATTAAGCAATAGAATTACAGGCAATGGCGATGGTAGCTTGGGGCTTCATCCAGCGATTTATTTTTATGGTCCGACTGGAATCCACTCAACGCCAATGTTTCTAGGAACTGTGCTACTGGTGGCAAAACAACTCTCTAACAATAATGGTCAATTCTTTAAAGACTTCACAACAATCAGATCTAGGCTTGAGAGAATAATGATCGAATTTAAGGACTTGATCGCAATGATAGTACAAAAACCAGGTAGTAATGTCCGAGTGGCTCGCTACTGTGATTTTTTAAATGCGGTGATCAAATCACTCAAGCAGGGAGAGAATATTGATGAGAGTAAGCTTATCGAGCTGGCCGAATTGGAGGGGAGAATACTCTCTGGAGATTTTAAGAGAACATCAGCAAAAATCAGCGATGAACAAAAAAGTAAGGTGTTCATTGATGTGGCTCTGCGCAACGCTTTGAAATGTCCGATTTGCCAAGGTTACCTTGATACTGAAAAGTCAGTTTCTTATGATCATATCGTACGTGTCCGTGAGGGAGGAGATGGTAATTCTGACAATGTACAGTTGACACACCCTTACTGTAACCAGTCAGTGAAGTGTTAAAATCACGTTTCACTTTTCGTTGTCATTTGTATCGAACGTTTTTGAGAAAGGGCAGGATTGCGAGCGAGTTACCAGCGTAAACAGATAAATACTGTTTTCGTAAGCCCACTGTCGCCGCTTTCCGCTCTGCAATTTTTGCTTGTCGGGGGGCTAATTGTGGCTTTGCTTGCCATAACATTAAAAGTCAGTAATATACTGAAAATTAATACAATACTTTTCATATATCCCATTGAATATTCAGTTCATTGCCAAATAGCAAGCGGAGCACTCTCTCTTTAACGTTGTAGTAACTTAGTTGAACAATTTTATAATATAATTTGTCTAAGTTGGTTGATGTATCAAAGCCTTTTTCTGAAGAATGAATTGGCGTGATTACTCACGCCAGATTTTAAATTTCAGAACATAGGCTAAGCGTATAGACAGCAGTTTGCCCATCATTGTTAGTCGGTCTCATAACGAAAACAGGCTGACTCCCATTATCAATGTATGTGACTGCAACCCCTCCATCAGGTGTGGCATACATTTTTGCGATGCTTTTTTGACCTATAAAATCAAGTCTCCAAGTCTTACCACCAAGATGTATGGTCATTTTTTTATCTTGTATATCAAAAGTTGAATCTACAGAAACTTTCTGACTTCCCGAGTCAATATGACCTTCCTGTATTGCTTTACAGGAAAAGGTTGTGGCGTGGCCCATCACTGGAATTAACAAAGCGGCAAATACTAGTTTTTTCATTTGTCTCCCTTGATGTGTCAAATGGATGGTGATGCTAATAATACATGATTGATTCAAAATGTCACGATTAGTGCGTGGTTAATTGGTGCGTCAAATTGCATCTTTGTGCCATGCGAAAGAATCTGAGATACCTTTTTGGACAACGAGTAAAAGAGTTCCGTATAGCTATTGGCTTAAGCCAAGAGGCCTTTGCAGATCGGTGTGGTTTTGCTCGTAGTTATATGAGTCGAATTGAGCGTGGTTGCTCTAATGCATCTCTTGATGCAATTGAGGTTCTGGCTGACGCTTTGCGTATTGAGCCTTGGCAGTTACTAGCTTCTGATTCAAGGAAACCTGATGATCAGGAGGTACTTGTTCCTTATGCTGCAGATGGGTCGTGTTTTCATCCAGGATTGGCAAGTACTCGCGATGGTTCGTTTAGAGTAGGGGAAAAATCAGCCCAGAAACGTTTCAGTTCGTTCAATGACGCTCTCGAATACCTTCGTGGAATGGAAACCGCGAAGTGGCGTAGGCCTAATGCTAGTGGTAATTGGGGAATTGTATCTGCGGTTAAATGGGATCGACTGAATCAATAAGATATCAGTAATTTTCGGGCCACTCCACAAGGCAATAAGTGGCTTAGTGGTGATTATCGAAGGGGAATACAAGCGAGCACCTAGGCACCATTGCAAGAACCGCTCAACGCTGAGATCAGCAAGCCCCGATTTCTGCCGACCGTCCCTGTCAAATATCAAGGAGGCATTACGCCTCCTCTTCTTCCTTCTTAATTCGCTGTACCGTCGAAGGAGCAACATTAAAGATCTCGGCGGTTTTACGCACTGACACGCCATCAGAAAGGGCTTTCTTTATACCTTCTCGATCCACTGCCTTACCTTTACCACGCTTTCTAGGATTGACGGCTTGCGCTTCTCGTTTACGTTCTAACATCAGTTCACGTTCACACGTTGCCACTGCCGACAACATAGTAAGCATCATTTTTCCCATCGCGCTTGTAATGTCTGCAATGATCCCTTCTTTGTGAAAGCGAACAATTACACCACGATTATTAAGTTGTTCCACTAAGGCAAGAATGTCTAAGGTGTTACGCCCTAAACGATCAAGAGAGTGGACGTGTAAGGTGTCGCCTTCTCTCAGATAGGCTAAACACGCTTGTAAGCCTGGGCGGTTAGTGTCTTTACCAGACAGCTTATCTTCAAAGACTTTATCGAGAGTTAGTCCTGCAAGCTGGCGATCAGTATTTTGATCTACAGTGCTCACACGCTTATAGCCGATATTGCTCATAAAATCCCCTTGATGTATCGATTTGGCACCACTCCAATGCAAATGAGTGTATTGTATTCATTTGGTCTGTTTCAAGCCTTATGGGTACGGAATATTACACGATTTAGCTGTATTCATTTGGTATACCTAATGGATACACAGGGGAATAGATTAAATGGTGTTCTGTTTATACAGGTTTATTTGCTAGATCAACAAGTTGGCATTTCTAAACAGATGTTTGAACGTTGCCAAATGCCTTGACAACACAAGAAAATGGCTTGCTATGAACGCATTACACGAAATAAGGCTATAAAAACAAAATAAATTTTAAAATTTGCACAAAAACGAGAAAACTCGTTCGATAAATAATAGATTAATTTTTAATCGACAATTTCTGATGGTGCTCTGTAAACCGCATTACACAAGGCTTTGCGAAAGTGATGTAAAAGTGAAGAAAGCTAACATTGCACTTTGAAGCCATTTTTCATTGGATTTTTTAGTAGGGAATTACACAGGGAATAGAGAGCATTATTCTATGATTTACACAGGGAATATAGGGGATGATGGCACACACATAGAAAGGCATTACACAGAGTGAGTGCTATGTGATAAATGGATGTAACGAGAGGTTACATTCAGCTATCTGAAATGCTCTCTGTAAGAAAGTTGGTAGTAACGATACGTTACATAGACTAATTATTGAGTGTAACGATATTACACATCGGTAGTAACGATACGTTACATCGGAAGATGATTGGATGTAACGAAAGGTTACACAATAAGATATATTATTTATAATACTAAATAAAACTATATTATATTATTAATTAGATCATAATAATATTCTTTATATCTATATATATGATCTTTTTGCCTTCCGGCGTTTGCTTCACTCTCTGGCAAGCAGCCTTACTCCGCTACCTTTGGGCTTCGTGGCTGGACCGTTACGCTCACACCGAAAGCAAAGTGTTACTCTTTCTTCGTGTAACTATCGTTAGCGGTAACGCCCACGAAGAAATACTATTGCGCTGTGCGCAGTAAGAGTAATCACCTAAACAATCATACTGATTGCTTACGTGTTAACTCTCTCTAACTCTTAATTACCCTCCTACATTTAATAACGCTGTTATTCGTGTAGTTGTGTAGTTATTTCGAAGAGAGAGCGGCTAAAGCTCAATTACACTCTGCTTTCCTCGTGTAATTTCACTAAGCCTCAATACAATTTCACTTCCTACATTCTGTAGTCGTGTAATTGTTTTCGGTGGAAAAGCCAGAGGCTACACCGAAAGAGAATTCTGATCTTATTAATCTTATCTATCTTAGTTAATCTTCTTACTTTATCTACTTTATTATTAATAATAGCTTTATAAGCTCTCTGTGTAGCTCTCTGACGCAAGAAACAGCATTCAGGAAGGGAATCACCTTAGAAAAGTGTTCTTTGCGTCATAATGTGTTTTATGAAGGATTCAGAGGTCTTTCATAACACAAGGTATAGAGGATACTTTAGTTAATTAAAAATAAGGGGTCTAAATGCTTCTCTAACAGCATTTAGCAGGGTAGGGAATGGAAACGCATTGTCTACATATATAAACTCACTACAGGGCTTTACAGAATGTTTTATAAAGTAACTAATCTAAGAACTCTCTATCTTATATCTAGCATCACCTTTTCATATACCTGACAAATACAAATTAAGCCCCTTAAATAAGCTTCTGGCGAGCTAAACAGCCATTACATAAGGGAATGTATTGCTTTTATCAAAACTTCGTTAGAACGCGTTTTAGCGCATTTTGGCTGGTAATAAAGAATAGCATTACATATGAAAGCACGAATTGCTAAGAAAAAATGTAACTATATTAAAAATATCAATTTTTTTATGAAAAGATATTGACAAATGTCTCTTTCTATGTAATAATAGGTATTAGAGGGATAAGAATAGTTTCCTTTCCTATAAATAATCAAAATCAATGCACTTTGAAGCCGTCAGGTTTGCAAGGTGTTTTTTCTTTTAACCAAATAGAATAAGGAGGTTAATTAATGAAATATTTCACTCCACAGGATGTAGTGGAAGCCTGGAAACGTGGTGAGATCAACCGCTTTAAAGTAAGGATGTACAGGAACACCGCTCGCCGTTGTGGTTATCCAGAGCGTGAAAAATGTTTCGATGCAGCACTAAAAATTATTGATGAACTGCGAAAAAATGAAAAAGGATCTGAAAAAGAATCTGAAACAGAGTAAAGAAGAGAAGGAGAAAACTATGCTCGAAACTAAGAAACCAATTCCGCGCACTTACCTACACGTTGACCCTGAAACCTTCAAGGTTTTATTTGCTGAAGCCAAGAAAAGGCAAATTATGGTCAGTGATTTGATGTTAGGAATCATTACTGAAGCAGCAGAGAATATCAAACAAAAAAAGGTAAATGATCCTCATTCACTTTAGTAGCGCATTAAGCGTGATTTATAAGGAGATTATTCTAATGTCTAAAATTAAATTGATTCGTGAAAAATACCAGTATGTTGATAAACAAACAGGAGAAATTAAAGACCGAACTTTGAATATACCTCATTACTTTTGTGAGATTGAGTTTATCTACTCCTCAAGTGTTGGTGGTGGAAAAGTTAAGTTTAGTGCAGAAATGCAAAAATTATATTGCTATGTTTCAGATTGGGATAAATCAGGGGGAATATGTTTTGAAACACAAACGAAGTTAAGTAAAGTTTGTAGCTGTAGCCGTAAGACAGTTAATGAATTGATTGGTATTATGATTAAAATCGGTCTTTTAGAAGAGGTCGGAGAACGAATTCCAAAACGTCCTTTAAAATTACGTGCGCTACCTCTCACAGATGCACATATTACTCCCCCAGGAGAATCATCACTCTCTGATCTTTCTGAGGCAGAAGAAGCACAGGAACAACCTAAAGGCCATAAACAGCCTTCTTTTGATGTTCTTGATGATTGGTTGGATGCGCCTTTACCGTGGGAGACGGAAGAAACTCCTGTTTCACCAATATTTGATGAAAAGGTAACGAATGATAGGGAGGATGTGTTAGAAAATTTTGCCTCTCTTATTATCAAGCAGAAGCATACAAGAACAGGAGGAGCATCATTTATAGAATTTGCAACATCGTTAGCCTATAAGCACAGGTTAAAGCTACCAAATGGTATTGAGGCATATTTTGCTAAGAAACATCCCAAAGTATATGAAGACTTTGATATTCCATTTTAATAAGGAGGGTTATGATTCAATATTTAGTGAAAAATAAAATAGAATTCATCTATTCCACTCTCTAAAAATCTCTCTGTGTAATATAAAATGAAAATATTATGGTATTAGCTATGTATTGGTTATTGTTCTTTCTGGCCTTAGAAACATATGCAAGTAAGTCTGGAAAACGAAAGTAATATATTGATGATTTGTTTGTTATAACTTCGTGGTGTCAAGTCCAGCAGCTTTGAGTCGCTCGGTAAGATTTCTCATTTTGCTGAACTCTGTACCAAAGCTGGCTTTAAATCCTACACCTTCACAAAACTCTTTTGCCATAACCTTTTTCAGATGGTCAGCATATTTGATCATCTGGAGGTGCATTTCCATCGTTTGGCTATTTCGTGGTGCGCAGCTAATGGCTTGCTTAATGTTCTCGTAGATCTGGGTTTCTGTCATTTTTTATCTCACCTATCAAATTTAGAAAAATAATATTAATTAGCTAATTAATATTATCAATGGTTTTCACCATCTGAATGATAGTCGTTAATTGTTTCTTTTTCATTCCTTCTATGGGGTACAAAATGGGGTACACAGAGAAGAAGCAATTAATGGAGGCGAGCTTGCATCTGCAAGCCACTTCCCCTAAGCTGGCACAAAATATAGAGATTCAACCAAACGACTCGGGGTGCCCTTCTGCGTGAAGGCTGAGAAATACCCGTATCACCTGATCTGGATAATGCCAGCGTAGGGAAGTCACGGACCACCAGGTCATTGCTTCTTCACGTTATGGCAGGAGCAAACTATGCAAGTCGACCTGCTGAGTTCCGCGCAATCTGCGCACGCGTTACACCTTTTTCACCAACATTCCCCTCTTGTGCACTGCATGACCAACGATGTGGTGCAAACCTTTACTGCCAATACCTTGCTGGCGCTCGGTGCATCGCCAGCGATGGTTATCGAAACCGAAGAGGCCAGTCAGTTTGCGGCTATCGCCAGTGCGTTGCTGATTAACGTTGGCACGCTGACGCAGCCACGCGCACAGGCGATGCGTGCCGCCGTTGAACAGGCAAAACGCTCTCAAACACCCTGGACGCTTGATCCAGTAGCGGTTGGTGCACTCGACTATCGCCTCCGTTTTTGTCTGGAACTTCTGTCTCATAAGCCAACCGCCATACGTGGTAATGCTTCGGAAATCATGGCATTAGCTGGCATTGCTAATGGCGGACGGGGAGTGGATACCACTGACGCCGCAGCTAATGCGATACCCGCTGCACAAACACTGGCACGGGAAACTGGCGCAATCGTCGTGGTCACAGGCGAGGTGGATTATGTTACCGATGGTCGTCGCACCGTTGTCATTCACGGTGGCGATCCGCTAATGACCAAAGTGGTAGGAACTGGCTGTGCATTATCGGCGGTTGTCGCTGCCTGTTGTACGCTACCAGGCGATACGCTGGAAAATATCGCATCTGCCTGTCACTGGATGAAACAAGCCGGAGAACGCGCAGTCGCCAGTAGCGAGGGGCCAGGCAGTTTTGTTCCACATTTCCTTGATGCGCTCTGGCAATTGACGCCGGAGGTGCAGGCATGAAACGAATTAACGCTCTGACGATTGCCGGTACTGATCCGAGTGGTGGTGCGGGGATTCAGGCCGATCTTAAAACCTTCTCGGCACTTGGCGCTTATGGTTGCTCAGTGATTACTGCACTGGTGGCGCAAAATACCCGTGGCGTACAGTCGGTGTATCGCATTGAGCCTGATTTTGTCGCCGCCCAGCTCGATTCGGTGTTCAGCGATGTGCGAATCGACACCACTAAAATCGGTATGTTGGCGGAAACCGATATTGTTGAAGCGGTGGCAGAAAGGTTGCAACGTTATCAGATCCAAAACGTGGTACTCGACACCGTTATGCTGGCAAAAAGCGGCGACCCGCTGCTTTCACCTTCGGCGGTTGCTACGCTGCGCAGTCGATTATTGCCACAGGTTTCATTAATAACGCCAAACTTGCCCGAAGCTGCCGCCTTGCTCGACGCGCCACACGCGCGCACCGAACAGGAAATGCTGGAACAAGGGCGATCGCTGTTGGCGATGGGCTGTGGCGCAGTGCTAATGAAAGGTGGTCATCTGGATGATGAGCAAAGCCCGGACTGGCTGTTTACCCGCGAGGGTGAACAACGGTTTACCGCACCGCGCATTATGACCAAAAACACCCACGGCACTGGTTGTACACTCTCTGCGGCGTTGGCTGCACTACGCCCGCGCCATACAAACTGGGCTGACACCGTACAGGAGGCAAAAAGCTGGCTTTCATCGGCGTTAGCCCAGGCCGACACGCTGGAAGTTGGTCACGGTATTGGTCCGGTTCACCACTTCCACGCCTGGTGGTGAGCACCGTACTATAGCTGCTTTGGTTATTGTCAGCCTTTGGCGCTGACATTCAGGGATGAAACCAATGCAGTTGAGAATCACCAGTCGAAAAAAATTCACCGTTTTATTATGCGCTCTTGGGCTAATTTCCATCGTTGCAATTTATCCGCGTCAGACGGTGAATTTTTTCTATTCGACAGCAATTCAGATTAAAGACTACATCCACTTCTACGGTTATCGTCCGGTCAAATCTTTTGCTATTCGCATTCCTGCCAGTTACACCATTCATGGTATTGATGTTTCACGCTGGCAGGAACGGATCGACTGGCAGCGGGTGGCAAAAATGCGCGATAACGGTATTCGCTTGCAGTTTGCCTTTATCAAGGCGACGGAAGGCGAAAAGCTGGTGGACCCCTATTTTTCGCGTAACTGGCAACTAAGCCGCGAAAATGGCCTGCTGCGCGGGGCGTATCATTATTTCTCCCCGTCGGTATCCGCTTCAGTTCAGGCGCGATTATTTCTGCAAACGGTGGATTTTGCCCACGGCGATCTTCCTGCCGTGCTGGACGTAGAAGAACGGGGAAAATTATCGGCAAAAGAATTACGCAAGCGGGTAAGTCAGTGGCTAAAAATGGTCGAAAAACGCACGGGAAAAAAGCCGGTTATTTACTCAGGAGCCGTTTTTTATCACTCGAATCTGGCGGGCTATTTTAATGAATATCCATGGTGGGTGGCTCACTATTATCAACGTCGTCCGGACAATGACGGCATGGCCTGGCGCTTCTGGCAGCATTCCGACCGTGGACAGGTAGATGGCATTAATGGTCCGGTGGATTTTAATGTGTTTAATGGCACGGTGGAGGAGTTGCAGGCATTCGTTGATGGGATTAAAGAAACGCCTTAAATAAGAAGCAGTGATATACTCCCACCAGACTCCCTGGCAGGAAAAAGACAAATGGAACAAGCGCATACCCAGCTGATTGCCCAACTGAACGAACGTATTTTAGCGGCTGATAACACGCCGCTTTATATTAAGTTTGCCGAAACGGTAAAAAATGCCGTGCGCAGCGGGGTGCTGGAGCATGGCAATATTTTGCCCGGTGAGCGTGATTTAAGTCAGTTAACCGGCGTTTCGCGCATTACGGTGCGCAAGGCGATGCAGGCGCTGGAAGAAGAGGGCGTGGTGACGCGTTCGCGCGGTTACGGTACGCAGATCAACAACATCTTCGAATACTCGTTGAAAGAAGCGCGAGGTTTTTCTCAGCAGGTGGTATTGCGCGGGAAAAAGCCCGATACGCTATGGGTTAACAAGCGTGTCGTGAAATGTCCCGAAGAAGTCGCGCAGCAGCTAGCGGTCGAAGCAGGAAGTAATGTCTTTTTGCTTAAGCGTATTCGCTATGTCGATGAAGAAGCGGTATCAATTGAGGAATCGTGGGTTCCAGCGCATTTAATTCATGATGTTGATGCCATCGGAATTTCTCTTTATGACTACTTCCGCAGCCAGCACATTTACCCACAACGTACGCGTTCCCGCGTTAGCGCCCGGATGCCGGATGCCGAGTTTCAGTCACATATTCAGTTAGATAGCAAAATACCGGTGCTGGTGATCAAGCAAGTGGCGCTTGACCAACAGCAACGGCCTATTGAGTACAGCATCAGCCACTGTCGCAGCGATCTATACGTTTTTGTGTGCGAGGAGTAGTTCCTCGCGCGTTGGCGCACAATCACCGCCCCGATGCCCGACAACCCACGACGCCACTGCATTGCCCAGTAATACGGCATCCGCCAGTGGCAGACCAGAGGCCAGCCCGGCAAGTACGCCACCTGCATGACTGTCGCCCGCCCCAATGGTGTCTACAACTTGCGTTGGAAATGCCGGAATGCAGCCAGAAGCGTCGTTGCTGAAATACCATGCGCCCTCTTTATCGAGACGAACGATCAACGGCGCGGCAAATTTCTCCTGCCATTGCTTGCCAAGTGTTGTTATCTCTGCGGATAAAGCAAAACGTTCGGCGGCAATCTCAGCCTCCTGACGATTGAGTGACACTAAAGGTCGACAGGCCATGATCCGCGCCAGTAATGCGTCCGGGATATCGCCAATACGTGGGCCAAAATCGATAAACGGCGTCACGTCTTGCAGCTCTTCCAGCCATTCCACTAACAATTCGCCGCAGGGCGAGGCCAGTTGATAACCGGAAAAATAGAGCAGGCTGCCAGGCGCAACGGTTAATCGTGCCAACCATTGGCGATTCCATTGATTTTCCACACCGCTGAATGACATAAAAGTGCGTTCGCCATCCGGCTCAACCAGCGCCAGACACCAGCCGTTATCGCCTTCGGCGTTATCGATCAGGCTGATTAACCCCTCTTTCGCCATCCGGTTGCGAATAATCTCCGCCCACACGCCCTGACCGAGCGGCAAGGCATTACCCGCTTCGATGCCGAGGCGCTTTAACGCCACGGCAATATTCAGTGCGCAGCCGCCAACGTTAACGCTCTGCTGTTTCAGTTCGATATCGCACCCACGCCAGGGGAGGGCATAAGCGTCGGCGATCACATCAATGACCGCCGCGCCGACGACCATCACCGGCTGACGCGTGGCTAATTCAGGCAGCAGCGTGTGTAATCGAGCGCCGCTCATATCGCCTCCTGTTGTTGGCGATACTTCGCCAGCGCCGTGGCATAGCGGTTGAAATCAAGCTGATTTACCGCATCCAGTTCCGTCTTTAACGCAGGATCGATTGCGTTAACGCCATGCAATGCGCCGCAAATTGCCGTCGCCATAGCACCGATGGTGTCTGTGTCGCCGCCAAGGTTAGCGCACAGGACGGCGCAACGGTTCGGGTCGGTTTGTGCCAGTTCAACCAGCGCAATGGCGCACGGAACGGACTCAATAGTGCTGGTACCTGCGCCAACGACCTGGTAAAGCTGTTCGCTGGCGGATTCGATGCCGTCGGCATTGCGCACAATTTTCAGCGCAATCTCCAGACGTGCTGCCAGTGAGGCGCTGAAGGTAGTGATGCGTTTTTGTTGAGCATGTCGCGCAATTGAAGGCAGTGAATCAACAATTGCTGACCAGCTTTCTCCGTCAATGGCACGAGAAATCGCCCATGCGATGACTACCGCCCCCGCAACCGCCAGATCGGATTTATGTGTCGGGCTGGAGGCCAGCGCCACATCATCAATAAAGGAATCAACATCACGCGCTGGAAGCAAACAACCTAATGGCGAGACGCGCATCGCTGCGCCGTTGGTCACGCCGTTATTTTCCAGTTCAGCAACGGGTTTACCGTCGCGAATGGCGTTAAGCGCAATCTTCGAGGTCGGACCTAGTACGTTTTTGTTAAAGGCGTCGAAACGCAGCGCCCAGTCGAGAATATTACGCCCAATCAGATCTGGATCGATCTTGCCTTCACGTTCCAGTAACGCATCCGCCAGACACAGCGCCATCGAGGTATCGTCGGTGAATTCGGCGCGGTTAAAATAACAGGCTGCGTTATTCTCCTTTGGTCCAGGCAGAAAACGATCAATCCAGCCAAAGTGTGCTTTAACGCGGCTGCGTGGCCAAAGCTCGGAGGGCATCCCCATCGCATCCCCTAACGCCTGCCCATAAAGAGCACCGAGAATACGTTCTGTTTTCATTTAACTTCCCCTTGTGTCAACGCAATATCGCGATCATCGACCTTGATAGCCGTAATTTCGTTGTCGGATTCGCGGAAAAAAATCATGAACAGCACGGCGATAATGGCAATCATCACCGCGCCAAAAATCCACATCCCGGACCAGTTGAAAGTCAGTCCGTTTACCGGTTCCTGATAAGCGAACATCTTTTCCATCATCACACCGCCAAGACGATAGCCGAGCAAACTGCCGAAGCCCTGGCAGCAGAGCGTGATCAGCCCCTGCGCGGCGGTACGCATATGCACGGGGGCTTTTTTATCGACATAGATGTAAGCGGTAACGTAGTAAAAATCGTAACTTACGCCGTGAAGCAAAATACCGAGGAACAGTAACGCGTAGGTGAAATATTCATCCGCACTACCGTAAATAAAGAAGCCATAGCGGATCGCAGCGGTGACCAGACCAAGTAATAATACCTTTTTGATACCAAAGCGTTTGGTGAAAAACGGCAATGCCAGCATAAAGAAGATTTCAGAGAACTGGCCGAGCGTCATCCAGCCAGTGGCGTTTTTCATACCGACTTCGGTCAGATAACCGTTGGCAAAGATGTAATAGAACGCCAGTGGCATCGCAAACAGGAATGAACAGAAGAAAAAGACGAGGAAGTTTTTATCGCGCAGCAGGATCAGCGCATCCAGGCCGAGCATGACTTTAATGTCCATTTTGCCGGTGCTTTTTGGCGGCGTGTCGGGCAGGAAAAACGCAAACACACCGAGCAGAGCAGAACTTCCGGCAGTAATCAGCAGCGGGATGTTAGTCGGAGAGATATCGGCATAACCCAGCATTTGCGGCAAAAATCCACATGCCAGACCAGAGGCAATCCAGCCGATAGTGCCCATCACACGAATGCGTGGGAAATCACGCTCCACATCCGGCACGTTGGCAAAAGCGATACTGTTAGTCAGCGCAATGGTCGGCATATAGGTTAGCGAGTAGGCCAGCAGTAACGGGAAGAACCCGGCAAAAGTGGTCTGTTGCGCAGCGAAATACATCAGCGCCGCACCAGCGAACATCAATACCGCCAGCACTTTCTGCGCCGAGAAAAAGCGGTCAGTGATGGAGCCAACCAGAATTGGCGACAGGATCGCCGCAATGGCGGTACAGGCATACGACCAGCCAATTTCTCCGGCACTAAAACCGCTTTTACTTAACCACAACCACAATGGCACAAACCACGCGCCCCAGATAAACCATTCAACAAACATCATGAACGACAGCTTTGCTGTTGTTTTCATCTTTTAATTCCTTCATGACAGGTAATGTAAGGTACGCGATGACAATACCATTTAATAATACCTTTTAAATACCTTTGCGGTGAAAACTTGACCGCGGTAACATTTTTTCTGATGAATCGAGCCAACAGAAAACGCTGATAAAACATCCAAAAGATGGAAAAACTCGCCTGTAACGACCAGGATTATGATTGCCCGCAAAAGGCGGGCCAGGACAATCCATAGCCGATATCCAATCGGAATTTACGGGAGCATAGTAATGACAGATATTGCGCAGTTGCTTGGCAAAGACGCCGACAACCTTTTACAGCACCGTTGTATGACTATTCCTTCTGACCAGCTTTATCTCCCCGGACATGACTACGTAGACCGCGTGATGATTGACAATAATCGCCCGCCAGCGGTGTTACGTAATATGCAGACGTTGTACAACACCGGGCGTCTGGCTGGCACAGGATATCTTTCTATTCTGCCGGTTGACCAGGGCGTTGAGCACTCTGCCGGAGCTTCATTTGCCGCTAACCCGCTCTACTTTGACCCGAAAAACATTGTTGAACTGGCGATCGAAGCGGGCTGTAACTGTGTGGCGTCAACTTACGGCGTGCTGGCATCGGTATCGCGGCGTTACGCGCATCGCATTCCATTCCTCGTCAAACTTAATCACAACGAGACGCTAAGTTACCCGAATACCTACGATCAAACGCTGTATGCCAGCGTGGAGCAGGCCTTCAACATGGGCGCGGTGGCGGTTGGTGCGACTATCTATTTTGGTTCGGAAGAGTCACGTCGCCAGATTGAAGAAATTTCTGCGGCTTTTGAACGTGCGCACGAGCTGGGCATGGTGACAGTGCTGTGGGCCTATTTGCGTAACTCCGCCTTTAAGAAAGATGGCGTTGATTACCATGTTTCCGCCGACCTGACCGGTCAGGCAAACCATCTGGCGGCGACCATAGGTGCAGATATCGTTAAACAAAAAATGGCGGAAAATAACGGCGGCTATAAAGCGATTAATTACGGTTATACCGACGATCGCGTGTACAGCAAGTTGACCAGCGAAAACCCGATTGATCTGGTGCGTTATCAGTTAGCTAACTGCTATATGGGCCGCGCAGGGTTGATAAACTCCGGCGGTGCTGCAGGCGGTGAAACTGACCTCAGCGATGCAGTGCGTACTGCGGTTATCAACAAACGCGCAGGCGGAATGGGGCTGATTCTTGGACGTAAGGCGTTCAAGAAATCGATGGCTGACGGCGTGAAACTGATTAACGCCGTGCAGGACGTTTATCTCGATAGCAAAATTACTATTGCCTGATACGCCTTATACGAACAGCACTACCACGTATGACGGAAAAGGCGTTTACGTCGCATCCGGCATAAAAACACGCGCACTTTGCTACGGCTTCCCTATCGGGAGGCCGTTTTTTTGCCTGTCATTCTGATTAATTTTCGAATTGTCGTTTTTGTGATCATTATCTCGACATTTGAAAACAAATCATTTCATTATGTTTTGAAATCGAAAGTAAACGACAGGATATGAAAATGTACGTGGTATCGACAAAGCAGATGCTGAACAACGCACAGCGCGGCGGTTATGCGGTTCCGGCATTCAATATTCACAATCTCGAAACGATGCAAGTGGTGGTAGAAACCGCTGCCAACCTGCATGCACCGGTCATCATCGCCGGAACGCCTGGCACATTTACTCATGCTGGTACAGAAAATCTGTTGGCGCTGGTCAGCGCGATGGCGAAGCAATATCACCATCCACTGGCAATTCATCTCGACCATCACACGAAATTTGACGATATCGCTCAGAAGGTTCGTTCTGGCGTGCGCTCAGTCATGATTGACGCCTCGCATTTGCCTTTTGCGCAAAATATTTCACGGGTCAAAGAGGTGGTGGATTTTTGCCATCGCTTTGATGTCAGCGTCGAAGCGGAGCTGGGGCAACTTGGCGGCCAGGAAGATGATGTGCAAGTCAATGAAGCCGATGCGTTGTACACCAACCCTGTTCAGGCGCGTGAATTTGCCGAGGCAACCGGGATTGATTCCCTGGCGGTCGCCATCGGCACGGCTCATGGTATGTATGCCAGCGCACCGGTGCTTGATTTTTCTCGACTGGAGAACATTCGCCAGTGGGTGAACTTACCGCTGGTGCTGCATGGCGCGTCAGGGTTATCGACTAAGGATATTCAGCAAACCATCAAACTGGGGATATGCAAAATCAACGTTGCAACGGAGCTGAAAAATGCCTTCTCGCAGGCGTTAAAAAATTACCTGACCGAGCACCCCGAAGCGACCGATCCCCGGGATTATTTGCAGTCGGCTAAATCCGCAATGCGCGATGTGGTGAGCAAAGTGATTGCCGATTGTGGCTGCGAGGGCAGGGCATAACGCACCTGCCATTTAACAAGGAAAAAACATGAAAACGTTAATTGCCCGGCATAAAGCTGGTGAACATATTGGCATATGTTCAGTCTGTTCTGCCCATCCGTTGGTTATCGAAGCGGCGCTGGCATTTGATCGCAACAGCACGCGCAAAGTGCTGATTGAAGCAACGTCAAACCAGGTCAATCAATTTGGCGGTTATACCGGCATGACACCGGCGGACTTTCGCGAATTTGTTTTTGCGATTGCCGATAGAGTTGGGTTTGCGCGCGAACGCATTATTCTCGGCGGCGACCATCTGGGGCCAAACTGCTGGCAGCAAGAAAATGCGGATGCGGCGATGGAAAAATCCGTCGAGCTGGTAAAGGCATATGTTCGTGCCGGCTTCAGTAAAATTCATCTTGATGCGTCAATGTCCTGCGCGGGGGATCCCATACCGTTAGCACCAGAAACGGTTGCGGAACGAGCTGCTGTGCTTTGCTTTGCTGCGGAAAGTGTGGCGACAGATTGCCAGCGTGAGCAACTGAGCTATGTCATTGGCACCGAAGTGCCGGTTCCGGGCGGTGAGGCCAGCGCCATTCAGTCAGTACACATCACCCATGTTGAAGATGCCGCCAATACTTTACGTACGCATCAAAAGGCCTTTATTGCCCGTGGGCTGGCAGAGGCGTTAACACGCGTGATTGCCATTGTGGTGCAGCCAGGCGTGGAATTTGATCACAGCAATATTATCCATTATCAGCCGCAGGAAGCACAGCCGCTGGCGCAATGGATAGAAAACACCCGAATGGTTTATGAAGCACATTCTACCGATTACCAGACCCGGACGGCTTATTGGGAATTAGTCCGCGATCACTTTGCAATATTGAAAGTCGGTCCCGCATTAACCTTTGCTTTACGTGAGGCGATATTTGCGTTGGCACAAATTGAGCAGGAACTTATCGCCCCCGAAAATCGCAGCGGTTGCCTGGCTGTAATTGAAGAAGTGATGCTCGACGAACCGCAGTACTGGAAGAAATATTATCGCCCGGGTTTTAACGATTCATTACTGGATATTCGTTACAGCCTGTCGGATCGTATTCGTTATTACTGGCCGCATAGTCGGATTAAAAATAGCGTCGAAACGATGATGGTGAATCTGGAAGGCATGGAAATCCCTCTGGGCATGATTAGTCAGTATCTTCCTAAACAATTTGAACGCATTCAGTCCGGGGAATTATCAGCAATACCGCATCAGTTGATTATGGATAAAATTTATGATGTTTTGCGCGCCTATCGCTACGGCTGTGCGGAATAAGGACGGTATATGACTAACCTGTTTGTTCGTAGCGGAATTTCTTTTGTCGATCGTAGCGAAGTTTTAACCCATATCGGTAATGAGATGCTCGCGAAAGGTGTGGTTCATGATACCTGGCCACAGGCATTAATTGCCAGAGAAGCAGAATTCCCTACCGGGATAATGCTTGAGCAGCACGCCATTGCAATACCGCATTGTGAGGCGATTCATGCTAAGTCGTCAGCCATTTATCTGTTAAGGCCAACAAATAAAGTTCATTTTCAGCAAGCGGATGATGATAATGACGTGGCGGTATCGTTGGTTATTGCGTTGATTGTGGAAAATCCGCAGCAGCAATTGAAACTTTTACGCTGTTTATTTGGCAAGTTACAACAGCCCGAGATCGTCGAGACACTAATTACTCTTCCTGAAACTCAGTTAAAGGAATACTTCACAAAGTATGTTTTAGATTCAGACGAATAAATCCCTCTGTAACAATAAAAAGGACTATTTATGAAACGCAAGATTATTGTCGCTTGCGGAGGCGCGGTTGCGACCTCTACGATGGCGGCGGAAGAAATTAAAGAGTTGTGTCAGAGTCATAATATTCCTGTTGAATTAATCCAGTGTCGGGTTAATGAAATAGAGACCTATATGGATGGCGTGCATTTGATATGTACTACCGCCAAAGTTGACCGTAGTTTTGGCGATATTCCGTTAGTTCACGGCATGCCTTTTGTTTCTGGTGTCGGTATCGAAGCATTACAAAATAAAATTCTGACTATCTTACAGGGGTGACCTATGTTTTCAGAAGTCATGCGTTATATTCTCGACCTCGGCCCTACGGTGATGCTGCCGATTGTCATCATTATTTTTTCTAAAATATTAGGCATGAAGGCAGGCGATTGCTTTAAAGCGGGTCTGCATATCGGGATTGGCTTTGTTGGCATTGGCCTTGTGATTGGCTTAATGCTGGATTCCATTGGTCCGGCGGCGAAAGCGATGGCGGAAAATTTCGACCTGAATCTGCATGTGGTCGATGTCGGCTGGCCGGGCTCTTCACCAATGACCTGGGCGTCGCAAATTGCGCTGGTGGCGATTCCGATTGCGATTCTGGTTAACGTGGCGATGTTACTGACCCGTATGACGCGGGTGGTAAATGTTGATATCTGGAATATCTGGCATATGACCTTCACCGGCGCGTTGCTGCATCTGGCAACCGGTTCATGGATGATAGGGATGGCGGGTGTGGTAATTCACGCGGCGTTTGTTTATAAGCTCGGCGACTGGTTTGCCCGCGATACCCGAAATTTCTTTGAGCTGGAAGGCATTGCTATTCCGCACGGTACGTCGGCGTATCTGGGGCCGATTGCGGTGCTGGTCGATGCTATCATTGAGAAAATCCCAGGCGTTAACCGAATTAAATTTAGTGCCGATGATATTCAGCGCAAGTTTGGCCCATTTGGCGAACCTGTCACCGTGGGTTTTGTGATGGGGCTGATTATCGGCATCCTCGCGGGTTACGATGTCAAAGGTGTATTGCAGCTGGCGGTAAAAACGGCGGCAGTTATGCTGCTGATGCCACGAGTGATTAAACCCATCATGGATGGCTTAACACCTATTGCGAAGCAGGCGCGTAGCCGTTTGCAGGCGAAGTTCGGTGGTCAGGAGTTCCTGATTGGCCTGGATCCGGCATTACTGCTGGGGCATACGGCGGTGGTATCGGCAAGCCTGATTTTTATCCCGCTCACCATTTTAATTGCTGTTTGTGTGCCGGGTAATCAGGTGCTGCCGTTTGGCGATCTTGCAACTATCGGCTTCTTTGTGGCGATGGCAGTTGCCGTGCATCGTGGAAATCTGTTCCGCACCTTAATCTCGGGTGTCATCATTATGAGCATCACCCTGTGGATCGCGACGCAAACTATTGGTTTGCACACCCAACTGGCGGCTAATGCTGGGGCGTTAAAAGCCGGGGGTATGGTGGCTTCAATGGATCAGGGCGGTTCTCCCATTACCTGGTTACTGATTCAGGTTTTCTCCCCGCAAAATATTCCCGGTTTCATTATTATCGGCGCAATTTATCTGACCGGTATTTTCATGACCTGGCGTAGAGCGCGTGGTTTTATTAAACAAGAGAAAGCCGTTCTCGCAGAATAATTTTTACCTGAGGGGGAGGTAATCCCCCTTAACAATCAGGAGTTTTTATGAAATCAGTGGTGAATGATACTGATGGTATCGTGCGCATTGCAGAAAGCGTCATTCCTGAAATTAAACATCAGGATGAGGTACGGGTAAAAATTGCCAGCTCGGGCTTATGTGGTTCCGATTTACCCAGGATATTTAAAAATGGTGCACATTATTATCCAATAACGTTAGGCCATGAATTTAGCGGCTATATTGATGCGGTGGGATCCGGTGTTGATGATTTACACCCTGGCGATGCGGTTGCCTGTGTGCCGTTATTACCCTGTTTTACTTGTCCAGAGTGTTTGAAAGGGTTTTATTCCCAGTGCGCAAAATATGATTTTATTGGCTCGCGGCGTGATGGTGGATTTGCTGAATATATTGTCGTTAAGCGAAAAAATGTCTTTGCTCTACCCACGGATATGTCTATTGAGGATGGGGCTTTTATTGAGCCGATTACCGTTGGCCTGCATGCTTTTCATTTAGCGCAAGGTTGTGAGAATAAAAACGTTATTATTATTGGTGCCGGAACCATTGGCCTGCTGGCTATTCAGTGCGCTGTCGCGCTGGGAGCAAAGAGTGTGACGGCTATCGACATTAGCTCAGAAAAACTGGCACTGGCAAAATCTTTCGGTGCGATGCAAACATTTAACAGCCTTGAAATGAGCGCGCCGCAAATGCAGGGCGTTTTACGCGAGCTGCGCTTTAATCAGCTTATCCTCGAGACGGCTGGCGTCCCGCAAACCGTCGAACTGGCGGTAGAGATTGCCGGGCCTCATGCCCAGCTGGCGCTGGTGGGCACGTTGCATCAGGATTTGCATTTAACATCGGCAACGTTTGGCAAAATATTACGTAAAGAGCTGACGGTTATCGGCAGTTGGATGAACTACTCCAGCCCTTGGCCGGGGCAGGAGTGGGAAACGGCGAGCCGGTTGCTGACAGAACGTAAGTTAAGCCTGGAGCCATTAATCGCTCACCGTGGAAGCTTTGAAAGCTTCGCCCAGGCGGTGCGTGACATCGCTCGTAATGCTATGCCGGGCAAAGTATTGCTCATTCCCTGAAACCGCGGGCCAGCGTGATGCTGGCCCGGTATTGTGCAAAACAGATCATTCACCAATGGTCCCCCTTCGTTTACACTAGCCACAATTGAATATGGGTAAATGACGATGAATTCATTCGAGCGAAGGAATAAGATCATCCAATTAGTGAATGAACAGGGAACCGTGCTTGTTCAGGATCTGGCGGGAGTATTTGCTGCCTCGGAAGCGACAATCCGTGCCGATTTGCGCTTTCTCGAACAAAAAGGCGTGGTTACGCGCTTTCATGGCGGTGCGGCGAAAATAATGTCCGGTAATAGTGAAACCGAGACCCAGGAAGTTGGGTTTAAAGAGCGATTTCAGCTCGCCAGTGCGCCAAAAAACAGAATAGCGCAAGCGGCAGTCAAAATGATCCACGAAGGGATGACCGTTATTCTCGACAGCGGAAGTACGACAATGCTTATCGCCGAAGGATTAATGACCGCCAAAAATATCACGGTGATTACCAACAGTCTCCCGGCAGCATTTGCCCTTTCCGAAAATAAAGACATTACTCTGGTCGTCTGTGGTGGGACCGTCCGCCATAAAACACGCTCGATGCATGGTTCCATTGCCGAGCGTTCATTGCAGGATATTAATGCCGATTTAATGTTTGTCGGTGCTGATGGTATTGATGCGGTTAATGGTATTACGACCTTTAATGAAGGTTATTCGATTAGCGGGGCGATGGTTACAGCCGCAAATAAAGTGATTGCCGTTCTCGATTCATCGAAATTTAATCGTCGCGGTTTTAATCAGGTACTGCCAATCGAAAAAATTGACATTATTATTACCGATGATGCCGTGTCAGAGGTGGATAAACTGGCATTGCAGAAGACACGGGTGAAATTAATTACGGTGTAGTATTGCTCTGTATGCCGGATAAAGTTTTTACACCGCATCCGGCATTACGGATTCTCCCTGGTTCAAGAGAGAATAGTGTGATTAACG
Source organism: Escherichia sp. WS1450 (assembly GCF_046487395.1). NCBI lineage: Bacteria > Pseudomonadati > Pseudomonadota > Gammaproteobacteria > Enterobacterales > Enterobacteriaceae > Escherichia > Escherichia sp. WS1450. The sequence continues at coordinate 180,960 of NZ_JBJQJO010000010.1, forward strand.
CAACAATGGGCAATCTGGTGGTAATCGACAACGCAACGCCGCCGGAAGTATTTCAATATGAAAGTTTTGTCCGCTCAACGGTTCGCCATCAAGATTAAAAGTGATTTCGTGTGGGGCTTGTATATCAAACCACGACGAAGCGCCTTCGATAATATTCGGGTTATCTTCGTCAGATTTTAATGTTGATACGAGAGCCGGAAGAATTTCATCGCCGGTAAAAATGCGCAGTTGCAGTAAGCCATCGTTAATTAACGCGTTCGGGCACAATTGCTGACCGCCACCGGCCTGACGCCCGTTACCAATACCAATGACCAGGGCGTCACCTTGCCAGTGAAAGTTTTCACCGCGGATCTCACAACGGTCCGGTTGCAGAGTATCCATGCGCATTAAGCCATGAATGATGTAAGAGACGCCACCCAGCGCGGCTTTTAATTTTTCCGGCGTTTCTGTGGTAATACGCGTCCCAAATCCGCCTGTCGCCATATTAATAAAACAGGTTTGTTTGTTGACCTGCGCCATATCTATCGCAATGGCGTCACCGGCAATTGCCAGTTTCAGCGCCTTATCCAGTGCCTCAGGAATCCTTACACTGGTGGCAAAATCATTGGCGGTTCCTAATGGCAAAATTCCTAGCGCGGGTATGTCATCCCCCTCACACTGAATCAACGCCGTAGAAACTTCATTAATGGTGCCATCGCCACCACCGGCAATCACCGTTGCGACGCCCAACTTCCGGGCCTCCTCTACATATCGTGCGGCATCGCCTTTCTCCCAGGTGACCCGCACATGGATCGTCATTCCTTCCTCACGCAACAACATAATTGCTTCGCGCAATGGTAAATTGTCAGTACTTTTGCCATTAAGAATCAGTAAGCTGGCGGGAAATTCTGCCATGATCGTATGTGCCTTTATGATTGGTCTGTAGATAGTGTAGAGCAGAAAAGAAAAGGTGGAGTCAGAACAGGATGAAAGTCGGAGGATAAAAAATCAGTTCAAGTATGGAGGATTCAGTGGTTACCACCAGGAGCTTGCAATGGGGACAGTGAATGTTAACGGTAGCCATAGGTAAATTTCAAAAAAGAGCATATACCTAATATTCAACTAAACAGTGGCATCTTCAATATACTATTAAAAATATATTAACCCCCCCATGGGGTTACCCGGAAGGGCCTCCGTGTATGTAATTCCTACTTATGTAGGAAATGTTGTACAGAACATTTATTATAATCCTATTCAATTATAATAATCATGCCATTATTATATTTTAACACCAGAGCGTGTCGTTGGTATTTAATGGGGGAAGGTAAGATGAAAAAGATAGCTGCTATATCATTAATTAGTGTTTTTCTTATGTCTGGGTGTGCTGTACATAATGATGAGACAAGTATCGGTAAATTTGGTCTTGCATATAAAAGTAATATTCAGCGTAAACTCGATAACCAATACTACACCGAAGCCGAAGCTTCTTTAGCCAGGGGCAGAATTTCTGGTGCAGAAAATATAGTAAAAAATGATGCAGCTCATTTCTGTGTTACTCAGGGCAAAAAAATGCAGATAGTTGACCTGAAGACAGAAGGTGCAGGATTACATGGCGTCGCTCGTCTGACATTCAAATGTGGAGAGTGAGAATATTTTTTGGTAAGCGTCAAACATGCGCGTTCTGGCTGTGCGTAGCCGGAACCTGTGCGAGCACGATGCCGTTACGTGAAAGGCATCGTGCTATGAAGGGAGATTCTATCGATGTGGTCAATGGAAGATGGTGACCAGGGATAGGGCTTATGCATAAAAAATAAGCCCGTGTAAGGGAGATTTAGGGTGTCACCAGTAGGGGCTTTCAACGGTACAATGCGGGTTTGAGCGGCATAAATTACCACTGAAAGCCCTTAAACGTTACTCTACTGTGGACACTGTGTGGACACTCTCGGCTTCAGTACCACCTCTTAGCGGATTAAGAGAAATGGCGTCCTGAAGGTACTCTGGCGCAAAATGAGCGTAAACCATAGTTTGCTCAATCCGCGTGTGACCTAGTATCCGTTGTAGCGTGATAATACTTCCTCCATTAATCATGAAATGAGTGGCAAAGCTGTGCCTTAGTGCATGTGTGGCTTGCCCCGTTGGCAAATCCGGTTTTATTGCTTTCATTGTTCGTCTGAAGCGAGGGTAATCAGCATCAGGGAATAAAAAACCTCGTTTGTTATCCGCGATCATTTTGGCAACAGCCTCTGAGATCGGGACGGTGCGTGGTTTGTTTGTTTTCGTTTTAACAAACGTGACGCGGTTATGGATGATATTTTCTGCTTTCAAACGAGCTGCTTCTCCCCAACGTGCTCCTGTACTCAGGCAAAGAATCGCAATCTTTTTGTTGTCGCCGTCAAGTGCTGCAAGCAGTAAGGCAATTTCTTCCTGTGTGAGATAGCCTGTTTCTGGTTTTTCCTCCTTAAGCCTCTTTGTCCCTCTGATAGGGTGCTCACCAAAGAATAACTCCGCTTCAATCAGGGCTGTAAACATGCCGCTAATACATGTTAAATCACGATTGATACTCGAAGGTTTAATACCCTGACTTCTTCGGGTGGCGCAGTACTGGCTGATAAGGGATTTCGTGATTTGAAATGCGCATGGGTCATTCGTTATTTTTGTGAAGATTTCAATTTTTCCAAGATTAGATTTCCCATGCTCTTCGTGTTTACCCTTTAAATCCCACCAGATCTGTGTCAGTTCCGACAGACGTCGTTTGTCTGTTGGTTTTGATAGCCATTCTTTATTGTGGTGGTTGTACAACGTGTATTTTTCGAAAGCGACAGCTTCGCTTTTCTTATCAAACTTCCTACGGATGCGTTTTCCGTTACGTCCAGTAGGGCGGATGTCCACTTCATATCGACCATCATCGAGTTTTTTGATTGCCATCAGAAAACCCTCCGAGTGGTACTTTTTTTTGCTACTACTAATCGCTTTTTTCGTGGTGGCTGAAATTTAGCCACCAATAGTAGGCACTTGTGATGAATATATTCACGATAAATTGTTAACCAGTCTTTTGACCGGAGTGGGGCGACGTTGTTTCGTTTTGCCCAAAGTGTGCGAGAGCGGGCGCAATTTGCCCGGCTTCTGGAGCTACCTGATCAGTCATGAACCACAAAGTATATTTAGTAAATCTGGGATGTTGTAAGACCTTCATTATGGCTTCAACTCCAGCGTTTTTTGACCGGCTCTCATAGCTCGAAAGTGAGCTGTAGGCTACACCAGTTAATTCACTGAATTCTTTACGGTTTAACCTTTCAGATTCACGGATTAGCTTCAACTTCTCCGAAACGTCTATTGACATAATTACTCCGATTGCGTAATTTCTTGCTTATAGTGTGAAATGTTGTGCTTCTGGAGTTATCCTTTTAGGCAATAATTAGCCATTAGGAGCCATTAGAAGCACTAAGGGAGAATCGTAGCAGATGAATAGACAGCTTGTAAGCGTGACTGATGCCGTGCCTTATCAGGAGTTTGCAAAACTCATTGGTAAAACTCCAAGAGCTGTAAGGGGCATGATTGAGAAAGGGAAATTACCAGTTATTGAGATTACTGACCCTCAGTCAGTATCGGGGCGTGCTGGTGAATATTGGGTATACCTTCCGGCATGGAATAACGGACTAAAACTGGCTTATGAAAGCCGTCCTAAAGAGATTCGTGACGGCTGGTTGATGTGGTTAGGTCTCGGTGAACCACGTTAAGGAGAACCGTATGAATGAGCCTCGTTGTATTGCTCAGTTATTGCGTAACGAAAGCCCCAGGGCGATTGACTTCACCATCACCCACGGTAAGGGGCGTAAGGGAATCATTATCCGCACCAAAAAACAGAGTCCGCTAAAAAAGGCTCTGACCTTTCTGAAAAGCCGGAGGGTCTGGAAATGACAGTGATGACGCTCAATCTCGTTGAAAAACAGCCAGCAGCTATGCGCCGGATAATTGGTAAGCATCTGGCCGTCCCTCGCTGGCAGGAGACATGCGATTATTATAATCAGATGATGGAACGCGAACGGCTAACGGTTTGCTTCCATGCGCAGTTAAAACAGCGTCACGCAACGATGCGTTTTGAAGAAATGAACGACGTCGAACGTGAACGGCTGGTTTGTGCAATTGATGAACTGCGTGGGGCATTCTCAAAACGCCGTCAGGTCGGTGCAAGTGAGTATGCATATATTAGCTTTTTAACTGTCAGTCAGCGCCGTACTTTATTTATGCATGCCGGATTGACTGAAAAAGAATTCAACCAGCCATACTGGCGAATTAATGAAGAATCATGTTACTGGCGTGATGCCTTATTCCGTGCATTACGTGAATTATTCAGCCTGTTTGAGTATGCACCGACAATTCTGACGTCGGTAAAACCAGAGCAATATCTGCATTAAGTAATTAACCAGAGTTTTTAACGCACTTAATTGTGCGGGGCTTCTTTTTGCCTGGAGAAAGTCATGCATACAGTTTCTGAAAACAAGTGTGGTAAATACACATTACTGCTGCAACAGGCCAGAACCGAAGCACAGGCCGATGCAGCGACGCGCTTTTCTTCTCATCTTGACGCCATGATTCGCCACATCACAAAGGCGGAGTTATCCCGTGTGGAGATAGTCGAGCTGCTCAGTCAGGAGTCGGAAAAATTTCACAATATCGGATTGTCTCGCGGGGAGGTGCTTTGATGTCCTGTTCTCATTCAGTTGTATTACTGAATAACGCCTTAAAAATCGCCGTTATGAAAAATGGCGATTTGTCTCTTATTCAACTTTGCCTTGATAAAGAAAAACGCGACATAACTGAATCTGTTATCGCGATTTATCAGAATGAATTAAACCTCCTGTCTGATGTGGTCAATTTACTTGTTAAACGCGCTGTATTCCACAGGCAAATTTCATCCGTGGATGAACTGACAAAATTAACGACAGAAATCGCCAGCTATTGCGCTGATGAATTTAAGAAACTGAACGACAAAGGAGCTGGTAATGCCGGACAACATAGATTTTATTCAGGAACAACAGGCTGAATTACTGGAGCGCCAGATTAACGCGGCAAGGGTAAAACATTGCGGTGTTTCTGCGCTGGTTTGCGAAGAGTGTGACGCGCCAATACCTGCTGCCCGTCGTGCAGCTTATCCGTCAGCCACGCGTTGTGTTTCCTGCCAGTCAGTCTTTGAAGCAAAAAACAAGCATTACCGGAGAATGGCATGAGTATTCGTATTGAAATTGGCGAACGTTATGTCGTTACCAGTGACAGCTTTCAGTTTATTCTCCACGAGAAAAAGAGAGCGGAAAGCGGTAAAAACGCCGGTCAGGAATGGCTGGCGGTGGTTGGTTATTATCCGAAATTAAGCCAGCTCGTTTCCGGCCTGATGCATCACGATATTCTGACCGGAAGCGCAAAGTCTTTTGCTGATTTAAACACGCAGGTTGAGCAACTCAGCAAGCGTTGTTCAGAGGCGTTCTCCAGAGGAGCGTCTGAATGATTACTGATGCTCGTTGCCATACTGAAAATACCATCAATGTTATTTTTGTTTCAGGTGGAAAGGACAGCCTTGCTCAGTGGCTTGTCGCTATTGAAGAAAATGTACCCATATTGCCGGTTTTTGCTGATACGGGACATGAACATCCACAGACAATGAAATATCTGGATTATCTGGAAAAACGGCTTGGCCCAATTAAAAGGGTCAGGGCTGATTTTTCCTGCCGGATTGAATCAAAGCGCAAGTTTATCCAGACCAAATGGCCTGATTTGTTGGTTAACGATTGTGGAATGTCGGAAGAAGAAGCGCACCAGCGCATCAGTTGTGCGCTGGAAATTCTCAAACCAACGGGTATCCCGTTTCTTGATTTGTGTCTGTGGAAGGGGCGTTTCCCATCAACCAAAGCCAGATTTTGCACATTTGAACTGAAACATGAGCCCGTGCGTTCTCAGGTAATATTGCCTTTACTCAATGAATTTGAGGAAGTGATTAGCTGGCAGGGAGTGCGTGCTCAGGAATCGCCATCACGCGCTGCTTTACCTGTCTGGGAAGAGGATGCAGACAACACCCCCGGATTGCATGTATATCGCCCGATTTTGCACTGGAAGCATGAAGATGTATTTGCAATAGCCAGAAGACATGACATTAAGCCAAATCCGTTATATCAGCAGGGGTGTGGCCGTGTTGGTTGTATGCCATGTATTCATGTCCGTAAATCTGAACTGGCAGAAATTTTTCGCCGGTGGCCGGAGGAAATAAAACGGGTTGCTGAATGGGAACGACTGGTTGCGTCGTGCTCCCGTCGGGGAAATTCCACTTTTTTCCCATCCACACATGATCCGCTACGCGCAGAACGTCGTATTGAGATTGTAACAGTCGAGGCATACGGAATAGAAACCTACCATGACTGGACAATGACAACGCGTGGGGGTACTCAGTTTGATTTACTGGCTTCGGCGAATGATAAAGCCGTTTGCAGTAGTGTCTATGCCGGTGTATGTGAATGAGTCATTCTTTCCAGGAGCAATACACCTGCGTACCTCCGTCTGCGTTTGCCGCAGGCACCGGTAAGGCGTTTACCGGTGCTTATGCATGGAACGCGCCACGCGAGGCTGTCGGGCGCGAAAGACCCCTTACACGTGACGAGATGCGTCAGGTGCAAGGTGTTTTATCCACGATTAACCGCCTGCCTTACTTTTTGCGCTCGCTGTTTACGTCACGCTATGACTACATCCGGCGCAATAAAAGCCCGGTGCACGGGTTTTATTTCCTCACATCCACTTTTCAGCGTCGTTTATGGCCGCGCATTGAGCGTGTGAATCAGCGCCATGAAATGAACACCGACGCGTCGATGCTGTTTCTGGCTGAGCGTGACCACTATGCGCGTCTGCCGGGGATGAATGACAAGGAGCTGAAAAAGTTTGCCGCCCGTATCTCATCGCAGCTTTTCATGATGTATGAGGAACTCTGCGATGCCTGGGTGGATGCGCATGGCGAAAAAGAATCGCTGTTTACGGATGAGGCGCAGGCGCATCTGTATGGTCATGTTGCTGGCGCTGCACGTGCTTTCAATATTTCCCCGCTTTACTGGAAAAAATACCGTAAAGGACAGATGACCACGAGGCAGGCATATTCTGCCATTGCCCGTCTGTTTAACGATGAGTGGTGGACTCATCAGCTTAAAGGCCAGCGTATGCGCTGGCATGAAGCGTTACTGATAGCTGTCGGGGAGGTCAATAAAGACCGTTCTCCTTATGCCAGTAAACATGCCATTCGTGATGTGCGTGCGCGCCGCCAGGCAAATCTGGAATTTCTTAAATCGTGTGACCTTGAAAACAGGGAAACCGGCGAGCGCATCGACCTTATCAGTAAGGTGATGGGCAGTATTTCTAATCCTGAAATTCGCCGGATGGAGCTGATGAACACCATTGCCGGTATTGAGCGTTACGCCGCCGCAGAGGGTGATGTGGGGATGTTTATCACGCTGACCGCGCCGTCAAAGTATCACCCGACACGTCAGGTCGGAAAAGGCGAAAGTAAAACCGTTCAGCTTAATCACGGCTGGAACGATGAGGCATTTAATCCAAAGGATGCGCAGCGTTATCTCTGCCGTATCTGGAGCCTGATGCGCACGGCATTCAAGGATAATGATTTACAGGTCTACGGTTTGCGTGTCGTCGAGCCACACCACGACGGAACGCCGCACTGGCATATGATGCTTTTTTGTAATCCATGCCAGCGTAACCAGATTATCGAAATCATGCGTCGCTATGCGCTCAAAGAGGATAGTGACGAAAGAGGCGCTGCGCGAAACCGTTTTCAGGCAAAGCACCTTAACCGGGGCGGTGCTGCGGGATATATCGCGAAATACATCTCAAAAAACATCGACGGCTATGCACTGGATGGTCAGCTCGATAACGATACTGGCAGGCCGCTGAAAGATACTGCTGCGGCTGTTACCGCATGGGCGTCAACGTGGCGCATTCCGCAATTTAAAACGGCTGGCCTGCCGACAATGGGGGCTTACCGTGAACTACGCAAATTGCCTCACGGCGTCAGCATTGCTGATGAGTTTGACGAACGCGTCGAGGCTGCACGCGCCGCCGCAGACAGTGGTGATTTTGCGTTGTATATCAGCGCGCAGGGTGGGGCAAATGTCCCGCGCGATTGTCAGACTGTCAGGGTCGCCCGTAGCCCGTCGGATGACGTTAACGAGTATGAGGAAGAAGTCGAGAGAGTGGTCGGCATTTACGCGCCGCATCTCGGCGCGCGTCATATTCATATCACCAGAACGACGGACTGGCGCATTGTGCCGAAAGTTCCGGTCGTTGAGCCTTTGACTTTAATAAGCGGCATCGCCGCGCCTCGGAGTCCTGTCAATAACTGTGGAAAGCTCACCGGTGGTGATACTTCGTTACCGGCTCCCACACCTTCTGAGCACGCCGCAGCCGTGCTTAATCTGGTTGATGACGGTGTTATCGAATGGAATGACCCGGAGGTCGTGAGGGCGCTCAGGGGCGCATTAAAACACGGCCTGAGAACACCAAACCGTCAGCAAAGAAACGGAAGTCCGTTAAAACCGAATGAAATAGCGCCATCGGCCAGGCTGACCCGGTCGGAGCGTATGCAAATTACCCGTATCCGTGTTGACCTTGCTCAGAACGGCATCTGGCCTCAGCGATGGGAACTTGAGGCGCTGGCGCGTGGCGCGACCGTAAATTATGACGGGAAAAAATTCACGTATCCGGTCACTGATGAGTGGCCGGGATTCTCAACAGTAATGGAGTGGACATCATGGCAAAAATTCACGAGGTAAAGCTGCACGCAAAATATTTCGACCTTGTGCTGGAAGGAAAGAAACGTGCAGAGTTTCGGAAAAATGACCGTAATTATGAGCGCGGGGACACGCTGATTTTGCATGAATGGGTGCAGGGTGTGTTTACGGGGCGAAAGGTTGAAGCCCGGATAACAGATGTTACTGACCTGTCAGACTGGCTGGAAGATTATGTCTTGCTAAGTATTGAGCTGCTTAATACAAGCGCATATGAGATTGTGAACTGGAAAGAACTTAGTGAGCGTGGTCTGGTATTCAGAATTAATCATGAAATTATGCATCAGCTCGGCCTTGCTGTTATGTATGAACCAGAGACGGGGATGTCTGGCGGGGCAATGGTTGCCACGGATGGAGCATGGAACTATTCAGATGAACAGATTGAGAGTGCAAAGCAAAACGGGTGGCTTGGATAATGCACGGAATACCAGGCGAGATACCGCAACATAACACTAAAAATATCAAGCTGATGGCTATTGTTCACCGTCTACAGCAGATTATGGTCAACGAAAATCTGACGCCTGACGAGCTGGTCGGGTGTGCCGAAATAGTCCGGGATAATTACGGGCGGTTTAACTATATCGGTCAGTCCAGAGTTGCGCCACCACCACGCAGACGATAGAGAACGCCGCCAGTCGTGAAACTTGTTTTCAGGGCTGGCGGGGTTGAACAACGAGCGAAGTGAGGCGTTAGCATTAAGTTAATTTTAATGAATGGTACTCTATCGAGCTGATTGTAGATGCGATATATTTACGATCATTTACAGAGAGTATTGCCGCTAGTAGACGACATACCAGAGCCTGCATTTGTAGCAATATATCGCTACCATATTGACAATCATTGATACTAGAGAAACCAAGCGGTTGCCCATTAAAAATGGCTTCATGAAAATTATCATTGCGTATAACTGAAACATTACATTCATCTGTTGCCCATGACGGGATTTTTACACCGTAATTTTCGCACATCCAATATACTCTATTTTGATGAGATGGTTTTTTCTCTTTAATGACTTTATCCCTTTCATCCCATGCTATAGCAAAACAGCAATCAAGAGCCATATAAAGATACTGGAATTTCTCAAAGGAAAGGTATAGTGGGTTATGTGATAGGAATAGGGAGTGTATCACCGCAGCTATTCTTTTAATGGAGCGTTCATCTTTTTGTTTGTCTTTTATATAGTTAAGTGCTAGCTCTATTACTTCTTTTTCAGAGCATCCAACGAGAATAAAGTCAGTTAACTTAGTGGGCTTGATAGTGGTTGCATCAAGAAAACCAGCGTCAGTGGTTGTCAATCTTATACCCTTGAAAAAAGAGAGGCACCACACAACAAAGTTGAGAGTTTCTAACGAGGATGTGTTTTTTAATTTTAGTGTGTGCGTTTTGGGCATGCCGAATACTCGGTAACTATAAGGCATTGTGTATGTGTCACCATTAAGGTTATATACCTTTCGATTCCCAGGGTATATCCAACCATTAACAACGTTTTTATCATTGTTAATACGTTCCACTTTCTCAATAAGACCGGGTAAAGTACGCAAAGAAAATTGTTCAGTCTCAATGTTAACTTCTACTGGATAGTATCCAAACTCCGAAATAATCTCATTTAGTTGCTGTTCATCAACTTCACCTTGCATAACTTTCTCCGTTCAAAAACAGGCACGATAATTCTCGTAAGCCTATCATGTTCGCAAAGTATCCATACCTGTGGATTTTGTAAATTTAAGTTGATTTGTCATTAAATAAGCCGTTGCATGCAACAAGTGAATGTTTTTGCATGCGTCGGGGATGTCCGTTCAGGCTGCGTGCGGTCAGGACTGGTGCGGATCCATAGTATCTATGCAACTGCATTAAAACCGCCCCATGAAGCGGGCGGGCGAGGCGGGGAAAGCACTGCGCGCTGGCGGTGGTGCTGATTTTATTTTTTCAGCGTCTCAGCGCGTCGTGACGGCGCTTAGTCTGCCCGTTGAGGCGCTGGTGTGTCTGCGGGGTGTTTTGTGCGGTGGTGAGCGTGTGAGGGCGTGATTAAGGGATGTAAAAAAGCCGCCCGCAGGCGGCGATGTTCAGCCGTTGTCAGTGTCCAGTGAGTAGTTTTTAAAGCGGATGACCTCCTGACCGAGCCAGCCGTTTATCTCGCGGATCCTGTCCTGTAGCGGGATAAGCTCATTGCGGACAAAGACCTTTGCCACTTTCTCAATATCACCCAGCGACCCGACGTTCTCCGGCTTGCCGCCCATCAACTGAAAGGGGATGCGGTGCGCGTCCAGCAGGTCTGCGGCGCTGGCTTTTTTGATATTAAAAAAATCGTCCTTCGTCGCCACTTCACTGAGGGGGATAATTTTAATGCCGTCGGCTTTCCCCTGCGGGGCATAGAGAAACAGATTTTTAAAGTTATTGCGGCCTTTCGACTTGACCATGTTTTCGCGAAGCATTTCGATATCGTTGCGATCCTGCACGGCATCGGTGACGTACATGATGTATCCGGCATGAGCGCCGTTTTCGTAATACTTGCGGCGGAACAGCGTGGCTGACTCATTCAGCCAGGCAGAGTTAAGGGCGCTGAGATATTCCGGCAGGCCGTACAGCTCCTGATTAATATCCGGCTCCAGCAGGTGAAACACGGAACCGGGCGTGAAGGCTGTCGGTTCGTTGAAGGACGGCACCCACCAGTAAACATCCTCCTCCACGCCACGGCGGGTATATTTTGCCGGTGAGGTTTCCAGTCTGATGACCTTACCGGTGGTGCTGTAACGCTTTTCCAGAAACGCATTACCGAACACCAGAAAATCCAGCACAAAGCGGCTGAAATCCTGCTGGGAAAGCCACGGATGCGGGATAAATGTCGAGGCCAGAATATTGCGTTTAACGTAAATCGGTGAGCTGTGATGCACGGCAGCACGCAGGCTTTTTGCCAGACCGGTAAAGCTGACCGGTGGCTCATACCATCTGCCGTTACTGATGCATTCGACGTAATCCAGAATGTCACGGCGGTCGAGTACCGGCACCGGCTCACCAAAGGTGAATGCCTCCATTTTCGGGGCGCTGGCGGTCATTTTTTTTGCCGCAGGTTGCGGTGTTTTCCCTTTTTTCTTGCTCATCAGTAAAACTCCAGAATGGTGGATGTCAGCGGGGTGCTGATACCGGCGGTGAGTGGCTCATTTAACAGGGCGTGCATGGTCGCCCAGGCGAGGTCGGCGTGGCTGGCTTCCTCGCTGCGGCTGGCCTCATAGGTGGCGCTGCGTCCGCTGCTGGTCATGGTCTTGCGGATAGCCATAAACGAGCTGGTGATGTCGGTGGCGCTGACGTCATATTCCAGACAGCCACGACGGATAACGTCTTTTGCCTTGAGCACCATTGCGGTTTTCATTTCCGGCGTGTAGCGGATGTCGCGCGCGGCGGGATAGAACGAGCGCACGAGCTGGAACACGCCGACACCGAGGCCGGTGGCATCAATTCCGATGTATTCGACGTTGTATTTTTCGGTGAGTTTGCGGATGGATTCCGCCTGAGTGGCAAAGTCCATGCCTTTCCACTGGTGACGCTCAAGTATTCTGAATTTGCCACCGGCCACCACCGGCGGTGCCAGCACCACGCATCCGGCACTGTCGCCACGGTGTGACGGGTCGTAACCAATCCATACCGGACGGGAGCCGAACGGATTGGCTGCAAACGGCGCATAGTCTTCCCATTCTTCCAGCGTGTCGACCATGCAGCGTTGCAGCTCCTCGAACGGGAATACCGACGCTTTGTCGTCAACAAATTCACACATGAACAGGTTTTTAAAATCGTCGGCGCTGTTTTCGCGTTTAAGCTGCTCAATGTCGAACAGCGTGCAGCCGCCTTTCAGCGCGTCCTCAATGGTGACAATCTGCCGCCACTGACCGTCCGCACAGAGAAGCCCACCGGCAAGGGCGTTATGACTGACGTCGATTTCCACGCGTTCGGCGGCGCTGGCGCGTCCCCGGTTGAACAGTTCACCCGACCAGAACGGGTAGGCGTCGTGCGCCAGCGTGGACGGGGTGGAGAAATAGGTTGAGCGCAGGTGACTCTGTGAGGCCATACCTGATGCCACCTTACGCAGTACCTGAAAATTCGGGATCCAGAAAATCTCGTCGACGTACAGGTCGCCGTTATGGCTCTGTGCGGTGTTGGAGTTGGTGCCGAGAAAAATCAGTTTTGCGCCGTTATTGCCCAGGACAATCGGGTCACCGGTCAGGTCAACGTCAACCAGCCGGGCAAAGGCGATGATGTATTCACGGAACACATACGCCTGCGTTTTACTGGCCGACAGAAAAATCTGGTTATGACCGGTTTTCAGGGCGCGCAGCAGCGCCTCGCGGGAAAAATAAAACGTCGCGCCAATCTGGCGGGATTTCAGGATATCGCGGATGCGGTGCTCAAGCCCGGCGCGATACCAGTGCAACTGATATTCGAAAGACTGCTCAAAGAAAATCTGCTCCAGCTTTTCGATGGCCTCGTCACTGAAAAAATTCTTTTTCGGTTTGCGACGCCCGCCTTTGTTGCGGTTAGCGACGTTCGGATTAAGGTCTGCCTCGTTGCCGGTCTGACTGTAACGGTTGACCCGTGCCAGTCGTTCAATCTGGCGTCCGAGCAGGTCAATTTCCTTGAAGTCACCGCCGGTTTTCTGCGGTTTGATGATGAGCTGGGTCAGCCGCGCTTCCAGACTCATTTCGACACGGCTGATGGGGGCAACGCTGTTCCAGCCGTCGCGCTGTTTCCAGCTCTGCACCGTCGGGCGTTTCATCTGCAACATGGCGGCAATCTGCGGCACGGAAAATCCCTGCCAGTACAGCAGCGCCGCCTGACGACGCGGGTCGTGTAAAAGAGTGGTGTCTGTGGTGATGGTCATGAATACCTCGCCGTGATGAATACACGGCAAGGCTACTGAGTCGCGCCCCGCGATTCGCTAAGGTGCTGTTGTGTCAGTGATAAGCCATCCGGGACTGATGGCGGAGGATGCGCATCGTCGGGAAACTGATGCCGACATGTGACTCCTCTAATCACTATTCAGGACTCCTGACAATGGCAAAAAAAGTCTCAAAATTCTTTCGTATCGGCGTTGAGGGTGACACCTGTGACGGGCGTGTCATCAGTGCGCAGGATATTCAGGAAATGGCCGAAACCTTTGACCCGCGAGTCTATGGTTGCCGCATTAACCTGGAACATCTGCGCGGCATCCTGCCTGACGGTATTTTTAAGCGTTATGGCGATGTGGCCGAACTGAAGGCCGAAAAGATTGACGATGATTCGGCGCTGAAAGGCAAATGGGCGCTGTTTGCGAAAATCACCCCGACCGATGACCTTATCGCGATGAACAAGGCCGCGCAGAAGGTCTATACCTCAATGGAAATTCAGCCGAACTTTGCCAATACCGGCAAATGTTATCTGGTGGGTCTGGCCGTCACCGATGACCCGGCAAGCCTCGGCACGGAATACCTGGAATTCTGCCGCACGGCAAAACACAACCCCCTGAACCGCTTCAAATTAAGCCCTGAAAACCTGATTTCAGTGGCAACGCCTGTTGAGCTGGAATTTGAAGACCTGCCTGAAACCGTGTTCACCGCCCTGACCGAAAAGGTGAAATCCATTTTTGGCCGCAAACAGGCCAGCGATGACGCCCGTCTGAATGACGTGCATGAAGCGGTGACCGCTGTTGCTGAACATGTGCAGGAAAAACTGAGTGCCACTGAGCAGCGCCTCGCAGAGATGGAAACCGCCTTTTCCGCACTTAAGCAGGATGTAGCTGACAGGGCGGATGAAACCAGCCAGGCATTCACCCGCCTGAAAAACAGTCTCGACCACACCGAAAGTCTGACCCAGCAGCGCCGCAGCAAGGCCACCGGCGGTGGCGGTGACGCCCTGATGACGAACTGCTGACCGGCGTCAGTCAGTCCGGGAAAACCTTCACGATTAACCCTTAATTTCAGGAAAAACTATGCGCCAGGAAACCCGCTTTAAATTTAATGCCTACCTGTCCCGTGTTGCCGAGCTGAACGGCATCGACGCCGGTGATGTGTCGAAAAAATTCACCGTTGAACCGTCGGTCACCCAGACCCTGATGAACACCATGCAGGAGTCCTCTGACTTTCTGACCCGCATCAACATTGTGCCGGTCAGCGAAATGAAAGGGGAAAAAATTGGTATCGGTGTCACCGGCTCCATCGCCAGCACCACCGACACCGCCGGTGGCACCGAGCGTCAGCCGAAGGACTTCTCGAAGCTGGCGTCCAGTAAGTACGAATGCGACCAGATTAACTTCGATTTTTATATTCGCTACAAAACGCTTGACCTGTGGGCGCGTTATCAGGATTTCCAGCTCCGTGTCCGTAACGCCATTATCAAACGTCAGTCCCTTGATTTAATCATGGCCGGTTTTAACGGCGTGAAGCGTGCCGAAACCTCTGACCGCAGCAGCAATCCGATGCTGCAGGATGTGGCGGTCGGCTGGCTGCAGAAATACCGCAATGAAGCCCCGGCGCGTGTGATGAGTAAGGTCACTGACGAGGAAGGCCGCACCACCTCTGAGGTTATCCGCGTGGGTAAGGGCGGTGATTATGCCAGCCTTGACGCACTGGTGATGGATGCGACCAACAACCTGATTGAGCCGTGGTATCAGGAAGACCCTGACCTTGTGGTGATTGTGGGTCGCCAGCTACTGGCGGACAAGTATTTCCCCATCGTCAACAGGGAGCAGGACAACAGCGAAATGCTGGCCGCTGACGTCATCATCAGCCAGAAACGCATCGGCAACCTGCCAGCGGTACGCGTCCCGTACTTCCCGGCGGATGCGATGCTCATCACGAAGCTGGAAAACCTGTCCATCTACTACATGGATGACAGCCATCGCCGCGTGATTGAGGAAAACCCGAAACTCGACCGCGTGGAGAACTACGAGTCAATGAACATTGATTACGTGGTGGAGGACTACGCCGCCGGTTGTCTGGTGGAAAAAATTAAGGTCGGTGATTTCTCCACACCGGCTAAAGCGACCGCAGAGCCGGGAGCGTAACCGATGACGAGTCCCGCACAGCGCCACATGATGCGGGTCTCGGCAGCGATGACCGCGCAGCGGGAAGCCGCCCCGCTGCGACATGCAACTGTCTATGAGCAGATGCTGGTCAAGCTGGCCGCAGACCAGCGCACACTGAAAGCGATTTATTCAAAAGAGCTGAAGGCCGCGAAAAAGCGCGAACTGCTGCCGTTCTGGTTGCCGTGGGTGAACGGCGTGCTGGAGCAGGGCAAAGGCGCACAGGATGACATTCTGATGACGGTCATGCTGTGGCGTCTGGATACCGGCGATATTGCCGGTGCGCTGGAGATTGCCCGTTATGCCCTGAAGTACGGTCTGACCATGCCGGGTAAACACCGCCGCACCCCGCCGTACATGTTCACCGAGGAGGTGGCGCTTGCGGCCATGCGCGCCCACGCGGCCGGTGAGTCTGTGGATACCCGCCTGCTGACGGAGACCCTTGAACTGACTGCCGCTGCTGACATGCCTGATGAAGTGCGCGCAAAGCTGCACAAAATCACCGGTCTGTTTCTGCGTGACGCTGGTGATGCCGCCGGTGCGCTGGCGCACCTGCAACGTGCGACACAGCTCGACTGTCAGGCAGGCGTCAAAAAAGAGATTGAACGACTGGAGCGGGAGCTGAAACCGAAGCCGGAGCCGCAGCCCAAAGCGGCCACCCGTACCCCGCGTAAGACCCGGAGCGTGACACCGGCAAAACGTGGACGCCCGAAAGAGAAAGCCAGTTAACAACCGAATGCGCCCCGCGCCAGGGCGGCACGCCGGTCAGTGAGGGTGAATCACCTGACACTGCACCGGCGTCCACCGCCCGACTTTTCAGAGGTAGTCATGATGACGCTGATTATTCCGCGAAAGGAGGCTCCCGTGTCCGGTGAGGGTACGGTGGTCATCCCGCAACCGGCAGGCGACGAGCCGGTGATTAAAAACACGTTCTTTTTTCCCGATATCGACCCGAAGCGCGTCCGGGAACGTATGCGCCTTGAGCAGACCGTCGCCCCCGCCCGTCTGCGTGAGGCCATCAAGTCAGGCATGGCGGAGACGAATGCGGAGCTGTACGAGTACCGCGAACAGAAAATTGCCGCCGGTTTTACGCGTCTGGCGGACGTCCCGGCGGACGACATCGACGGTGAAAGCATCAAACTTTTTTACTACGAGCGCGCCGTGTGTGCGATGGCGACCGCGTCGCTTTATGAACGTTATCGCGGTGTGGATGCCAGTGCGAAAGGCGACAAGAAGGCCGACAGCATTGACAGCACCATTGATGAGCTGTGGCGGGATATGCGCTGGGCAGTGGCGCGCATCCAGGACAAGCCGCGCTGCATCGTGAGTCAAATCTGATGAAGACCTTTGCGCTACAGGGCGACACGCTCGACGCCATTTGTGTCCGCTATTACGGGCGCACTGAGGGCGTGGTCGGGGCCGTGCTCGCCGCAAATCCGGGACTGGCTGAACTGGGGGCGGTGCTGCCACACGGCACCGCCGTCGAACTGCCCGACGTTCAGACCGCGCCCGTGGCTGAAACTGTCAATCTGTGGGAGTAACGCATGACAGCAGAAGAAAAAAGCGTCCTGTCGCTTTTCATGATTGGGGTGCTGATTGTTGTCGGCAAGGTGCTTGCCGGTGGTGAACCCATCACCCCGCGTCTGTTTATCGGGCGCATGTTGCTCGGCGGTTTTGTCTCGATGGTTGCCGGTGTTGTTCTGGTGCAGTTTCCTGACCTGTCACTGCCTGCGGTGTGCGGCATCGGTTCCATGCTGGGTATCGCCGGTTATCAGGTGATTGAGATTGCCATTCAGCGCCGCTTTAAGGGCAGGGGGAAACCGTAATGCCGGTAATTAACACGCATCAGAATATCGCCGCCTTTCTCGACATGCTGGCCGTGTCCGAAGGGACGGCGAATCATCCGCTGACGAAAAACCGGGGCTATGACGTGATAGTTACCGGACTGGACGGAAAGCCGGAAATTTTCACCGACTACAGTGACCACCCGTTCGCACATGGCCGACCGGCGAAGGTGTTTAACCGTCGCGGTGAAAAATCCACGGCCTCCGGTCGCTATCAGCAGCTTTACCTGTTCTGGCCGCATTACCGCAAACAGCTTGCCCTGCCGGATTTCAGTCCGTTGTCACAGGACAGACTCGCCATTCAGTTGATCCGCGAACGCGGTGCACTGGATGACATCCGGGCGGGACGCATTGAGCGCGCCATTTCACGCTGTCGCAATATCTGGGCGTCCCTGCCGGGTGCCGGTTACGGTCAGCGTGAGCATTCACTGGAAAAACTGGTCACCGTCTGGCGTACCGCCGGCGGCGTACCGGCTTAAACGGAGTAAACACCATGAAGAAATTATCCCTTTCACTGATGCTGAACGTGTCGCTGGCGCTGATGCTGGCACTGTCCCTGATTTACCCGCAGAGCGTGGCCGTCAGTTTTGTCGCCACCTGGGCGATTCTGGCGACGGTTATCTGTGTGGTTGCCGGTGGTGTCGGCGTGTATGCCACTGAGTATGTGCTGGAACGCTACGGGCGGGAGCTGCCGCCGGAATCGCTGGCCGTGAAGATTGTCACGTCGCTGTTTTTGCAGCCGATGCCGTGGCGCAGACGGGCGGCGGCTCTGATGGTGATGGTGGCGACGTTTATCTCGCTGGTCGCTGCCGGGGGGATTTTTACCGCACTGATTTATCTCGTGGCATCGCTGTTTTTCCGGCTGATACGTACGGCCTGCCGTCAGCGTCTTGAGGGGCGGGAACTATGTCAAAACTGATGATTGTGCTGGTTGTGTTGTTATCGCTGGCGGTGGCCGGTCTGTTTCTGGTGAAACACAAAAATGCCAGCCTGCGCGCCTCGCTGGACAGGGCGAACAACGTCGCCAGTGAACAGCAGACGACCATCACCGTGCTGAAAAATCAGCTTCATGTTGCCATCACCAGGGCAGACAAAAACGAGCTGGCGCAGGTGGCACTGCGTCAGGAACTGGAGAACGCCGCGAAGCGTGAAGCACAGCGCGAGAAAACCATCACGAGGTTACTCAATGAAAACGAAGATTTTCGCCGCTGGTACGGCGCTGACCTGCCTGATGCTGTGCGCCGGTTGCACCAGCGCCCCGCCTGCACCGACGCCAGTGATTGTCCACAACGCCTGCCCGAAAGTGAGCCTTTGCCCGATGCCGGGCAGTGACCCGCAGACGAACGGCGATTTAAGTGCCGATATCCGGCTGCTTGAGAACGCGCTGGCACGCTGTGCCAGCCAGGTAAAAATGATTAAACACTGTCAGGACGAAAACGATGCTCAAACCCGACAGCCTGCGCAGGGCGCTGACTGATGCCGTCACGGTGCTGAAAACCAGTCCCGAGATGCTGCGGATATTCGTGGATAACGGGAGTATTGCCTCCACGCTGGCGACGTCGCTGTCATTCGAAAAGCGTTACACGCTCAATGTCATTGTGACCGACTTTACCGGTGATTTTGACCTGCTCATCGTGCCGGTGCTGGCGTGGCTGCGGGAAAATCAGCCCGACATCATGACCACCGACGAAGGCCAGAAAAAGGGCTTCACGTTTTATGCGGACATCAACAATGACAGCAGCTTTGATATCAGCATCAGCCTGATGCTGACCGAGCGCACGCTGGTCAGTGAGGTGGACGGCGCACTGCATGTGAAGAATATCCCGGAACCTCCGCCGCCGGAGCCGGTCATCCGCCCGATGGAGCTTTATATCAATGGCGAACTGGTGAGCAAGTGGGATGAATGAGTTTAAGCGTTTTGAAGACCGGCTGACCGGGCTGATTGAATCACTGTCACCATCAGGGCGTCGGCGACTGAGCACCGAACTGGCGAAACATCTGCGGCAGAGTCAGCAGCGCCGGGTGATGGCACAGAAAGCCCCGGACGGCACACCCTACGCACCACGCCAGCAGCAGAGCGCCAGAAAAAAGACCGGTCGTGTTAAGCGAAAAATGTTTGCGAAACTTATCACCAGTCGTTTTTTGCATATCCGCGCCAGCCCGGAACAGGCATCAATGGAGTTTTACGGCGGAAAGTCACCGAAAATCGCCAGTGTGCATCAGTTCGGTCTGTCGGAAGAAACCCGGAAAGACGGTAAGAAAATTGATTATCCGACGCGTCCTCTGCTCGGCTTTACCGGTGAGGATGTGCAGATGATTGAAGAGATTATCCTGGCTCACCTTGAGCGTTAGTTGTGCCATTCCCGACACCTCATCGCTGCTGCCGGTGCTTACCGGCAGCAGTCTTCTGTTAGAATACGTTAAAACTAAAGCTAAGGTTGTGTGCTTATGTTTTCTCTTATATT
The DNA here is from genome assembly GCF_046487395.1 of Escherichia sp. WS1450. Taxonomy (NCBI): domain Bacteria; kingdom Pseudomonadati; phylum Pseudomonadota; class Gammaproteobacteria; order Enterobacterales; family Enterobacteriaceae; genus Escherichia; species Escherichia sp. WS1450. The sequence continues at coordinate 201,127 of NZ_JBJQJO010000010.1, forward strand.
CGAGAAAAAATCGGAGATATTGCTGTTTTTCAGATTTAAACCTGCTTTGTTATTAAATTCAGATTCTAACGAAGGTGAGTTTTGAAACGCAACGATAATTTGACATAAATAACTCAAAAGAGCTTCTTTTGGCATGGGGGTTTCTCTGCAATAACTAATAAATGGTTCTCCGAAGCAGAATATTCTATCTACGATCTGCTTTTTCATTTGTGAGAGTTTTTGATTGAGTTGTTCTATTGTAGTTATGTTTGCTAGGTTTAAACCATTTAGTAGGTATCCCAAATCTTTATCCTTGTATCGGCCATGTACTGTGATTCCTGTTTTTTCTTTTATCTCTTCTGAAAGTTCACTCATAATTCGACTTGTGTTTAAGAATTCATCCAAAGTGAAAATATCTAAAGCTGAATCACTAGTTCCTTGCTCTAGTTCTTTTGCAACCTCTTTCTGCCGTTCAGAAATCTTTTTTCTGATTTTAATAAATTCATCATCGGCCATTTCTAAAAGACCAGCTAAGCGTGAAAAGTATCTTCTTATTTCATTAGGCAGTCCTGTGGCCGACTTATAACCAATGTCGTGTTCAATCTCCGCCCAGGCATGCTGAAGGATTGATCGTATTTGTAATTCGGCTTTGATGTTTTTATATACTTCATATTCTTTTAAGTTTGTTCTGGTTGAGTTTAAAGTTACTATATAATGAAGTGATAGGTAACCAAATTTATCAGGCGCAATTGAGGTTCTTTTATCAATAGAGTTCTCTTGGTCAATGGTGAACTCCTTTTCAACTATAGCAGCTATCTTATCAACATCATCAGCATAATGTGTGATGATCCTGATACCAACGATATCAGTAATATCATCTATAGACTTGTATTTTCCCTTTTTATTAATCTTACCTTCAAGGCTTTTTTTTGTTTTAACTCTTGATTCAAGTGAGTGAATTGAAATTTTTTCATTGCGAATTAACGTGGTTAATAACGATTTAAGAGTAAGGGCATAGGACTCAAATTTATCTTTCCGTTCATCATAAGTAATTAGAATGTCTGACATGCGTGTATCCATTGGCTCCAATTAGTGAGGATGTTTTTTTGCCAGTTAAGTAATCATTATATTCACTTCAAATGGAGTGTTGTGTCAACCTTAGAAAAACACTCTTTTATTGTTCTCATCAGTTCTCAGCAGCATGCTAGATCTTATGAAAACACTCGCAAATATCCAGGAACTCGCGCGCGCACTGCGCAACATGATACGCCCCGGCATTATCGTCGAAACCGACCTTAACGCCGGTCGCTGCCGTGTGCAGACCGGCGGCATGTGCACCGACTGGCTTCAGTGGCTGACCCATCGTGCCGGACGTTCACGCACATGGTGGGCACCTTCCGTGGGGGAACAGGTGCTGATTCTGGCCGTGGGCGGTGAACTCGACACGGCGTTCGTTCTGCCGGGGATTTATTCCGGCGATAACCCTCCGCCGTCTGCGTCGGCGGATGCCCTGCACATACGTTTCCCTGACGGGGCGGTGATTGAGTATGAACCTGAAACCAGTGCACTGATGGTAAGCGGAATTAAAACGGCCAGCGTGACGGCTTCTGATTCTGTTACCGCCACGGTGCCGGTAGTCATGGTGAAAGCGTCAACCCGCATCACCCTGGACACCCCGGAGGTGGTCTGCACCAACAGACTGATTACCGGCACGCTGGAAGTACAGAAGGGCGGGACGATGCGCGGCAACATTGAACACACCGGCGGTGAACTCTCATCAAACGGTAAGGTACTGCATACCCATAAACATCCCGGCGACAGCGGCGGCACAACCGGGGGACCTCTATGACTGCGCGTTATCTCGGAATGAATCGCAGTGATGGCCTGACTGTCACTGACCTTGAGCATATCAGCCAGAGTATCGGCGATATCCTGCGCACACCGGTCGGCTCGCGGGTGATGCGTCGTGATTACGGCTCGTTGCTGGCGTCAATGATTGACCAGCCGCAGACTCCGGCGCTTGAGTTGCAGATTAAGGTCGCCTGTTACATGGCGGTGCTGAAATGGGAACCCCGCGTCACCCTGTCATCCGTCACCACTGAGCGCAGTTTTGACGGGCGAATGACGGTCACGTTAACCGGTCAGCACAACGACACCGGCCAGCCACTTTCGTTAACCATCCCTGTGAGTTGAAACCATGCCGATTATCGACCTGAACCAGCTACCCGCACCGGATGTGGTCGAGGAGCTGGACTTTGAAACCATTCTTGCCGAACGCAAGGCGACACTGATTTCCCTTTACCCGGAAGACCAGCAGGAGGCGGTCGCCCGTACCCTGACGCTGGAATCCGAGCCTCTCGTCAAACTGCTGGAGGAAAATGCTTATCGTGAGCTTCTCTGGCGTCAGCGTGTGAATGAGGCCGCACGGGCGGTGATGCTGGCCTGTGCCGCGGGTAATGACCTTGATGTGATTGGTGCCAATTACAACACCACGCGTCTGACTATCACCCCGGCAGATGATTCGACCATCCCGCCGACACCGGCCGTGATGGAATCTGACACCGATTATCGTCTGCGTATTCAGCAGGCCTTTGAAGGTTTAAGCGTCGCCGGGTCGGTGGGTGCCTATCAGTATCATGGTCGCAGTGCTGACGGGCGTGTCGCGGATATCTCTGTCACCAGTCCGTCTCCGGCCTGCGTCACCATCTCTGTGCTGTCACGTGAAAATAACGGTGTCGCATCCGAAGACCTGCTGGCGGTGGTGCGTAACGCCCTTAATGGCGAGGACGTCAGGCCGGTGGCCGACCGCGTGACCGTGCAGTCTGCCGCCATCGTTGAATACCAGATAAACGCCACGCTTTACCTTTACCCTGGTCCCGAAAGCGAACCCATACGCGCTGCCGCCGTGAAAAAACTGGAAGCGTACATCACGGCACAGCACCGGCTGGGGCGCGACATCCGTCTGTCTGCCATTTATGCCGCTTTGCATGTGGAAGGCGTGCAGCGTGTCGAACTGGCTGCACCGCTGGCCGATATCGTGCTTAACAGCACGCAGGCGTCTTTCTGTACCGAATACCGCGTCGTGACCGGAGGCTCGGATGAGTGATTCGCGACTGCTGCCGACCGGCTCATCACCGCTTGAAGTCGCCGCTGCAAAAGCCTGTGCGGAAATTGAAAAAACGCCGGTCAGTATTCGTGAGCTGTGGAACCCGGACACCTGTCCGGCAAATCTGCTGCCGTGGCTGGCGTGGGCGTTTTCGGTCGACAGGTGGGATGAAAAGTGGCCGGAAGCGACAAAACGCGCCGTTATCCGCGATGCCTATTTCATCCACTGTCATAAAGGCACTGTCGGCGCAATCCGGCGTGTGGTGGAGCCGCTCGGCTATCTCATCAATGTGACGGAGTGGTGGGAAAACAATGACCCGCCCGGCACCTTCCGGCTCGATATTGGTGTACTGGAAAGCGGCATCACAGAGGAAATGTATCTGGAAATGGAGCGACTGATTGCTGATGCCAAACCCGCAAGCCGTCACCTTATTGGTCTGAACATTACCCAGGACATTCCCGGCTACCTGTATACAGGCGGTGTGGTCTGTGATGGTGATGTTATTACTGTTTATCCCGGATAAGTGAGAAACAATGAGCACGAAATTTAAAACCGTTATCACTACTGCCGGAGCCGCAAAGCTGGCAGCCGCCACTGTCCCCGGCGGGAAAAAAGTAAACCTGTCTGCAATGGCCGTGGGTGACGGTAATGGCAAATTACCGGTGCCGGATGCCGGTCAGACGAAACTGGTGCATGAGGTCTGGCGTCACGCTCTGAATAAAGTCAGTGTGGATAATAAGAATAAAAACTATATTGTGGCTGAACTGGTTGTACCGCCCGAAGTGGGCGGCTTCTGGATGCGTGAGCTTGGTCTGTATGACGATGCCGGAACACTGATTGCGGTATCCAACATGGCTGAAAGCTATAAGCCAGAACTGGCTGAAGGCTCCGGACGTGCGCAGACCTGCCGCATGGTTATTATTCTCAGCAACGTGGCGTCCGTTGAGCTGAGTATTGATGCCAGCACAGTGATGGCGACGCAGGATTACGTCGATGACAAAATCGCAGAGCATGAGCAGTCCCGCCGCCATCCTGACGCCACGCTGACAGAAAAAGGTTTTACTCAGTTAAGCAGTGCAACAAACAGCACCAGTGAAGAGCTGGCGGCAACGCCAAAAGCGGTCAAGGCAGCAAATGACAACGCAAATTCACGTCTGGCGAAAAATCAGAACGGTGCAGATATCCAGGATAAATCAGCTTTTCTGGACAATATTGGTGTTACCAGCCTGACGTTTATGAAAAACAACGGCGAAATGCCGGTTGATGCTGATCTCAATACATTTGGTCCAGTTAAGGCTTATGTGGGTGTCTGGTATAAATCCACATCCTCCAACGCAACACTGTGAACCGCCCCGGGTTTCCTGGAGAGTGTTTTATCTGTGAACTCAGGCTGCCAGATCATCGTTTCCGATGGAAGCATAATAAGCTTTTTCTGCTTCTGCCGGAGGAGTAT